>NZ_JBLNKT010000007.1:0-173940 GCF_048158525.1 Flavobacterium algoris
ATAATTAAAATGAGAACCTATAAAACAAAAAACAGTAGTAAACCGGAGCTTACTACTGTTTAAAAATTGTACTTTTATTTTTTATTAATCCTGTATCGTTTTTTCAGGACTAGACAGTTGCATTAGAATTAGAAACTTGTTTTGAAGCGCCACATCCTGCCAGAACTAATAGTGCAAATGCAGATAAATAAATTGGTTTAATACTATTCATTATTTGTTATGTTGAGTTTTAAATATTTGTCTAAAATAAATTATTTTGTTACAAAAATATTCAGGGTTAACATTATGTTAGGATTTGTTCACATGTAAATCGTTCTTTCAACCGAACACCTTTTTCTGTTTTTTCGACCGTTATAATTTCATTATGGGCATCATGTTCCAAAAATAAATAATGATTTTTTTCAGCAGCAGCGTTTAGAAATTTTGCTTTTTCCGGCATGGTTAATAAAGGTCTGGTATCATATCCCATAACATATGGAATAGGAACATGTCCGGCTGTTGCCAATAAATCAGCACAAAAAACAATAGTTTTATCCTGATATTGAATATAAGGAATCATTTGTTTCTCGGTATGACCATCAACAAAAAAAATACCGAAACCCAGTTCCGATTTTTCAAGAAAATCTCCCTCTGGTCTTTGGATAAAATGCAGTTGACCACTTTCCTGCATCGGTAAAATATTTTCTGACAAGAATGAAGCTTTTTCTCTAGGATTTGGTTTTGTTGCCCATTCCCAATGGCTGTCGTTGCTCCAAAATTTGGCGTTTTTAAATGCTGGTTCGTAGCCCGTTTTGTCGGTATTCCATTGCACACTTCCGCCACAATGGTCAAAATGCAAATGCGTCATAAATACATCGGTAATATCATCCCGATGGAAACCAAATTTGGCTAAGGATTTATCCATCGAATGCGTTCCCCATAGCGAATAATACCCAAAAAATTTCTCTGATTGTTTGTTTCCCATTCCGGTATCAATCAAAATCAATTTATCGCCATCTTCAATTAACAGGCAGCGCGCAGCAATATCAATCAGGTTATTCCCATCGGCTGGATTGGTTTTGTTCCAAATGGTTTTGGGCACCACCCCAAACATCGCGCCGCCATCCAGTTTAAAATTTCCGGTTTCTATAGGATATAATTTCATGATTTTTCTTTTTTTCGAGAAGAACCAAAGTTAAGGAATTCAAACGCTTTTATCGGTTTCAAATAGGTTTTTTCTATTTTGGCATTAGCTATATAAATGTCATCAATTATGGAAAAAGATTTTTATACACTATCTTTGTGCTTAATTTAGACAAAATCAATATAAGCTATGATAAAAGTTTCTGACACTGCAAGAAAAAAAATCATCGATTTAATGAAAGATGATGGTTTTGATGCTGCAATCGACTACGTAAGAGTTGGTGTAAAAAGCGGCGGATGTTCTGGATTGTCTTATGATTTAAAATTTGATAAAACGAAAAACGAAGACGATAAGATTTTTATTGACAACGACATCACTATTGCTGTAGAAAAAAAATCTTTTCTATACTTAGCCGGAACAATATTAGAATTCTCAGGAGGAATAAATGGTAAAGGGTTTGTTTTCAATAACCCAAACGCCAATAGAACCTGTGGTTGCGGAGAATCATTTTCTTTATAACCAAATAACAACAGATTTAAACCATTAAGAAATTAAGTTAATTAAGCCTTAATAAATCTTAATTTCTTAATGGTTTTAAAAAATAAAATTATGTCAAAATACACAGAAGACGACTTAAAAATCGAACTCGAAACTAAAGAATACGAATACGGATTTTATACCGAATTAGAATCAGAGACGTTTCCTATCGGTTTAAATGAAGATATCGTTCGGGCTATTTCACACAAAAAAGGAGAACCGCAATGGATGACCGATTGGCGTCTTGAGGCTTTTCGTGCTTGGGAGCAAATGACAGAGCCAGAATGGGCAAATGTGCATTATACCAAACCTGATTTTCAGGCCATTTCCTACTATTCTGCTCCAAAAGCAGTAGATCCTAATAAAACATTGGACGATGTAGATCCTGAACTTTTAGAAATGTACAAAAAGTTAGGCATCTCGGTCGATGAGCAAAAGATGATGAATAATGTCGCGATGGATATTGTAGTGGATTCGGTTTCAGTAGCGACTACCTTCAAGAAAACATTAGGGGAGAAAGGAATTATCTTTATGAGTATTTCTGAAGCCATCAAAGAGCATCCAGAATTAGTACGTAAATATTTAGGAACGGTTGTACCACAAAAAGACAACTTTTATGCGGCTTTGAATTCGGCAGTTTTCTCTGATGGATCTTTCTGTTATATTCCAAAAGGCGTTCGTTGCCCAATGGAACTTTCGACTTATTTTAGAATCAATCAGGCAGGAACAGGACAATTTGAAAGAACATTATTAGTTGCTGATGAAGGTAGTTATGTTTCCTACTTGGAAGGATGTACTGCTCCAAGTCGTGATGAAAATCAACTGCACGCTGCTGTAGTGGAACTAATTGCATTAGACGGTGCCGAAATAAAATATTCAACCGTACAAAACTGGTATCCTGGAAATAAAGAAGGAAAAGGTGGCGTTTTCAATTTTGTTACCAAAAGAGGAATTTGCGAGAAAAACGCAAAAATTTCTTGGACACAAGTAGAAACCGGTTCAGCGATAACTTGGAAATATCCTTCTGTTATTTTAAAAGGAGATAATTCAACAGGAGAGTTTTATTCGATTGCTGTTACCAATAATTTCCAACAAGCCGATACAGGAACTAAAATGATTCATTTAGGTAAAAATACTAAATCGACCATTATTTCTAAAGGAATTTCTGCCGGAAAATCACAAAACAGCTATAGAGGTTTGGTTAAAATTGGACCAAATGCAGATAATGCAAGAAACTTTTCACAATGCGATTCCTTGTTAATGGGGAACAATTGTGGTGCACATACGTTCCCTTACATCGAAAGTAAAAATCCATCGGCAAAAATCGAACATGAGGCTACGACAAGTAAAATTGGCGAAGACCAAGTTTTCTATTGCAACCAACGTGGAATTCCAACCGAAAAAGCCATTGCCTTAATCGTAAACGGTTTCAGTAAAGACGTATTGAATAAGTTGCCAATGGAATTTGCAGTGGAAGCACAGAAATTATTAGAAATTAGCTTGGAAGGTTCTGTAGGATAACCCTTTAAATCTAAATAGTTATGGATCTGGTTTTAAAAAATGTAAAGAAAAAAGATTTTCCAGTGCTGAAATCATTGGCAAAATCGCTTGGTTTTGAAATTGTAGAAGAAGAAAAACCATATAATCCAGAATTTGTAAAAGAAATTTTGGAAGCCGAACAAAGTATTAAAGACGGCAAAGGGATAAAAATGACGATGGAAGAAATACGTGCTTTGTGCAAATAGTATTTACTCCGAAAGCCAGAAAAGATCTTGATTTTTGGATTAAATCTGGAAACAAGAATGTTTTAAAAAAAATCGCCGATTTAATCGAAGACATTCAGCTACATCCTTTTGAAGGAATCGGAAAACCGGAGCAATTAAAACATCATTTGACTGGTCGATGGTCAAGAAGAATAAATCAAGAACATCGCATTATCTATAAAATTACAGCAGAAAACACAATTGAAATATTAGACATTTTGTCATTAAAAGGTCATTACGAATAAACAAAGAAACAAATGTTATCAATAAAAAATTTACACGCCTCCATTGGAGACAAAGAAATATTAAAAGGAATCAATCTTGAAGTAAAAGCGGGAGAAATTCACGCAATAATGGGGCCAAACGGTGCTGGGAAAAGTACCCTCGCTTCTATCATTGCCGGAAACGAAAACTACGAAGTAACCGAAGGCGAAATTTCTTTGGACGGTGAAGATCTTTCTGAATTAGCTCCAGAAGAAAGAGCACACAAAGGTGTGTTCTTATCATTTCAATATCCGGTAGAAATTCCAGGAGTTTCGGTAACGAACTTCATCAGAACAGCAATCAACGAAACGCGTAAAGCAAACGGTCAGGAAGAAATGCCTTCCAACGAAATGCTAAAAGTGATTCGTGAAAAATCAGAATTATTAGAAATTGACAGAAAATTTCTTTCTCGTTCTTTAAACGAAGGTTTTTCCGGTGGAGAGAAAAAACGTAACGAAATTTTTCAAATGGCAATGTTGGAACCAAAATTAGCTATTCTTGATGAAACTGATTCTGGACTTGATATTGATGCCTTACGTATTGTTGCTAATGGCGTTAACAAACTAAAAAGCGACAAAAATGCAATCGTAGTGATCACGCACTACCAAAGATTATTAGACTATATCGTTCCTGATTTTGTTCACGTACTATACAACGGAAAAATTGTAAAATCCGGTGGAAAAGAACTAGCGCACGAACTAGAAGAAAAAGGATACGACTGGATTAAACAAGAACAAGAAGCGTAAAATTAGTTTGCAGTTACAGTTTGCAGTTTGCATAACTCATAACTTATAACTCATAACTTATAACTACCAAAAATGGAATTGAAAGAAAAATTACTATCGTCTTTTATGGCTTTCGAAGAGCGTGTCGATGTTCACTCCGAACTTCATGATGTGAGAACTTCAGCTATAAAAAACTTTGAAAATAAAGGTTTCCCAACCAAAAAAGACGAAGCTTGGAAATACACTTCGCTAAACGCCATCCTAAAAAATGACTTTACCGTTTTTCCAAAGCAAGAAAGTGCAATTGAATTTAACCAAGTAAAAAAATACTTTTTACACGAAATAGACACCTATAAAGTAGTGTTCATTGATGGTGTTTTCAGTTCACATTTGTCGTCAACAACACACGACGGAATTGATGTTTGTTTGATGTCATCGGCATTGACCAAACCAAAATACAAGATGATCATTGATACCTATTTTAATAAAATTGCCAGTAAAGAGGAAAGTTTAACGTCTTTGAATACGGCTTTCGCCAATGAAGGGGCGTATATCCACATTCCGAAAAGTAAAGTGGCTGACAAGCCTATTGAGATTATGTATTTCTCAACTGGAAATGAAGCGGCACTTTTGGTTCAACCTAGAAACTTGGTGATTGTGGGTGAAAATTCACATGTTCAAATTATCGAGCGCCACCAAAGTTTAACTGAAAATCCCGTGTTAACGAATTCCGTTACCGAGATTTTTTCTCAAAAACGTGCTATCGTAGATTATTACAAAATTCAAAACGATGCGCTTGAAGCAAATTTAATCGACAATACATTTGTTTCTCAACAGAAAGAAAGTCATGTTTCCGTTCATACCTTCTCTTTTGGGGGGAACTTAACGAGAAACAACTTGAATTTTTATCACTTTGGGGAACGATTGACAAGTACCTTAAACGGGATTACAATAATTGGTGAAAAACAACACGTAGATCATTATACTCTAGTGAAACATTCGACTCCAAATTGCGAAAGTTTTCAGGATTATAAAGGAATTTATTCCGATCGTTCTACAGGAGTTTTCAACGGAAAAGTGTACGTGGAGAAAGATGCTCAAAAAACGAATGCGTTCCAAAAAAGCAACAACATTCTATTGAGCGACAAAGCGACAATAAATGCTAAACCACAATTGGAAATTTTTGCTGATGACGTAAAATGTTCTCACGGTTGTACCGTTGGACAATTAGACGAAACCGCAATGTTCTACATGCAACAACGCGGAATCCCTAAAAAAGAAGCTAAAGCATTATTGATGTATGCGTTCTCGAATGCCGTTATCGAAAACATAAAAATACCGGAACTTAAAAAACGAATCACTACAATTATCGCCAATAAATTAGGCGTGAAATTGGGATTTGATTTGTAATAAAAACTAAGTAGAAGTTAACAAAGTAACCCTTCCAGAGTTTTAAACTCTGGAAGGGCTTTTTATTTTATAATATTCTTTCTTCTTTTATTTCAATTTTTTTAGGAACTCTGACTCTTAGTATAAATCCTGAAATTTTTCCGTCTGAGGTAAGTTGTTTATATCTAGTTTTAACGAATGGTCTTGCTCCATCATTTGGCTGAAATTTTTCTAATAAATATCCCTGTTCTTCCTCATTTAATTCTCTAACAGTTCCGTCATTTTCAATGTATACAAATTCAAAACCTTTTTCTTTTGAACGCAAAGGATAAATATGTCTAAAGTAAAACCTAGTGATTATGAACCCAACGATGAATGCAAAAATAGAATTAGATTTTTCATGTCTTCAATTTGATTTCGTTTTTAACTTCATATTATTAATTTATTTAAAGACTACTTCTCCAAACTCCCCACAATCTCTTTCAACATTCCATTAAAATCAAATTCAGGTTCTTCGGTCAACCCCATTCGAACGATTACTAAATCCAATGATGGGATGATCGCTACCATTTGTCCTTGAAAACCACTGCAATAATACATATCTCTTGGAACATCCGGAAAGTGTCCGCTGGCATTGAGCCAAAAGTGTCCTCCATATCTTCCGTTGGAAGTATTCGTGGGAGTTGTGGTATATTTCACCCAACTTTCGTCCAAAATTTGTTCACCGTTCCAATTGCCTTTATGCAAATACAACAACCCAAATTTTGACCAATCTCGTGTTGTTGCCCAGCCGTAGGACGAACCTACGTAATTCCCCGCCATATCCGTTTCGACAATCATCGAGTTCATCCCTATTTTATCAATCAAAGCGGAATACCAAAAATCTAAATATTCCTGATGCGTTTTGAACTGCTTCCGCAAAATCCCGGAAAGCAAATTTGTCGTTCCCGAAGAATAATTCCAATGTGAATTGGGTTTGAATTCTGCCGATTTTTCCCGTTGAACTCGTGACATATCTTCGGATTGAAAAAGCATTTGGGTGGCATCGCAAATTTTATCGTATTTCTCTTCCCATTCCAAACCTGAATTCATGTGAAGCAAATCACTTGTGGTGATCATTTTCCGTTCATCATTTTGCCATTCTGCTACTGGAGCGGGTTTATAAATATCGTATTTCCCCTGTTTTTGAAGAATTCCAAAAATGGCGCTCGTGATACTTTTAGTCATGGACCAACCCAATATTTTACTGTTTTTATCAAAACCGGTATCGTATTTTTCGGCAATGATTTTGTCTTTATAAATCACTAAAAGGGAACGCGTTCTTTTGTCAACAATGCCTTTTTTATCAAAAGCATTGGCGACAGCCGCATTCAATTTAGTATAATCAACGTTATTAAAAACCGTGTCTTTAGGTTCTATATTTCCATACGGAAAAGGTAAATCATTGTTCAATGTTGTTCTTTTCGGAACTGAATACGGTTTTGTCACATCAAAATCATCGTTGATTAAAGTCGCACCCAAACCTTCGCGGTAAATTGCTTTTCGTTCTCTCAAACCATAAACGGAAGCAACTGCAAATTTTCCGGTATCATCGATTTTGTTTTTTGCCAAATCAATCATATCGATATCATTGTCCCCTTTCTCAATCATTTGTTGGGAACGATTATCGATAAAATGTCCCGAAGCGATACTTTTGGCTGAAAAGCCAGAGATTAAATCCAATTTTGGATAGGTAGTGAATCCAAAATAAAAGATTCCGATAAAAGAGGCAAAACCAACAAATCTGAAGAATTTTTTCATAGCCAATTAATTTGAAGCAATTTAATAAAAAAGAGTCACATTTTTTTGCACCATAACCGGATTAAGAAAATCAAGTTTTATTAACAAGTGTTTGCCAAAAATTAATTCCAATTTCACTACTTTTGTATTTAGAAAAATTCTAAATAATGAAACGCCAATAGCAAATTGGATTTTCTAAAAAATGGTACTTATTGGCATTCTATCTGACCAATAAAAAACAATAAAAACAAGCAGATTAAATGTTAGATATCAATAAAATTAGAACCGACTTCCCTATTCTTTCCCAGAAAGTAAACGGAAAACCATTGGTTTATTTCGACAACGGAGCTACTTCGCAAAAACCACAAGTTGTGATTGATGCAATTTCAAAATATTATCAGGAAATTAATGCCAATATTCATCGTGGCGTTCACACTTTGAGTCAACTGGCAACCGATGCCTACGAAAATTCACGAGGAAAACTTCAAAATCATATCAATGCCAAATTTGCTCACGAAGTACTTTTCACTTCGGGAACGACGCATGGAATTAATTTAGTTGCCAATGGATTTGCTTCGATTTTAAAACCAGGCGATGAAGTTTTAGTTTCGGCATTGGAACATCACAGCAATATTGTGCCTTGGCAAATGTTGTGTGAAAAAACCGGAGCGACTTTACGCGTAATTCCGATGAATGAAGATGGCGAATTGATTATGTCCGAATACGACACCTTACTTTCGGATAAAACTAAAATCGTAACCGTAAATCATATTTCGAATGCTCTTGGAACTGTCAATCCCATTAAATACATGATTGACAAGGCACATGAAGTTGGAGCAGCAGTTTTCATTGACGGAGCACAAGCCGTTCCACATTTGAAACCCGATGTTCAGGAATTGGATTGTGATTTTTATGCTTTTTCAGGACATAAAATGTGTGGTCCAACAGGAACTGGAATTTTATACGGAAAAGAAGCGTGGTTGAATAAATTACCGCCGTATCAAGGTGGGGGCGAAATGATCAAGGAAGTGACTTTCGAAAAAACTACTTATGCTGAATTACCTCATAAATTTGAAGCCGGAACACCAAATATTGCCGGAGGAATTGTTCTGGGAACTGCCGTTGATTATATGAACGAAGTTGGTTTTGAAAACATTCAACAACAAGAATTGGAATTATTGGAATATGGAACCCAACGTTTATTAGAAATTAAAGGGTTGAAAATTTTTGGCACCGCCGCAGCAAAAACTTCCGTAATTTCGTTCAATATTGAAGGAATTCACCCGTATGATATTGGTACGATAATTGACAAATTAGGAATAGCCGTAAGAACAGGCCATCATTGTGCGCAACCAGTCATGAATTTCTTTTGTATTCCCGGAACGATACGGGCATCATTTGCTTTTTATAATACCAAAGAAGAAATTGACGTTATGGTGGAAGCCATTAAAAAAGCGCAACTCATGTTGTCTTAAAAATTTAAAATTAGCTACACATGAAAATACTATCTATTTTGTTCCTGACAATTTTTCTTGGAAAAGGGTGTGAAGCCCAAAAAAAACAGGATATTGAAACTGCTGTAATTGAATACGTTGCCAATACCAGAGGTTCTTATCAAAAAATAACGGTGAAGAATCAGATGGTTACTGTTACAAAAGATAGAAGCGGAAACGACAAACCGGTAGCAACAAAAATAGCTGATGCTGACTGGAAAGAACTAGTGGAATGTTTTAAAACAATAGAATTAGATAGTTTGGCAAAATTAAAAGCACCAACTGAAAAACGTTTTTATGACGGTGCGGCTATTGCCAATTTGAAAATTACCTATAAAGACAAAACGTATGAAACGACTAGTTTTGATCATGGTTTTCCACCAAAAGAAATTAAAAAATTCGTAAATAAAATAACTTCATTCGCTAAAAAAGAATAATACTGAAATAAATTCAGCATACTATGAAAATTAAAGACATACAAGAAGAAATCGTTGATGAGTTTTCTATGTTTGACGACTGGATGGAACGTTATGAATACATCATCGAATTAGGGAAAAATCTTCCTTTGATAAAAGAAGAATTCAAAACAGAAAACAATTTGATTAAAGGTTGCCAATCGAAAGTGTGGTTGCAGGGAGAAAAAAAAGACGATAAAATTGTTTTCACTGCCGATAGTGATGCCATTTTGACAAAAGGAATTATAGCTATATTAATTCGTACTTTTTCGAATCAAAAAGCCTCCGATATTCTGGAAGCCGACATGAATTTTATTGACGAAATAGGCTTGAAAGAACATTTATCACCTACTCGGGCCAATGGATTGGTATCCATGATAAAAAATATAAAAATGTATGCTTTGGCATTCAACTCGCAGAATTAATCTTAAAACATTTAGATTCCTTTAAACATATAAGTAATTTAAGGTCATTTAAGAAAATCATAAATAACTTAAAAAGTTTATACCATTTATAAGAGGGTTTAACATCTCTCAAATAAATTTTTGTTGCTTTTTAAAATAAATTTTATATATGGTTACAAAAAAATACTTGAAAGATTTAGTTTACCGAGTTAATGGAGCTGCCATAGAAGTGCATAAACATTTAGGGCCTGGTCTTTTAGAAAGTATTTATCATAAATGCATGATTAAGGAATTGTCTTTGAGGGGAATTAATTTTCAATCTGAATTAACAATTCCAATTGAATACAAAGGTTTAGAATTAGAATCTGATTTAAGATGTGATTTATTTATTGAAAAATGCTTGGTATTAGAACTAAAAGCCTCTGACAAGGTTTTACCAATTCACGTTGCAAAATTAATGTCTTATATGAATCTTTTGGAAGCACCAATTGGATTAATGATAAATTATAATGTTGTAAATATTTACAATGAAGGACAAAAAACCTACGTTAACGAATTATACAGAAGATTAAAGGAAGAATAGAAAACCTTTAATGAACTTATATTTCTTATATGGTTTAAAAAAATAATAAAAAATAAATTGTTAAAAAACATGGAACAACAAATAGACACTGCCGAATTAGGAGAATCAATCGTAAAAATATTAAAGACTATTTACGATCCGGAGATTCCTGTAGATATTTACGAATTAGGATTGATTTATGACGTAATGGTCAATACGGATTATGAAGTAAAAATTTTAATGACGCTTACTTCACCGAACTGCCCGGTTGCGGAAAGCTTACCAAGAGAAGTAGAAGAAAAAGTGAAATCAATTGCTAATGTAAAAGATGCGGAAGTAGAAATTACTTTTGATCCGCCTTGGAGCAAAGATTTAATGAGCGAAGAAGCAAAATTAGAATTGGGAATGCTTTAAAAAGTATTCAGTTTGCAGTCGCAGTTTTCAGTTTTACAACTGTGACTGCAACTGCTACTGTAAACTAAAAAAAATGGAAGAAATAATAAATAAAGTTGCGAATAGTGTTTTGGAAGTTTTCGATCTCGAAGATTATTATCCAAAAGGGATTCGTGCGCAAGTAGACATTTCACAATGGCTCTTGGAAGGTTTTTTATTGAAAGAAAAAGACTTTAGAGAGCAGCTGAAAAATCAGGATTGGTCACAATATCAGGATCAGTATGTAGCCATTAATTGCAGTACCGATGCTATTGTTCCAGCTTGGGCCTCGATTTTGGTTGCGATTCAATTAGCACCATTTGCAAAGAAAATCATCAATGGGACATTAGAAGATTTAGACGCTTCTCTTTATGAAGAATTGTTGCCTAAAATTGATTATTCGGTGTATGAAAACAAACCTGTCATTATAAAAGGATGTTCCAGAAAACCGGTTCCAATGCGGGCTTACGTATTAGCCGCGCATCACCTACAACCTTTTGCACGAAGTATCATGTATGGCGAAGCTTGTTCTGCCGTTCCATTATATAAAGCGAGTAAAAAAGAGTAGTATTCCGTTTATTTTATACTTTAATAGTAGAATTTAAAAGATAAAGTCATGAAAAAAATAGCATTTTCTTTACTGTTTCTTTTTGCCATACTTTCTGTACATGCGCAAGAAACTTCAAAAGACACTACAAAACTTTGGACCAAAAAAGGAAATATCTCTTTGCTTCTTAATCAATCCGCTTACAACAAACAATGGCTGGGAGGCGGAACTTCAAACGTGGCGGGGAATTTTGGTTTGAATTATGATTTCAACTATAAAAATGGAGACATAGTTTGGGATAATAAATTTATTCTGGCTTATGGTCTGAGTAAAATAAAAGGAGCCGAAAGAATAGCCAAAACCGATGATCGTTTAGAGCTGAATTCACTTTGGGGTAAAAATGCCCAAGGAGAATGGTACTATTCCTTGTTTTTTAATTTCAAGACCCAAATGGACTCTGGTTTTGATAAAAATAACATCAAAATTTCTCATTTTTTTTCTCCGGCTTATTTTCAAGTTGGACCTGGAATGTGGTGGAAAAAAAACAATCATTTAAGCGTCAATTTTTCCCCTGCAACAGCAAAACTAATTATCGTTCATCCTCATTTTACTGAATTTGGTCGTTCTTTTGGAGTATTACAAGGTGATTCTTCCCGATTTGAATTTGGAGCCAGTATTTCGGGATATTATAAATTCAACATAATGACAAATGTTGGTATTGAAAACAGATTGAATTTATATTCCAATTATTTAGACAAACCTCAAAACATTGATGTCGATTATCAAATGAATGTAATCATGAGAATAAATAAATACTTGTCAGCAAATGTGGCTGTACAGGCAATTTACGATGACAATTCGATTCAAGCCGTTCAAGTAAGAGAAGTATTTGGCTTAGGGGTTAATTACGGTTTCTAAAAAAACACATTTTTAATAAAAAAAGACCTTTAGAAATTTCTAAAGGTCCTTTTTATTTTTATTCTTGTCTAGTCCTGAAATACTCCGTTTTAGGCATTCGTTGTTTTCTGCTTATACTTTTCCGTTATATTTTGGGTCAAAATCCACCATCCATTCAATACCAAATTTGTCTCTAAACATCCCAAAATAGGTACCCCAAGGACTGTCGCCAATAGGAACTTCAATATTTCCGCCTGCTGAAAGTCCGCTAAATAACGTATCGGCTTCTTCACGACTTTCTGCGCTAATAGCTATTTTAGATCGGTTTTCATTTTCATTTACTTGACCCATACTTTCTGGAACGTCATTGCCCATCAAAGTATTTTGGCCAATAGGCAAAGCAATGTGCATTATTTTATTTGCTTCATTTTCTGCTACTGGATATTCAGTCCCGAAGTTTCGGGATGATATATCTTTAAAACGCATAATCTTCGCGAACTCTCCACCAAATACTGATTTGTAAAAATTGAATGCTTCTTCGGCATTTCCGTTGAAGTTAATGTAAGGATTGATAAGTGCCATAATTATAATTTTTTAAGTTGTTGTTTTTATTTCTTATCCAAATAGCTGAGTGCAGGATCCTCCACTGGTGCTCGTTTGCAACGAACACCTACTTACTTGTGTGAACTAAATAAAGCGTTTGCAACGCGGCTATTATAAACAGATTACCATAAAGATTCGACATTTACATTACAAAAAATAGTATTGTCTTCTTCATAATTCCTATAACTACTGTTTACATAGTCTCTTTCATAAAAAACGATTTCGGCTTCAACAGGATTATAATGTATGTAGTTTACACGCTGTTCTACTTTTTCTAAAGTATCCAATATAACAGGATGAAAACCATCTTGCCATACTTTATAATTTTTAGCCCTTCCAGTTTTTTGAGCTTCAAAACTAAATTTACGTAACAGCCATTCTCGCCTGCTCTCAGGATGTTCTTTAATCGCTTCTATCAGTTTTTTTGAAGTGAATTTTTTAAAATCCCGAATAACATTTTGTAACTCACCATCAAATGCTGTTACAATTAAATGAATATGACTAGTCATATATACATAAGCATGCACACTCAATCCTTTTTCTTTGATACAATAATTTAAGGATTCATCTAAAATAGTACAATAATTAGGTCGTACGAATAAATCTACCCAATCTACAATTGTTATAGTAATAAAAGTAGGCACTGTACTATCAATGACTTTGTATTTCTCAGACATTTTTTTTCAAATATATTGATTTTAAGGAACTCTACTATAAAATAGATTATTTAAAGACACTCCGCTTTATGCGATCCGCGTTGCAAACGCTATAATTTGTCTCTTAATTTATGTAGGTACTCGTTGCAAACGAGCACCAGAGAATGTGGACAAACGAGCGCTAGTGGAAACTCCTTCTTTAGCGATCCGCGTTGCAAACGCTATAATTTGTTTCTTAATTTAAGTAGGTACTCGTTGCAAACGAGCACCAGAGAACGTGAACAAACGAGCGCTAGTGGGTCTTCCAAATACAAATCAATTTTTCCATTAAGCCAAATCCCCAAATTGCTTGTAGCGTGTGTTAGCGGTAGTTTTATATTTTTCTACCTGCTAATTCAAAAATGTCTTTCGTTTCAAAAGTTCCATCAATATTAGTGGGAATAAGAGTAAAGTTTACAACATTTGATTTTCTTTCGGCTTTATTTTGAATATTTGTAAACATTTCTAATAGCTCTTCATCAGTAAATTTAACATTCGCAACAATTTCATTTCCATACTTTTTATAACTTTCAGTTGAAGGATGAAAATTAATTATCAATGTTGGCTTATGTCCATAATTAGTTAATATATCTTCTTTTGTCCAATGAAGTTTTTCATTAAGTTTTTCATCTGCCCATTTTTCAATGTGAGTTAATTGAGCTTCAAGATGTATAATGTTTTGCTCTTCAACTTCTGTTAAATTTCCGTTACTTTCTAGATTCTGTTTTATGGACTTAAACATTTCATACATCATGTAAACAGCTCCTTGGTCCATAGAGTTAATGTCGATTATTTGCATAGTTTTTTATATTAAAAGGTTTGTGTTTTGCATGTGAGTTGTGAAAATTACTGCCAACTTGTATATATGTATGACAAACTCATACAAAGCCACCCAATTTTAGGTAGATATGTATCACAAAAGTCAGACTTTATTAGTTTTCAAATATATTGATTTCTTCTTACAAATAGTCTAAAAACCCGAAATAGCAATTATATCCACGAGAGCCCGCATGAAGGATGGTAGCGGAAATCCTTTTATGCAGCACAGCGAAATAAAAGATTGCAGCGAACAGCCTGACGCAGCTGTAACGCAGAGGAAGCTGGGACATGCCCAAAAAAAATCCCTCTTGAAAATATCAAAAGGGATTGTATGCATTATATTTTGGAGAAATTAATCGATTTCTTCTTTTTCTTCTTTCTCCACAGCATCTTTATAATCGGGATATAAAAACTTATTGTACGGAAAACGGGTGATGTGAATGTGTCTCACCGCTTCGTAAACACGTTCTCTGAATTCCTCGAAATTTTCTTTGTTGGTTGCCGAAATAAACAACGCATTTTGTTCTCCTACTCGGCTCATCCAAGTCGATTTCCATTCTTGCAAAGTGAAATGTCTCGGTGTTTTTTCGGTCATTAAATCATCGTCATCAATAGTAAGCGGTTTATAAGCGTCAATTTTATTGAAAACCATAATTATTGGTTTGTCATTGGCTTTGATATCCAATAACGTTTGGTTTACCGATGCGATATGATCTTCAAATTCAGGATGCGAAATATCAACTACGTGCAATAACAAATCAGCTTCGCGAACCTCGTCCAGTGTACTTTTGAAAGAATCTACCAGTTGTGTCGGCAGTTTTCGAATAAATCCTACGGTATCCGAAAGTAAGAAAGGCAGGTTTTTGATGACTACTTTTCGAACAGTCGTATCCAAAGTGGCAAAAAGTTTATTCTCTACAAAAACATCACTTTTCCCTACGGCATTCATCAAGGTTGATTTCCCAACATTGGTATATCCCACCAAAGCCACACGAACCATAGCCCCACGATTGCCGCGTTGCACGCCCATTTGCTTGTCGATAGTTTTTATTTTCTCTTTCAATAACGCGATTCGGTCACGAACAATACGCCTGTCGGTTTCAATCTCCGTTTCCCCCGGTCCACGCATTCCAATTCCCCCTTTTTGACGCTCCAGGTGCGTCCACATTCCGGAAAGTCTTGGTAATAAATATTGGCATTGCGCTAATTCTACTTGCGTTCTTGCGTACGAAGTTTCGGCACGTTGCGCAAAAATATCCAAGATAAGGTGCGTTCTGTCCAGAATTTTACATTCCGTAATAATTTTAGATATATTTTTTTGCTGTGAAGGCGATAATTCATCATCAAATACTAAAGTCGAAATATCATTTTCTTTTACAAAAAGATGAATCTCTTCAATTTTTCCAGTTCCAACAAAAGTCTTGGGATTAGGACGTTCCATTTTTTGCGAAAAACGTTTCACAACTTCACCACCTGCGGTAAAAGTTAAAAACTCTAATTCGTCAAGATACTCCTTTAGTTTCTCTTCACTTTGGTTTTGAGTTACAATACCAACAATAGCCGTTTTTTCGAAATTTATTACTTCTTTTTCTAACATGTCTTTGAATAAGCTACAAATTTAATGATTTGTCAGGGACTTATCTAGTTATGGGTTTATAAAAAATTAGAAGCCGTGAATATTGATAGTTTTTTGGTCGAGCCAAAAAATAGATTTATGAAAACTTTCTATAATGATATAAATTCAGCCACAGATTAGCACCGATTAAACGGATTTCTCTTTGTCATATAACTCTGTAGCAAGAAAGACATACTGTCCCAATTAATAAAAAGAGTTTTTGCCACAGATTGGAAGGATTAAAAAGATTTTTAAAGCTACGTGATAAATTAATCTGTGCTAATCTGTGGCAAATAAATTTAGTGCTTTATTAAATTTCAGCCATTACCGATGCTAAAAAACGAAGAAAATTTTTGCCACGAATTACACAAATTACCACGAATTAGTATTTAATTTTAAAAATTAGTGTAATTCGTGGCTAAAAAACAACGCTCCTGAGTTTGCGCATCGTACTTTAGTTGTTAATTTAGATTTTTAATTATTTTTACATGAATTTAATTCCATTTGAATGCATCGATTTCTGACAATACTTATTGCATCATTATTTCCCGTTCTTCTTTTTGGGCAAAATAATTTCGATTCGCTGTTGGATGAATTGGATCAAAGGGTAGCTGATTACCAATTGTATTCGAATAAAAAAGAGAATGAAATAAAGAATCTCAAAAGACTGCTGCAATACACTTCGACCGATCTTCAAAAATATGCCATTTACGGAAAATTGTATGGGGAGTATAAATTGTATCAGTCCGACTCGGCATTGATTTACGCCCGAAAGAGTTTTCAAATAGCCGAAAAATTAAATGATGCCCGAAAACGGAATGATGCCCGATTAAATCTGGCTTCCATCATGGGAACATTAGGAATGTATAAGGAAGCAACGGATATTCTTAACACCATTGACATCAACACTTCGCCCGACTTAAAAGGCTATTATTTTACTGTAAATAGTGTGGTTTATGGGTATATGTCTGATTATGCGGCTTCGCTTCAGGAAAAAGAAAAGTATGTTTTATTGACCAAAAAGTACCGTGATTCCTCCTTAAATTTTTATCCAACGCAATCAAGTGCTTATATTATGGCGAAATCCAGTACGCTTCTTGACACGGGAAAATATAACGAGACGCTACATTTATTACTAAATTATTTTCCAAATATTGCTCCTAACAGTCCTGACAAAGCTGTTATTTCCTATATTATTTCGCAGGCATATCGCGAAAAAAAAGACCTTGTACAGGAGAAAAAATGGTTGACCATTTCTGCTATTTCTGATTTGCAGTTGGCCAAAAAGGAATATATTTCGTTGCGTTCCTTGGCTTTTCTAATGTATAAAAACGGAGATATCGACCGCGCTTATAAATATATAAAACGGTCCCTCGAAGACGCGCTTTTTTGCAATGCGCGTTTACGGACCTATGAAATATCTAAGATGCTGCCCATCATCAACGAGGCGTATCAAAAACAAAATGAAACCAACCGACTCCAATTAATGCTGTTTTTGATAAGTGCCAGTATCTTATCGGTGTTTTTGTTGGTACTGCTTTTTTTACTTTTTAAGCAAATGAAGAAATTGTCTAAAGCAAAACAGGATTTAAGTTTGGCTAATACCAAGCTTTCTGAACTGAATACCGAATTAAATACATTCAATGAAAAATTGAATGAGACCAATTATACGCTGACCGAAGCCAACCTTTTGAAGGAAATATACATTGGCCGTTACATGGACCAGTGTTCAGACTACATCGGTAAGTTAGACGAATACCGCCGAAAATTGAATGTAATGGCAACTACGGGAAAAATGAACGACCTCATCAGTGCCGTAAAATCGAAACAGTTTGTCGAAAATGAGCTTAAGGAATTTTATACCAATTTCGACAAAACGTTTCTACAGCTCTTCCCTAATTTTATCGAAGAGTTTAAAGCTTTATTGGTTGATGATGAAACAACACAATTGAAAGAAGGAGAACTGCTGAATACGGAATTAAGAATTTTTGCTCTGATCCGTTTGGGCATCAAAGACAGTGCAAAAATTTCAATATTCCTTCGCTATTCGGCATCTACAATTTACAATTACCGTTCACAACTCAAAAATAAAGCAGCGGGTCCACGTGAGGAATTTGAAGCAAAAGTAATGCGAATAGGAACTAGTTTAAAATAGAAAAAATCTGTTTTTCAAGACGGTCTTGCAGGTTAAAACAATCTAGAAGACTTCTTTTTTATTATAAATACACTACTTTTTTTAAACAATAAATTTACATAATAATCAGTTATTCAGCATATTGCATATTTAAAATAGAAACACAATCTACTTTTTTAGAATGATGAAAATATGTAGCGCATAAAGGGTTTACTTTTACTTTCTCGAAATTCGGAATTTGGATTAAAACTTTGAGTTTTTCAATAAATCGATTTCGTGAAAATCACATTCTATTACCAAACCTGAAAAATTAATTATTAAATTCTATTTAAAAATGAAGCAATTTCTTTTTACAGCCTTACTTTGGCTCGCTTTTTTTAACACTGCAAATGCACAGCAGTTAAAATCACCGAATGAAAAATTTGTAATGACCTTTTCATTACAAAATGACGGAACACCTAGTTACAGTTTAAATTACAAAGGCAAAGCAGTTGTAAAACCAAGTAAATTAGGTCTTGAGCTAAAAAATGATAAAAAATCATTGTTAAATGATTTTACTGTTATTGATACTAAGACATCCACTTTTGATGAAAACTGGAAACCAGTTTGGGGAGAAGTTGCCTCAATTCGCAATCATTATAACGAATTAGCCGTAACCTTAAACCAGAAAGAAACCGACAGACAAATTGTTATTCGTTTCCGTTTGTTTGACGATGGTCTTGGATTCCGTTATGAGTTTCCTTCGCAAAAAAACCTTACTTATTTTGTAATCAAAGAAGAAAGAACCCAATTTGCAATGACAGGCGATCATACCGCTTTTTGGATTCCTGGTGATTATGACACCCAAGAATACGATTATACCACCTCAAAATTGTCTGAAATTAGAGGCTTATCAGAAAAAGCTACTACTGCAAATGTTTCTCAAAAGTCTTTTTCTACCACAGGAGTTCAGACTTCGCTTATGCTAAAAACAGGTGACGGATTGTATATTAATTTACACGAAGCAGCCTTGATCAATTATTCTTGTATGCATTTGAATCTAGATGATAAAAACATGGTATTCGAATCTTGGTTGACACCAGATGCAAAAGGAGACAAAGGATATATGCAGGCTCCAAGTCATTCGCCTTGGCGTACCATAATCGTTAGTGATGACGCAAGAGAAATTCTGGCCTCAAAAATGACATTAAACTTGAATGATCCTTGTAAAATCGAAGATACTTCCTGGATAAAACCAGTTAAATATGTAGGTGTTTGGTGGGAAATGATTACCGGAAAAAGCTCCTGGGCGTACACCGATGAATTCCCAACGGTGCAACTTGGCGTTACTGATTTTGCAAAAGCAAAACCAAATGGCAAACACGGTGCGAATACTACCAATGTAAAGAAATATATTGATTTTGCAGCCAAAAACGGTTTTGATGCGGTTTTGGTCGAAGGTTGGAATGAAGGTTGGGAAGACTGGTTTGGTCATTCGAAAGATTATGTTTTTGATTTTTTAACTCCGTATCCAGATTTTGATGTTAAAGGGCTACATGAATATGCAAAATCAAAAGGGATTAAGATGATTATGCACCATGAAACTTCAGGATCAACTCGCAACTACGAGCGTTATATGGACAAAGCGTACCAATTCATGAAAGACAATGGGTATGATGCGGTGAAAAGTGGTTATGTAGGTGATATTTTGCCAAGAGGCGAAAATCATTACAGCCAGTGGATTGTCAATCATTATCAATATGCTGTCGAAAAAGCAGCCGAGTATAAAATTATGGTCAATGCGCACGAGGCTATTCGACCAACGGGTATTTGCAGAACGTATCCAAATTTAATTGGTAATGAGGCCGCGAGAGGAACCGAATATCAAGCTTTTGGAGGTTCTAAACCAAATCATGTAACGGTATTGCCTTTTACCCGTTTAGTGGGAGGACCTATGGATTATACTCCGGGTATTTTTGAAATGGATTTAAGCAAAATAAATCCTGATAATAAATCACATGTGAATAGTACGATTGCGAATCAGCTGGCTTTATATGTAACTATGTACAGTCCGTTGCAAATGGCAGCCGATTTACCTGAAAATTATGACCGATTTGCGGATGCATTTCAGTTTATCAAAGATGTAGC
The DNA here is from genome assembly GCF_048158525.1 of Flavobacterium algoris. Taxonomy (NCBI): domain Bacteria; kingdom Pseudomonadati; phylum Bacteroidota; class Flavobacteriia; order Flavobacteriales; family Flavobacteriaceae; genus Flavobacterium; species Flavobacterium algoris. Next base: position 20,364 of record NZ_JBLNKT010000007.1, read on the forward strand.
GGTAGATTGGACTGACAGTAAATACCTTGAAGCAGAACCGGGTCAATATGTTACCGTTGCGCGTAAAGCAAAAGTGACTAATAATTGGTTCATTGGTAATGTAAACGGAGAAACTCCTCGTACCTCAACAATCAAATTTGATTTCTTGGAAAAAGGAAAAACGTATGTAGCCACAATTTATGCAGATGCTAAGGATGCGCATTATAAAACAAATCCACAAGCCTATACGATTCGTAAAATGAATGTGACCAACAAATCAAAACTGGCACAGTTCAGTGCTCCAGGCGGAGGTTATGCGATCAGTATAGTTGAAACCAAAAAATAATTAAGTACAAAAGGCTGTCTAGAAATAGACAGCCTTTTTATTTTGGTGTTATTAGGAAAGAAAAACAAATGCCTAATTCACTGAAATAAGTTTAACTTCAAAAACAAGTACAGACCCCCCAGGAATAGGACCGCTATCATTACTTCCATAACCTAAGTGAGCCGGAATTAAAAGAATACCACTTCCTCCTACTTTAAAGTGAGGAATTCCTTCTGTCCAGCCTTTTATTACTTGATTCAATCCAAATGAAATTCCTTCCGCTTTACTTTCATCAAATACATTTCCGTTTGTAAAATAACCTTTATAAGCCACCGTTACATTAGACGTTGCGGTAGGTTGAGTTCCAGTACCGGCTTCATTAACCAAATAATACAATCCTGAATCGGTTCTTGTAGCAGTCAAATGATTTTTAGCGATATAATCAACAATTTCTTTTTCATTTTGAACGGTATAATCAACAGGTTTAGATGTTCCAGCATCTGATAAGCAAGAAACAAATAGTATAGAAACTAATGCTAATAAAATAGATTTCATAAATTTTAATTTTTAAGATTGCAAATATATAAAATACAAGCTACATAAATTGTGTTTTTCACTGCTATGTGTCCAATATTAATTCCCAAAGACCTGCACATCATCCACTTGAAAAGCACCGTCCAAAGCCAGATTTTTCCCGGAACCTGTATATTTGAATGCAATATTGATTTTGCCTTTATAAGAAGATAAATCTATTGCACCACTCCCTATAAATTGATACCAAGGTGTGGCTTGTTTTGGTAATTTTGCCAAAACTGGAATCCAAGTTGCAGTAGCCACATTCAATCCGTCAAAATTAGTGGAAACATAAACTTCCAAAGAATTCAATGAGGAGTCTACATCTAAATGATGTTGTGCTGCTCTAAAAGTCAAGATTTCATTAGTGTGTTTGTCCATGTCGATTTTTGGAGAAATTAACCAAGCTACATTCGAAACTACCTTTGCGCCTGAAATATTAAATTCGGCATAACCGTTTCCGGAATATACGGTCCCTTTCCAAGAAAGCGCTCCTTTTTGGACAATATTTGCCCAACCCGGAAGACTCAAATTTGATTTATCAATAACCGTTTCAAAATCTTGAGAGAAAAAAGGAGCTGCTCTAGTTCCAGTCATCACAACATCTTTCTCGGAGCGCGGTAATAGTTGATAATCCGTTCCAAATTTTGTTAAAACCCCTCTTACTTTTCCACTTCCATTTGGAACTATACTACTCGAAAAATCAGCGAAACTACTGGTTCTAAAATACACTTGATTCCCTAATTTATCAATCAAGCCCCAATTGGTTGCGCCACCCACATTATTGGTTTCCTCAAAATAATGGCGACCAATAGCATCCGCCGTAAACTGAACATCAGATAATTCAACCAAAGTATTCAAATTAGAATCATTCAATACATCTTCCATCGAAATTGTTTTCACAAGAACATCTTCGCTAACTGTGGTACAAGAAGCATTCAGCACTTTTTTATAATCATTTTGGGAAAGCCGCCCCACGCCTCCTTCATTGTAAGAATTGACAAAAATATTACCTATGCGCATGCCACCAAATACAATATCAGTGTATTGATCTTTTAGTTTTAAATATACTTTATTGCCCACTCTATAGTCAATATACAAGTTTGTAGCATCCACAGGAACACTAAAACCTATAGCTGGGGTTATCGCTGTTGCCAAAGTTTGAAAGGAAATCGACTTGAAAAAATTCCCCGATTCATCGCTGGAAACAACGTACGCTTCTATGATGTCATCATACTTATATTGAGTTACAATTACATTAGCATTTTCCCGAACTTCGGCGACAGTTCGGTTTACGTTTAAATCTGGCTGGGTACACATTAATTTTGGAATAGCTACTTCATCGTTTACGCAACTGGTAAAAGCAATTGCTATTACTATAGAAAAAAATAGGGAATTGAAAATTAGTTTCATGATGTTTCTGTTTTCAAATTTATAAATTGATGGAAAGATTGACGAAATAAGTCCTCTCGTACCCGTAAAAATATTTGTTGCCAAAAGATGGTGTTCCACTGGAAACATCCTGGTTGCGTTGCCTGAAATTGGCGTTTCTGGCCTGTTCATAACCTCCAGTTTTATAGGTCACATCAAGCACATTATTGATGCTGGCAAAAAAACCTACATATTTACCGAAAACTCTCCATGATTTTCCGCCAACTATATTTAACAATGTTGTTGGAGCAAATTTTTCCTGTTGTAATAATTCCTTGGCTCTTTCTTCGGTGGCTTCCGGAAAGGAAAATCCACTGGCGGGATTGATGAAAAAATGATCCGTTCTGGCAATGGGAGAAACATCAATATAACTATTTGTTAAATAATTTAGATTCACCCCAACCCACCAAAATTTAGGATCCCGATATTCAATTCCCAACGAATAAGCTTGTTGTGGCGAACCCGGTTGTTTGTAGTTTTTCAATGCTGCGGTTCCAAAATTGAAAACAGGATTCGTGTTTTCTATGGAAGCTTCGGCATCATTGGTCACCCTTACATTTGGATTACTATCATAAGTATATTCCCCAAAACCTGCGGAAAAAGTAGTTTTCAACGTTGAGTTTATTTGGTATTCCAGACTTAATTCGGTGCCTCTATTCTTCTTGTTCAAATGCGTCAGCGTCTGACTCACAAATGCGCTCGTATTGTTATATCCCGCACCATCATCAAAAATTCCTTCAGCGTAAAAGAAAGAAGTTTGCGTGGCATTTTTTATCAACGTATAAAAAGCGGTAAGTCTCGCTTTGAATCTTGGAGAACGATAGCTATAACTGGCATCCATACTGCTTATGTTTTCACTTTCCAAATTATCAACAATCCTATTATTTAATCGGGAATTCGGGAAAGTATTCCTGATTGTTGGGGCTTTCTTCAAATGCGCTCCGTTAAAAAGCAACAATTGTCTCCCCGATATTTTATAGGTCAGTCCTCCTTTGAAACCAAAATTTTCGAATGTGGCTTTCTCACTTTTTCCAAAGGAATTGGTTTCGTAAATTCCATTTTTGTACAACCCTTCTCTTTGATAATTGGTGCTTGAGAAACTTTGCGCCAGATAAAAATCTACTTTATTGTACGAGAATTTGAATTGTGTAAAAGCATCGAGCGTATTGGCAACATAATTATAATTGTATCCGTATTCGTCGCCAACAACCACTTGACGGTTTGGATTATTCAAGTCTGATTGCGATTGGTTTCCGTTATAAAACCCGTCAATGTCTTCAAAATAAGCACCGCCCAATACATCCAAAAGCTTTTGATAATTGTGTGATTTCAAGTCTTTGAAGGAAGCTCCGGCTGTTAAACTAGTATTTTCGGTCAATTGGGTATTGAATGTTGATATCGCCACGATTGTTTTATCATCGGTTCGATCTTCGTATATAACATACTTGCTTTTGGAAGGTTCGTAACCTGAAATTATTCCGTTTGCATTAACAATTGGGTTTTGATTGGCTCGGTACATCGCGTTCCAATCGATTTGCTGATTCGCTAAAAACTGTACTTTGCTTTTTTCCGAATTCTCCAAATCTGGTGTAAATTCACCTGAAAATTCCCCGTTATCTGAATCGTAATGCGAACTGTAATAACTTGGCAGTTTTCTATAATAGGTCGGATCCGGACTGTTAGCATTTTGATAATCGATGTTGGTGTTGCCGATTTTTCCAAACTGATACATCAAACTGGAATTCAAATTTGTATGATCGTTTATTTTAAAAAAATGATTCAGCATCACAATAGGTTCCTCGATAGTTTTCATTCTTGAATTTCTCTTATTCCCATCTTGAAAACCCCAATAGGAATTGTATTTCCCGTTGGTTAATTGGGTAACTTCGGTAGTATTTGGGGAATTTTTGCCTCTTGAATTTGGAGTATAAAAAGCCGTAAAGTTTAAGGAATGATTCTCGTTCAGTTTTTTCTCCACACTTATAAAGGCGGAATTGGCATCGTAATTCGCTCCTTCAAAATAACCTTCCTGTGCCCATCGCTTTCCTGTCGAAACTACAAATGCCCAGCCTCGCGCATTCATTCCGGTAGCATAGGTTCCCATCATACGCCAACTGTAATTGGTATTGGTACCGGAAAATGAAATTCGGGTACCGAGTCTGTAAATGGAAGCGCGGGTATTGATTTCCTGTGTACCTAATATTCCGCCAAAAGTATAATCAGAAGGAGCGGTTCCTATGGAAAATTCCTGATTACGGAGCGCATCATTGAGTCCGCCCCAATCGCCCCATTGCGGTCTGCCATCGTACAATTTATTCATGGAAACGCCATTAATCATCATCGTGGAATGCTCGCTATCCAACCCTCGAATCCTAAAACGGGCTTGCCCCCAATTGAAAGCCGCCGCTTGCTGAAAAGCATCTTTGGAGGATTGCAAAAGCCCCGAAGTGCTTTCGGAACCGCTGTTGTCATCGCTCAAATCACTTTCGGAAAGTGCTATTAAACCAGTTTCTTGTTCAGAAGTTTGGTCTTCTTCTAATAGTATTGTGTCTAAATCGAGTATTTGTCCCGCTATAATTTCAACTGGAAATAAGGCATCCTTGTACCCTTGACTGTGAAATAAAACCAATTGTTCGCCTGCGGGAACAGTTTCAAATCTAAACTTTCCGTCAATTGTTGTCACCTGCATTAAATTTGTATTTTGAATGGTAACGACAACAGATGCCAGTGGTTGCTGGGTTTTGGAATCGATAACTTTTCCTGAAATGCCTGTTTCTGGCTGTGCAAAAGCAAAAGATATTGCAACAAAAAAGAAGAGAATTAGGGTAATTTTTTTCATAAGCACATTATGTCTTTTATAAGCGAATGAGAATACGCCAATGAATAAAGATTCTTTATCCCAAAAAGAGATAAAGAATAAAATAATGGGAAAATGTTTTTGGAAATTAGAATTTGATACCGAATGAAATTCTGCTGAAAGGCGTGGTGTTTAGAATTTCTAATTGTAAATATAAGAAAAAAACTATAAACATATATTTTTTAATAAAATAAATCTTATATTTTTAAAAAACCGTTTTACAAACTATTATGATTGCAAAAGTTCTAAAGAATTAAAAACGTAATTGATAGCCCCGATGGGAACAAGTATCCTTTTTTCTCGTTTTTTTACGAGACAAAAGATACTGTGTACAGCGGGTGTGAACGCTTTTATGAAAAAAGGGAGGTTGTGCTCCTAAAAAAAAGGCTTATTGAATTGCCTTGATTCTGGAAACCATGAACGCAATCAAAAACCCAAAAACACCTATAAAGGCGAATGAAAATCGCAAGCTGTATAATTCAGCAATGTATCCTATAACTGGAGGGCCCATTAAAAATCCCAGAAAACTTACACTGGAAACGATTGTTAAAGCTTCACCAGGAGGAACCGTTGGGTTTTTTCCTGCAATGCTATATAAAGTAGGAACAATGGTGGAAACTCCAAGTCCAACAAACATAAATGCAATAGTTGACGGAATTAGGTATGGAAAAAATACTGATGTAAATAATCCCAGTGAAATAATAATTCCGCTGATTTGCATTACTGGTTTTCTTCCAAATTTGTGTATCAGACCGTCACCAAAAAAACGTCCTCCAGCCATCATAATCATAAAAGAAGTATAGCCTAAAATCACTAATGGTCCGGGTGCTTTGATAACATCTTTGAAATAAACACCGCTCCAGTCAAACATAACCCCTTCGCTGGCCATGCAGCAAAAACCAATTATACCAAGCCAAATTAAGGCACTGTCCGGTTTTGTAAATAATTTTTTCTTTTCGGTTTTGATTATTTCTTTGGCTTTTATCAAGAATTTATAATTAAAAGCAATCATCAAAAGTACAATTCCAGCTACTATTAAAAAATGTTCATACGGCGTTAGTTCGAGTGCCAGCATTCCTAAACCAACTAATGCACCAGTAAATCCTGCAAAACTCCACATCCCATGAAAAGAAGACATAATGGTTTTCTTGAAAAGTTCTTCGGTATAAACCCCCTGAGTATTTACGGCTATGTTTGCCAAATTTCCAAATATCCCAAATACAAATAATCCAAGTGATAATTGCCAAGCCTGAGCAGCCAGTCCAAGATTTGTTAAACTAAAAACGTAAAATAATAGCGATAATATAAGGATACGATGACTCCCGAAACGGGTGACTAATTTTCCGGAAAAAGGCATAACTACCAATTGTCCTAATGGAACTGCAAATAATATTGACCCTAACTCTCCTGAACTTAAATGCAATGCTGTTTTGATATCCGGGATTCTACTTGCCCAAGTGGCAAAACATAAACCCATTCCAAAATAAAACATCGAAACCGCCCAACGAATTCTGTTCAAATAAGAAATCTTGGCATCTTTATACGTTTTTTTGAATTTTGCTTTGGTTTTGAACCTGCCTAAAAAGTTTAAATCTATCAAAGGATTTGATTTTAGAGTTTTATACCGTCAAAAGTACAAAAAGCAATCGTTCATTACGTCTAAACAACGCATCCCGTCAAAAATATATCGTTATTGTTTATAAAAAAGGAAGGTATTTATTACAAATTAAAAGTGATAACCGCAAATTTACTAACTCATCTGCATGTTTTAAATTGGCAAATTGCGGTTAATTTTTACATTCATCGAATGAAGCCTACAAATTAATTGCTTTCTTTTGGGCGCTACTTTGTATTGCCGCTTCAATAATTTGCATGACATGAACCCCGTCCTGGGCCGTTACCGGCTCTGAAACATCATTTGAAATAGAATTATAAACACCATCAAAAAAATCATAATAATTACCTTGAAGTGTTTCCACTTTTACGTTAAAAATGTCGTTATCAATTTCAGTATGCAAAGTGCCTTCTTTACTCTTAGGTTCTTTGCCCCAAGAGTCTAAATTTGGTTTTTTTCCAAGCTTCAAATCATCTTCCTGTACATCGCCACGCGGTTTCAGGAAAGAACCTTTTTTCCCATGAATTATAAAAGACGGAACGGCTTCTCTGACAAAAAATCCCGCTTTCAATCGGACTCTAAAATCAGGATAATAAAGCAAAATATCAAGATAATCGTCTACCAAAGAATGTTCTCGCGTGATTCGAATATCAGCAAAAACCGATTCAGGTAAACCAAATAAGCACAAGGCCTGATCAATTAAATGCGGGCCTAAATCCTTAAGAATTCCTGCGCCTGAATTGGCAGTTTCTTTATGTGATTTTGGACTCAACAGCGGATTGTAACGATCAAAATGGAATTCGGCTTCTACAATATCACCCAATTTCTTCTCCAGAATAATTTTTTGTACGGTTTTGAAATCGCTGTCCCATCTTCTGTTTTGGAAAACGGCCAGCTTTACTCCTCTCTCTTTTGCCACAGCAGCTAATTCCTGTGCTTGGGCAACAGTTGTGGTAAATGCTTTTTCGACAATGGCGTGTTTTCCGGCAAGCAATACTTTTTTGGCGTATTCATAATGCGTCTCCACTGGCGTATTTACTATCACTAAATCGACATCGTCTTCGAGTAAAGCCTCCAATGTGGCATAACTTTTAACCGAAGAATAATCCTCACGTATCAATTTTTTACTTCTTTCCCAAGAACCAATCAGTTCAAATCCTTTATGAAATGATATAAACGGAGCGTGGAATACTTTTCCCGACATTCCGTAAGAAAGTAAAGCTGTTCTTATTTTTTGCATGTGCTCTTTTTTTTAGTCGCAAACGAATTTATAACTTTTTATTTAAACCTTATACGAACTTCCATTCCTTATATGATTAATTGTTGAAACACATAAGGAATGTAAGTTTATTGAAGAATTGGTTTTTGATCCCCATTTGAACCTTTTGTTCGATATAAATGTTAAAAAGAACCTCGAATCCGCTCGATTTGACATGGAAAACTACGTGTTTTCAATGGTAATGGTGCAATTATTTATTTTTGGCTCTTTCGTATTGTTTTGGCCATTGGATATCCGCCTGAAGTTCCTCGGCAAATTTCAATCCTAAATTTGGATTTCTAAGCGATTCTCTAGCGAATAATACTAAATCAGCTTTCCCTGAAGCAACAATTTCCTCGGCTTGAGCGGCTTCGGTTATTAAGCCAACTGCGCCAGTCATCATTCCGGTTTCCTTTTTTATACTTTCCGCAAAAGGAACTTGGTAGTTTGGACCTAACGGAATTTGTTGGTGTGAGACTAATCCTCCCGAAGAAACATCGATTAAATCCACTCCTTTTTCTTTTAATATTTTCGAAAGCTGTACCGATTCCTCCAAGTTCCATCCGCCTTCTGCCCAATCAGTCGCAGAAATTCTAAAGAATAAAGGCAAGTTTTCCGGCCATTCCGATTGTACCGCTTCCACAATATCCAGCGTAAAACGGATTCGGTTCTCGAAGCTTCCTCCATATTCATCGGTTCGTAAATTAGACAAAGGCGAAAGAAACTGATGCAATAAATATCCATGGGCCCCATGAATTTCCAGTACTTGAAAACCTGCTTGAACGGCTCTTTTAGTACTCGCTTTAAAGTCGGAAATTACTTTTTCGATTCCCGCTTTGTCTAATGGGATAGGCGTTTTTTCATTATCATGATAGGCGACAGCGCTTGGCGCTACAGTATCCCAACCGCCTTGGGTTTCGTCTACTTTTCTGCCTCCTTCCCAAGGCGCAGCTGCACTGGCTTTTCTTCCAGCATGCGCCAATTGGATTCCTGGAATTGAATTTTGACTCACAATAAAACGATTAATTACTTGCATTTTTTCGATTTGTTCGTCTTTCCAAAGTCCCAAATCCCCTGGGGAAATTCTACCTTCGGGAGAAACTGCAGTCGCTTCCTGAATAATTAATCCTGCTCCGCCACTGGCACGACTGCCCAGATGCACGAGATGCCAATCATTAGCAAACCCATCTGTTGCCGAATATTGGCACATTGGGGAAATAACAATTCTATTTTTAAACGTAGTATTTTTTATTAGAAGTGAAGAAAATAATTTTGAAGACATACGATATATTTTAATAAATTTTTAAATGAAGTCAACGGAAAATCCGTTTCAAAAAAGTAAAGTTAAGGGACATAACCGAAAGTAAAAATTGAATTTTAATTAATTAACAAACATTTAAAACGGTACGGTACAATTATTGTAAATTAAACAAATAGAAAACCTTACTTTTGTAAGTTGTAAAAGAACTAAAATTAAAAAATGGACATAGTTATAAAGCTTTCTCAATTTTTATTGAGCTTATCATTACTTATTATACTTCACGAATTAGGACATTTTATTCCTGCTAAATTGTTTAAAACCAGAGTAGAAAAATTTTACTTGTTTTTTGATGTTAAATACTCTCTTCTAAAAAAGAAAATTGGCGAAACTGAATACGGTATCGGTTGGCTGCCTTTGGGTGGTTATGTGAAAATTTCCGGAATGATTGACGAAAGCATGGACAAAGAGCAAATGGCTTTGCCACCTCAACCATGGGAATTTCGTTCTAAACCGGCTTGGCAACGTTTGATTATTATGCTGGGTGGTGTTACTGTGAATTTCATTTTGGCCTTCATCATTTACATCGGAATGGCATTTGCTTACGGCGATATCTATATTGCTAACTCCGATTTGAAAGACGGACTTTTGATCGAAAATAAAGCCATGCAAAATGCAGGTTTCAAAACGGGTGACCGAATCCTTTCTATCGATGGCGAAAAAGTAGCACGTTTTGATAATGGAATCAACGCCAAAGTAGTAATGGGAAAACATATCCTTATTGAAAGAAATGGAACTGAGCAGTCTATAACAATGCCAAATGATTTTGTGGATCAATTATCAAAATTTGAAAAAGGCCCATTAGTGTCTATCAGAATGCCATTTGTTATTGGAGCTGTTGCTGCAGATTCTAAAAATACTGCGTTACAACCGAAAGATATTGTTATTGCACTTAATGGTCAAAAAACAAAATACTTTGATGAAGCCAAAACAGTTTTAGAAAACAATAAAAACAAAACGATCACTGCTACCGTTTTAAGAGACCAAAAAGAAGTTCAAGTGCCCGTTATTGTTTCTAAAGATGGAAAACTAGGAGTGCAAATTGGAGGTTTAGGAATGGAATCTCTAGAAAAGTTAGGATACTACAAAGTAAGTAAACAAGAATTTGGTTTCTTGGAATCTATCCCTGTAGGATTAACAAAAGGGAAAGACCAATTAGTAGGGTACGGAAAACAGCTGAAAATGATTTTCAGTCCAAGTACCGGAGCTTACAAACAAGTAGGCGGTTTTAAAGCCATATTTGACATTTTTCCTAATACTTGGAGCTGGGAAGTTTTCTGGACTATCACCGCTTTGTTATCGATAATGCTTGGTGTAATGAACTTATTGCCTATTCCGGCACTTGATGGTGGCCATGTAATGTTTTTATTATATGAAATTGTTAGTGGTAAAAAACCAAGTGATAAATTCCTAGAGAATGCACAAATGGTTGGTTTCGTATTACTTATAACACTGTTACTATTTGCTAACGGAAACGACATTTACAAGTCAATTCTTGGGAAGTAAAAAAAATTAAAAAAAGTTTTATTTTTGCTTGCAGAAATCAAATTAAGCCCTATCTTTGCACCGCTTTACAAGTGAAACAAACCTCAATAATAAGCACACAAAAACGTTCATTCCTTACCAGAATAAAAATATACAGTTTCCTTCTTAGCTCAGTTGGTTAGAGCATCTGACTGTTAATCAGAGGGTCCTTGGTTCGAGCCCAAGAGAGGGAGCTTTTTAAAAAGACTTTACAGCAATGTAAGGTCTTTTTTGTTTTAAGGCTATAGTGAAAGCGGGACTTCAGGATGTTTTATTATAAAAGGGAGATTTTGTCATTTGACAGCTTTGACAGGTTTTTTGATAAAAAAAGGTTCCCATAGAGGTTCCCATCTAAAATATCGAGGTTCCCATTTTAAATTCCGAATTGTTATACCAATTGTTTAACTCAAAATCAATTGGAAACATGCACCAAGAAAAAACTACAATTCTATTTGTAATCAGTCCGACTAAAATCAATCAAAAGGGTTTATGCCCTCTTAATTGTAGAATCACTCTCAACAAAGAACGGAAACAATTTACTACGGGACTTTTTGTAAACCCAAATTACTGGGAGAATAAACTTCAAAAAGTCAACACTCAAGATTGTAACTCCAAATTCCTTAACGCTCAAATTGAGCAAATTCAAATCAAGATAAACAACATTGTATTAGTTTTTCAATTGCAAGGTGAAAATTGTACTCTTGATAACATCTATAATAAATACATTGGCGTAGAAATCAAAAAGAAGGAATATGTTCTCTCCTATTACAAACAGTATCTCTCCAAAATCAAAAAACTCGTAGGATTAGAAATTAAAGACAACACCTATAATAAATTCGTTTATGTGGCAAGTATAATTCCGTTTATAAACGAAAACTAAATCCGTTGAACATGAAAAAAGCACTTTTATTGAGTACCCTTATTATACAAATCACGGGACTATTTGCTAAAAAATTCACATGGGATAAGCACGAATTTGAAGCCGTAAATACCAAAGTAGAAATCGTAAACATGGACGATCTTCAAGTCTTAAAAGTGCAGCGTGATTTAATTGCTTTTCCTTTTGACGAAAAAAACATAGACACTTCTACGGATGGCCCTACATACGTTAAATAAACGGATGTTGCTATAGAGAATGGAACGATTGAAGTTAAAATGTTAAGCCGAATCATGGAAAATTCTCCTTTTCCGGCTGCACGGGGATTTATAGGAGTAGCGTATCGGGTAGATCAAGAGAATAAGAATTTTGATGCTATCTACCTTCGCCCAAGTAATGGTAGAGCCGATGATCAATTGAGACACAACCACACCGTTCAATATTTTTCCTATCCGGGAAATACGTTTAGCCGATTGAGGAAAGAAGCAAATGGTTTGTATGAAACCTATGCTGACATCGGATTAAACGAATGGATTGATGTGCGCATTGAATTTCAGAAGGAAAAAGCCTTTTTATATATCAATAACTAAAAATCGCCTTCATTTATCGTTACTAAAACGCTGGGAACTTCTAAAAAAGGCAGTATTGCCCTTTGGGTTGAAATAGGAACAGTAAGATATTTTAAGGATTTGAAAGTAACGAAGAAATGATTGATTCATAAATTCGATGATTTTTGGATAAAAAACCTGACAGCAATGTCGGGCTTTTTTATAGCTAAAAAATTACAATTTCTTTTTATGTTTTCCACCAATTCGTTGACCAGATTAAATTTGTACTTTTCACATATCCATCTACATTCTTAAATCAAAATGAAGCCTTTCCATTTTTTCTCAGATGAACTAGGGCTATCTGTCGACATTCTATAGGAAACTGCCGATTTCGATTTTAGGACTTAATAAATTCCGTACATTTATTTTTAAATTGTACCTGATGAAACCATTTTCAGTTAAAGATATTTCGATTTTTTCAAAAGCTATACTCTTTTTTGGACTGCTTATAGTCCAAAGTATGCCACTATATATGAATATTAGCTTTCCAATAGAATTTTGGATAAAGCAAATGTTTATGTATGTTATATGGATTATAGTATTTTATCTTACCTATAAAATAATCATCCCTACCCTTTTATTTCAAGGCAGGAACGGTTTTTTCTTTATTGCGATATGCCTTCTGACACTATCGGTTCTGTACATTAGTGATACTTTCAACTCACTCATAAACCTTGATGCCATTTTAAATCAGCATTTTAAAATTTCGAAAAAAGACAACATGCATGGTGCTTTGATATCAAATTTAAGCGAAATCATAATAACTTTGTTAATGGTGGGCGCCAGCACTGTCATAAGCGTTGCCAAAAAACTGCAAGCGGAAACCCAAGTGCGTCAAAATCTTGAGAAGGAAAAAGTCACTTCGGAATTATCCTTCCTGAAATCCCAAATCAATCCTCACTTTTTTTTCAATATCCTGAACAGCATTTATGCCTTGGCGGGTACAGAAAACCAACCGGCACGGGAAGCCATATATACGTTGTCGCACATGATGCGGTATGTCCTTTATGACACTAAAAACAATCTGACAACGCTAAGTAAAGAAATAGCTTTTGTAGAAGATTACCTTAAATTGATGGAACTCAGAATAACGGATAAAGTACAGGTAATATTTGAGAAGCCTACAAATATCAAGGATGTTGAAGTAGCGCCAATGTTGTTTTTACCATTTATCGAAAATGCCTATAAGCATGGAATAAGCGGTATTTATCCAAGCTATATTTATATCGGAATTGAGCAGTCCGAAAAATTACTGCAAATTGAAGTCCGCAATTCGATATTTGAAAATCAAACCCTAAGTAAAGAAGAAAGCAACGGAATTGGTTTAATCAATACCCGCCGAAGACTCGATTTGATTTATCCCGGCAAGTATGAATTATCCACTACTGAAGACACCCTTCAAATGGAATATTCGGTAATCTTAAAATTACAAATCTCATGATATTAAAATGTATCGCAGTTGATGATGAACCATTGGCGTTGCAAATTATAGTTTCTTATATAGAACAAACGCCATCCTTATCATTAGTGGGACAGTTTTCGAATGCAATCGAAGCATTAAAAGCAATCCATGAACAGGATATTGACCTAATTTTTCTTGATATTCGAATGCCGGACATAAACGGAATTGAACTGGCTAAGATTGTGGAACAATACCGTGTAAAAGGGAATTTAAGAATCATATTTACAACAGCTTTTGACCAGTATGCGCTTGATGGTTACAAGGTTGATGCGCTCGATTACCTTCTTAAACCTTTTAGTTTTGTTGATTTCAGTAAATCAGTAGCAAAGGCACTTGGTTATTTCGAGCTCATCCGAAACCCAGAGCAGGAAATACGAAAATTTAGTCCGCCAATTCCCGAAACTGAAGTAGCTTACATTTATCTGAAATTTGAATATCAGCTCGTTAGAATCGCAGTTGATGATATCATTTATATAGAAAGCATGAAAGATTATGTGAAAGTATTCCGGCTCAGCGAAGACAGGCCTTTATTGTCACTAACAAGTATGAAATCACTTGAAGAAAAGCTTCCTGAAAATAAATTTATGCGAATTCACAGGTCTTATATTGTCTCATTGGATAAAATAAAATCCGCTACAAAAAACTCCGTCCAAATTGACAAAATTACCATTGCTGTAACCGATCAATACAAAGACAATTTTATAAAATTTTTCCAAAATTGGGCTTAAAATTTTGAATCACTAAAGTTCCGTCGACGTTCTCCGCCTCTCTGTCGAATGTGTTGGTATTTGTTCCTGTTAAGATGTTGCTTTGTCCCGTAATCCAAACGAATTTGTTTAAAAATTCCAATGGATTCAGAACTTAAAATATCTTAAAAATGAAAAAAATCATCCTTCTAACCGTAATGTTTTTTGCTGTTGTAACTGTAAAATCGCAAACTTTTACCGGAACGAATAGCTTAAAGGGAAAAATTTCTGGTACCGTAATCGATTCGATAACTAAGGCTCCCATAGATTATGCTTCGGTAAGTCTTTACAAAATCAACTCTACTAAACCCATAACGGGCGTTTTGACCGATGCTGCAGGAAATTTCAAATTGAATGAAATTCAGGCCGGAACGTATACCGTTACCATTTCATTTATTGGTTACAATGACAAAACTATTAAATCAATCCTTACAACGGATGCAAAGTTGGATCTTGAAATTGGGAAAATAATTCTAAGTCCTGAAACAAATACACTTGCAGAAGTTGTAGTCATAGGGAAAACGCAACAAGTGACGAACAAGATTGACAAAATTGTTTACAACGTAGAAAAAGACTTGACAGCAACTGGTGGTAATGCTACAGACGTATTACAAAAAGTACCTATGGTAAATGTAGATATCAACGGTAATGTTTCTATCCGCGGAGACGCAAATGTGCGTGTGTTAATCAACGGAAAACCTTCAGGAGCTACATCAGCTAACCTTGCTGATGTATTGAAAACAATACCTGCAGACCAAATCAAAAACATCGAAGTGGTTACTTCACCATCAGCAAAATACGATGCCGAAGGATCCGCCGGAATCATAAACATTATCACTAAACAAAAAAGCACTTCCGGTATAAGTGGCTCTGTAAGTGGTGGGATTGGCACAAGACAAAATAATTTTAACGCTAATGTTAATTATAATAAAAACCGTTTCAGCCTTTCGGCAAATGTTGGGTTCAACAATGGCTGGCCACAAGAGTCCGCTTCCGAATCGAATCAAATTTTAAACAACAGTACCGCCAACAGTTTGCAAACGAGTAAAGGTACTAACGAAGTAAAACGTAGTGGCGTAGTGGCATCTGTAACAGCTGGATATGATTTTAATACTTTCAACAGTTTAAGCACCACTTTCCGATATAACGACGGAGGATTTAAGCGAACAGGCACGAGTGAAAATACCTTTACTGATTATCTGAATAACGCGAACAGCAGCATTTATACTGGACAAAGCAGTGCAAAAAACTCTTTTGGAGGATTTGACTGGAATCTTAACTATAGCCATAAATTTGCAAAAGAGGGACACGAACTTACATTTTCATCACAATGGAGCCATAGTTTAGTCAATACCGATTATCAAAATATGTATTCCAGTTTTTATACCAATCAAAAAGCAAATAATGACGGAACAAATAATGAATACACACTCCAATTGGATTATACCTTGCCGGTAACCGAAAAGTTCAAACTGGAAGCCGGAGGTAAAACTATCATCAGAAAGATTTCGAGCGATTTCCAAAATTATGTTCCTGATGCACAAAATGCATTTGTTTATGACCCTATCAGTTCTAATTTATACAATTACGACCAGGATGTTGCGTCGCTTTATACAGTAGGAACGCTAACTTTACCCAAAGGTTTTACCGTAATGGCAGGCGCTCGTTTTGAAAACACAGCCATCAAAGGTGATCCTACGAATGCGCTGCAAACCGATTTAAGCCCATTCAAAATTGACTATGGAACCTTTATTCCAAGCTTTACGTTACAGAAAGCATTGTCACAATCGGCTTCTTTAAAATTGACGTACAGCAAACGTATTTCAAGACCAAGCTTTACGTACCTCAATCCATTTATCAATAAATCAAACATTCAAGCACAAACACAAGGAAATCCAACCCTTAATCCTGAAGTTTCACAAACCGTAGAATTTGGGTACTCCACATTTTCGCAAAAGCGTAGCCTGAACATTTCGGCGTATTATAAATATACTTCAGACCTAATTGAAGGTATTGCAACACCTTTATCAGATGAGACAGGAACAATCACCAATTATCAAAACATTGGGAGCAATAAATCTTTTGGAATGAGTTTTTTCGGTTCCGTAAATCCGTTTAAGATATTGACTTTACGTGGAAACTTTAATGCCTTTACGTACAAACCAGATCCAACTGGACTATACAACTTGGAACAATCCACGAATAGTACAACAATTCAATATTCTGCTTTCGTGAGTGGGACACTTCAATTAAAAAAGGACATTTCAGCTGAAGCTTTTGTAATCCAAAATTCTTCTAAGAAAACCTTGCAAGGTACCAGTCCCGCTTTTAATCTAATGGTATTTGGAGTCAAAAAACAGTTTTGGAACAAAGCAGCATCATTGGGAGTTAACATGGTATCACCATTCAAAAAGGATTTAGAATTTAAACAGAATTCAAGTGGACAGGGATTCAGTCAAACCAGTATCTTTAAATTTCCAATACGCTCTTTTGGAGTTACATTCAGCTATAATTTTGGTTCAATGAAGTTCACCGGAGCCAGGAAGAAAGGGGTTAGTAATGATGACCTTAAAGAAGGAGATCAAAACAATCAGGGAGGTATGCCTGCAATGAAATAAGACAATAGTAAGTAGAGCAACACTATAAAAGGTTTCAAGAGAATATCTTGAAACCTTTTTTTGTAAGATTTCATAAATAGCTAAAAGAAAACTTCCATTACGGAATCAATCGTTCCACCCGAAGCTGTTCAAACAAATCGTAAAATGAGTCTTCCGTTCTTTGAAAAACAGTGAAGCCAAGTGTACGGCTTTTAGACATATCAGTCATCACTTCTATTGGGCGTCCCAAGTCAAGATCAGTATGCCAAGGAGATGCCAGTCTGCTTAAATCAGACTCTGCAAGAGCATGTTGAACGGCTATGTTTTTCCAAACCGGAGCATCATTTACCATTTGTTCCTCAAGTGGATGTATCGTACCATCAAAGCCTATTGCATCAATCCCGAACGATTCTGCTAATTTTTTCCACAGCCATTTCCAGCGAAAAAAGTCTCCATTTACCACGTTGAAAGCTTCATTACGAGCCGTTTCTGTAGTGGAAGCCCATATTAAATGTTCTGCCAATACTCTGGCATCCGTTACGTCTGAAAGTCCATCCCATTGTGCTCCTGAACCCGGCCACTGAAACGGCTTACCTGTTTCTTTACAAATGCTGGCATACACCGCGAGCGTAGTGCCAAGATTCATTAAATTGCCCACCGCTTTGCCTATAACCGTATGCGGTCGGTGGATACTCCATGTAAAACCATCTCGCGCTGCAGCGGCATAAACTTCATCTTCTTGGGCATAGTAAAAATTTTCTATCTCAAGACGGGGTTGCTCTTCCCTAAGGGGCGTTTCCGGTAAAAACCCTTCTTTGGCGTAAGCCTCAAACGGTCCAAGATAATGTTTCAGTCCCGTAACAAGCGCTACGTGTTTCACTGATTTTTTAGAAGATAATGCCTCCAGAAGATTTCTGACCATCAAGCTGTTTACTCGTATGTTTTCGGCTTCAGAATCCTGGCGCATCCAACTTGTAATGTAAATGTGTGTGGGAGAAATGTCTTTTAAAGCTGTTTTTAAATTCTCCAAATCCAAAAGATCTGCAGCAACAGGCTGAAGGTTTTCTATATCTTTTCGTGGGTTTCTGGCTAAACCGAAAGTTGTCCAGCCTTTAGCAATAAGTCTTTCTGCGAGATTGCTACCCGTTATTCCGGTCGCTCCAACTACTAACGCTATATTTTCCATATCTATAATTTTAAAATTTTATGAATTACAAAATTCGAAAACATTCGATGGATTATAAAGGACATACCTCACAGAAAATTTGTGACCTATATCACGTCAATGAGACAAACGGCTCAATGTTTCTCTTGAAATACCCAGATAGGATGCTATTAAAGTTTTAGGAATACGGTGAATCAAATGCGGATATAATTGGATAAATTGCGTGTATCGTTCCTCTGAATTCTTGCTCATAAGCGAGAGAATTCGGTTTTGAAGCGCAATATTACCGGCAGTCATTTTTTGCAAAAAGAAAAATTCCATTTTCTGTGACTCGACACACAACTTTTCTCTGTTTTCAAGAGTGATAGAATAGGTTTGTGCATCTTCTAAGCAGTCAATATTGAGCGTGGCATTCTCTTTATTATAAAAACCTTGATTATCAGTTATCCACCAATCTTCCATGGCAAATTGCAGAATATGGTTCTTACCCGATTTATCTATATAAAAAGATTTTAAGAGGCCCTTTACTACGAAATGAACATCCGGAACGGAATTTCCCTGTTGCACAATGTATTGATGTTTTTTATATGTACCTACCGAAAAGTACGAGAGTACCAATTGAAATTCATCATCCGTTAATTTTATTATTTTCTCAATTTGTCTTCTTAAAATTGCTTCCATTTCTTCTTTGTTAAAACCGTATAAAAATAATTAAAAAAAGGAAGGCTGGTTACAACTATTCTCCAGAAGGTCTAATTAATTCATTATTGCATATTCATTTAGGGTATAGCCTTCTTTTTGTTTGAAAATAGGTGTAAAATGGCATGGTTCATTTAAATCCTAACTCTCACAAAACGGAACAGCTGAAAGCATTCTTGAACTGATTACTAAGCGTAAATCAATATTTGACTGGCACGACGAAAAAGAATTGGGGAATTAATTGTTTTAAAAAATTTAGGAATAAAATATTAAGGGGTCATTTTGTCTTTTTTTATTTTTTAAATTTCGATATTTACCTTTTAAAATAAATAAATTGATGATACGTAGAAGATTTATTGGTTCTGCAGCTTTATTTGGAGTTGCAGGTATTATGGGCTTTGCAATGCGTCCAAAGAAAAAACCCTTGTTGCACCATGTGTTTTTTTGGTTAAAGAACCCCCAATCCGAGGCTGATAAACAGCAATTGATTTCCGGTTTAAAAACCTTAGCAGCCATTCCAACTATTCGCCAAATTCATATAGGAATTATAGCTTCAACGGAAAAGCGTGAAGTAGTAGACACTTCTTGGAGTGTTTCAGAACTCATGTTTTTTGATGATGAAGCCGGGCAGAAAATATATCAGGACCACCCAATTCATCAAGCTTTTATAAAGAACTGTTCTCATTTATGGGAAAAAGTAGTTGTTTATGACGCTATAGATGTATAGGAATTGAAGAAGATGGTGTAATCAATCCAAAGTCATTAAAATTATGGTTTCAGGAAATAAATCTTGTAACCTTTTCTATCCGCAAGATTTGAGCAAAGCTTTGGATTTACTTCCTCTTAACTTAAAGGAAGTTTTTTATTAAAACAATTTACTATATCGTCCTTTTTTAAATGTAAAACATAGACAATATAGTAAATTATTAGTAAAATTATGTCGCTTATTTCAACTCTAAAACAAGAGCCTCATAAGGTCTTAGTGTTGCTTTTTTTGATACCGTTGCATAATTATTAATCAACACTTTTGCGTTTTTTAAATTAATTCCAGTATTTGCTACTGCATTTTTTGCAGAAAAATTTAATAACACCAATACTTTTTTACCCTCTAATTCTCTGGTGTACGCATACACATTAGGATTGTTTTTGTCTAAAAGGGTGTATTTTCCATAAACTAAAACGGGATTCGATTTGCGAAGTTTCGTCATTTTTCTAAAGTAATTCAATACTGAATTTGGATCTTTTTCTTGTGCCGCTGCGTTCAAAACAGTGTAATTTTCATTTACTTTTAACCAAGGTTCCGCTGTTGAAAAACCTCCATTTTTAGAGCTATCCCATTGAAAAGGAGTTCTTCCGTTGTCTCTTGCCCCACCTGTTTTTTGATCTTCGATAAATTGTTTTAAATCACCCCCGGCAATTTTTACTTTTTCATATTCTGCAATCGTTTCGATATCTCTATAATCTTCAATTTTATTGAATTTGGCATTTACCATTCCTATTTCGTCTCCATTATAATAATAGGGCGTTCCTTTCATCGAAAGTAAAAAAGTGGTTAACATTTTTGATGAAACAGCTCTAAATTCCGGTGCGTCATTTCCCCAACGAGAAGTCATTCTAGGTTGATCGTGGTTCCCTAAATAAATGGTACCCCATCCTTTTTGGTCGTAAACAGCATCCCAGTCAGAATAGATTTTTTTGAAATCAACTAAACTCCAATTTGGATTCATCTTTGTGAAATAACCAGGAATATATCCTAAGTTGGTGCCTTCAAAATGATACCCCATATCCAATTCTTTTCTATCGGCATCCACAAAATCGTGAGCTGATTTAAGCGTCATTCCAGAACCCTCTGCTAATGCCATTACATCATATTTACTTAAAACTTCTTTATTCATTTCTTTTAAATAATCGTGTAAATGAGGTCCGCTGGCCATAAAAACATCCCAACGTCCTTGGTAGTTTTTATCTAAATCAGCTTGAGTGATTACCGGAAAAGTCGTGTCTTTTGCGATAAATGGAATCACGTCCATACGGAATCCATCAATCCCTTTTTGTAACCACCAATTCATCATACTATAAATTTCCTGACGCAATTTTGGATTTTCCCAATTCAAATCTGGTTGTTTATAGCTGAAGTAATGTAAATAATAAGAATCCGTTTGTTTATCATATCTCCAACCGCTACCATCTACTTCAAAAGCACCAGGGCGGAAAGCTGGTTTTCCTTTTTCGGCTGGCCACCAATGGTAATAATCTCGGTATGGATTGTCTCGGGATTTTCTACTTTCCTGAAACCATTTATGCTCATCTGAACTGTGATTGACAACTAAATCCATTACTAATTTCAAACCTCTTTCATGCATTCCTTTTAATAATGTATCAAAATCTTCCATGGTTCCAAATTCTTTCATGATAGATTGATAATCCGAAATATCGTATCCGTTATCCGCATTTGGCGAACTGTAAATTGGATTTAACCAAACCACATCTATTCCTAAACTTTTGATGTAATCTAATTTTTGAATAATCCCTTTCAAATCTCCTACTCCATCTCCATCAGTGTCTTTGAAACTTCTTGGATAAATTTGATACACAACGGCTTCCTTCCACCATTTGCGCTCAATTGTCGGTTTTTTTTCCTGCGCTACAGATGGGTTTGTTGATACTAGTCCAAAGCAAAACAATGCAATGGCCATTCCCTTTGATAATGCTACTTTCATTTTAAATTTTTTAGTTAATGGTTTTTTGAACGAAATCGATTTATTAAACACATTTGAGTACTGCCTTATATTTCAAAAATTTCGATATAGTAAAAGTAGATTCTTTACTTACTTAAAATTTTAAAGGCAGAAAAAAAGTAAATTATATTTTTTATAATTAACTATAAATCAATAATTTAAAACTAATTTACATACAAAAAAAGTAGTAGATTTATAAAATAAAAATGCAATAAATACTCTTTTTCAACTAGTACTAGTGAGGTAAACGGTTTTAGTTTTTGCCGGATGACCCAATTAAAAGGACTTTGGATTCAAATTCTTCCCTGGGTCCTACCGATTTGTTTTTTATTTGGGAACGATAATTGTAAATCGTCGATAGGGAATACCTTAAAAATTCTGCGATTTTTGTACTGTCTTTAATGCCTAAACGGATTAATGCAAAGATTCTTAACTCTGTGTTTAGAAGCTCCCCTTGTTTCAAATGAAGCAGCTCTTTGTCTACTAACAATTTCGAAAACTCAGCAATGAAATTGGGGAATAATTGTAAAAAGGTTTGGTCAAAATTAGTATAAAATTCTTTTAATTCTTTCTCAATAGGAGTATTTGACTTCACTGCTTTTACGAGTTCATTCATTTTCCCTGCGGTAGCCATTACATTCAATTTTCGTCTGTATTCCTCCTGTTTTGCAATGTAATCCGAACATTGATCCATGTAGCGGCCAATATAAATTTCTTTCAACAAACTCGCTTCGGCAAGTGTCGCATTGGTTTGATTCAACTTTTCATTGATTTCATTTAATTCCTTGTTCAATACCGACAGTTTAGTATTGGCTAAACTTATTTCTTTTTGGGCATTCGCCAATTTTTTCATTTGTTTAAAAAGCAGAATCAAAACAACTAATAAGAACAAGGATAAGATGCTGGCACAAATTAAAAAAATGATTAACTGCGTTCTATTGGTTTCATTTTTATTCTCATAAGCCTCATTGATAATGGGCAACATTTTTGATATTTCGTAGGTTCTCAATTTGGCATTACAAAAAAGAGCATCTTCTAGTGATCTTTTGGTGTATTTATAGGCCCGGTCTATATCGCCTTGTTCATATAAGATGAAAGCCAATTTACGCAAAGAAATATTTTCTTTTTTTACCAATTGTAAATCCGATATTGCAGAGACAATCAACCACTTTTCTTCCTGTTCTTTGTTTTTTTTCAATCGATACCCTTCCGAAATAATATAAGCAATAACGGCTCTATCCGGATCTTGTTTTGCTGTTTTTGAAAAGAATACACGCAGCAATTCAATCGCTTTATCCGGATGCCCATGCTCCAATAATTGGTCTGATTTGGCGATACAAAATTGTATTGATTTTGAGGGGAAATAAAGCATTGCCGAATCTCTGTATTTTTTTGTCAATGCATCATATTCCTTTTTTTCTTGACTGGAAGTGGCATAATCATTCAAATAACCATAGATAATCCGATTCGTCCAATAATACGTTCCCATTAGATTTGGCGTCAAATGGATGTTTATTGTTTCCAATATATCAAGGGATTCCTTATACATTCCTAAAGTTCCCATTATCGAGGCAACGTTTAATTTTGCTTCGTTTACTTTGTCAGGATTTTTTAATTTTTGAGAAATCAGCAGGCTCTTTCTAGCGTAAATTAATGCTGAATCCGACTGGTATGCTTTGTATTGAACATACAATTTGCCATAAATATCGAATTTTTGCAAGTCTGTAGCAGTATAGTGTAAAAGCCCTTGAAGCTTATTTATATCGGCCTCTTTTCGATTTAAATACAACCCATATTCATTGACGGTATTATCTAGTTCTTTTAATAATGAATCGTTTTTAACTTGACCAAAAAGAAAAATGGGCAATATCAATGCGATAAGTAAAGCTGAAAATTTATTCATTTTTGGTTGATTAGAATGATGTAAAAATAACTAAAAAACCAGTTTAACGGAATACCTGTTTTTAAATACTCCTTTTGGTTACGACATTTTGTAATAATAGGTTTTTTGTTTGTCGCATGCTCTAAAAGAGTACTTTTATTTCACACAAAGTATTCTTAAAATGTTTATTTTTAGTTAGTTCTGAATATTTTTTTAAAAATATTTTTATTTCATTGTGTTGAAGTGACGCATTATTTATTATATTTGAAATCGTTTTCGTAAATCGAATAGAAATAAGGCGGACAGTTGACACCGATTTTCTCCGTCAAAAATAGGATAACAAAGTATTAAACCAATATAATAAAGCTATTTACATACCAAATACAACAACCAAAATATGAAAAGAAAAATAATATTACCTGCGTTAATTTTACTTGTTGGAACGCAAACTTATGCTCAAAAAAAATGGACGGAAATACCTAAAGACTCTCACACTATTGTTCAAAATAGAGGAGGCCAAACATTAGGATATTCACCCAAATCGGGAGTTAAAATCATACAAGTAGACGGTTTAGCTTTTAAAGACTTGAATAAAAATGGCAAATTAGATATCTATGAAGATTGGAGAAAACCGGTAGCGGAACGTGCCAAAGATCTTGCCACCAAAATGACAGTAGAGCAAATGGCCGGATTAATGTTATATAGCAGGCATCAATCTGTCCCGGCGCAGGAAGCAGG
Source organism: Flavobacterium algoris (assembly GCF_048158525.1). Classification (NCBI taxonomy): domain Bacteria; kingdom Pseudomonadati; phylum Bacteroidota; class Flavobacteriia; order Flavobacteriales; family Flavobacteriaceae; genus Flavobacterium; species Flavobacterium algoris. The sequence continues at coordinate 44,756 of NZ_JBLNKT010000007.1, forward strand.
AATGTTTACCGGAACATATAATGAAAAACCATTTTCTAAAAGTGGCGCAAAACCTTCCGATTTGTCCGATCAACAAATTGCATTTTTAACCAAAGATAATTTACGCCATGTGCTAATGACTTCGGTTCAAAGCCCGATAATTGCGGCACAATGGAATAACAACATACAAGCATTAGTGGAAGGGATTGGAATGGGAATTCCATCCAATAACAGTTCTGACCCAAGAAATGGAGCCAATAAAGATTCTGAATACAATGCAGGATCAGGCGGTTCCATATCACAATGGCCTGAGGAATTAGGATTGGCAGCAACATTTGACCCATCAATTACAGAGAAATTCGGATCTATTGCGGCCAAGGAATACAGAGCCTTAGGAATTACTACAGCCTTATCTCCACAAATTGATTTAGCGACAGAACCAAGATGGAATCGTTTTGTAGGTACTTTTGGCGAAGACCCAAAATTAGCCACGGATATGGCAAGAGCCTATGTAGATGGATTTCAAACCTCACCCAAATCAATTGCTGTTTATGAGGGATGGGGGAATCAAAGTGTCAACGCAATGGTAAAACATTGGCCAAGTGGAGGCCCGGAAGAAGGAGGTCGTGATGGACATTTTGCTTATGGAAAATTTGCCGTGTATCCAGGTAATAATTTTGAAACTCATTTAAAAACCTTTTTAGAAGGCGCTTTTAAATTGAAAGGAAAAACTAAAAAAGCATCGGCAGTGATGCCGTATTATACGATTTCGTATGGTCAGGATAAAAAATACGGCGAGAATGTTGGAAACGGATTTAGTAAATACATCGTTACTGATTTATTGAGAAATAAATACGGTTATGACGGAGTGGTATGTACCGATTGGCTAATTACAGCAAACGAAGGACCTACACCTGATGTCTTTGCAGGTAAATCATGGGGTGTTGAAAAATTAAATGTTGCGGAAAGACATTACAAAGTTATGATGGCCGGGGTGGATCAATTTGGTGGAAATAATGACATTAAGCCTGTGCTTGAAGCATACCAAATGGGTATTAAAGAACATGGCGAAACGTTTATGCGCAAACGTTTTGAGCAATCAGCGGTTCGTTTACTTTTGAACATTTTTAGAGTGGGATTATTCGAAAATGCTTATTTAGATGCTAATGAGACCAAAGCAATTGTAGGTCAACCTGAATTTATGAAAGCGGGTTATGACACACAATTAAAATCTATTGTGATGATTAAAAATCAAAACAAAACTTTGCCAATCGCAAAGGGAAAGACCGTATATATCCCGAAAAGAGTTACTCCTGCAGGAATCAACTTTTTTGGTCAACCTTCTCCTGAAAAAATTGAATATCCGATTAATTTAGAATTGATTAAAAAATATTATACCGTAACGGATGATCCTGCTAAAGCTGATTTTGCCATCGTATTTATCAAAAGCCCCATCAGTGGCGGATACAGCAGAGCCGATAGAGAGGCCGGTGGAAATGGATATGTTCCAATCAGTTTGCAATTAAAAGAGTATACGGCAGTAGATGCCAGAGCGCAAAGTATTGCTGCCGGAGATCCTGTGATTGATCCAACGATTACAAACCGCTCGTATTTGAATAAAACGTCTAAATCAAATTCGTATCCGGATTTAAATACGATTCTGGAAACTAAAAAAGCAATGAATGGCAAGCCGGTACTGGTATCTGTAAATATTTCAAACCCAATGGTTTTTGGTGAATTTGAAAAAGAAGTTGATGCAATAGTGGGTGAATTTGGTGTACAAGTAGAAGCTTTAATGGATATTATTTCTGGAAAAACAGAGCCTTCTGGATTGTTGCCTTTACAAATGCCATTGAATATGTCTACGGTTGAAAAACAAATGGAAGACGTACCTCACGACATGACTCCTTATATAGATGCTAATGGGAATATGTATGATTTTGGTTTCGGATTAAACTGGAAAGGGGTAATCAAAGATGCCAGAACTGAAAAATACAGCGTTAAGAAATAAATTAAACCGTACATAAAAAAGACCATCATTGCTGATGGTCTTTTTGTTTTTAATAAATAGATTCGTTTTTATTTCACATATAACTGTCGGATAATTTCTGAGATTAGTCCGGTCCAACCAGTTTGGTGATTGGCACCTAATCCTTTACCGGTATCTCCGTCAAAGTATTCAAAAAACAAGTGGTTTTTGTTGAAAACAGGGTCATTTTGAAACTTCTCGTATTCACCATACATTGGAATTTTCTTATTCTCATCCGGGATAAATAGAGATAATAATCGCTTAGAAACTCCTTCTGCAGCTTGTTTTATATTCATCATTTGCCCTGAGTTTGTAGGGAATTCAACTTCATAGTCGTTTCCGTAATAACTCGAGAATTTTTCTAAAGAGTCTAAAATCAAATAATTCATTGGAAACCAAATAGGACCTCTCCAATTTGAATTTCCGCCAAACATATCACCCGTAGCCTCGGCTGGTGTATAATCGACTTGAACCGTTCCTCCTTCATAATTAAATTTATAAGGATGCTCTTTATGATATTTGGACAACGAACGAATTCCGAAATCGGATAAAAACTCTGTTTCATCAAACATTCGCTTCATGATCATTTTCATTCGATGACCTCGAAGGATGGAAAGCAAACGGGTTTCGCCTTTTCCGGGATGATACCAACTGGAGATTAAACTGGCTAAATCAGGACGGTTATTCAATACCCATTCGACACGGCGTTTAAAATCGGGTAATTTTTCTAGCAATTCTGCATTTAAAACTTCGACCGCAAATAAAGGAATTAACCCCACCATGGAACGTACTTTTAAAAGCTCGGCATCTCCATTTTCTTTGTGAAGCATGTCGTAATAAAACTGGTCATCTTCGTCCCAAAGATTTAATTTATCACCACCAATGGATTGCATGGCTCCAGCAATGTGTAAAAAGTGCTCAAAAAATTTAGAAGCCATATCCTGATAAACAGGATTTTCAAGAGAGATTTCACAAGCTATACGCAACATATTTAAGCTGTACATCGCCATCCAACCTGTTCCATCAGCTTGCTCTAAATGACCACCGGTTGGCAAAGCCGCTGAACGGTCAAAAACTCCAATATTATCCATTCCAAGGAATCCACCCCCAAAAATGTTATTGCCGCCTTCATCTTTCAAATTCACCCACCAAGTGAAATTTAATAGCAGTTTATGGAAAATGCGTTCCAAGAAAACAATGTCTCCTTTTCCGCCATTCATTTCCTTGTCAATTTCATAAACCTTCCAAGTTGCCCAAGCATGTACTGGCGGATTTACATCGGAAAAGGACCATTCGTAAGCCGGTATTTGACCATTTGGATGCATATAATATTCCCTCAAGATTACTGACAATTGTCTTTTTGCAAAATCAGGATCAAGACGAGCCAAAGGCAACGTATGAAATGCTAAATCCCATGCGGCAAACCAAGGATATTCCCACTTGTCTGGCATCGATAGGATATTGGAAGTATATAAGTGTTTCCAAGAACTGTTTCGTCCATTCTTCCTGTTCAAATCAGGTTTTGGCATCGATGGATCTCCTTTTATCCATTCAAATACATTATAATAATACCATTGTTTCGTCCAAAGCATCCCTGCATACGCTTGGCGTTGTACAGACCTTAATTTTTCTTCTTCAATTCCTTTTTGGAGACTGGCATAAAACCCATCAGCTTCAACAAGTCGTTTTTCAAAAATAGTATCAAAATCGGCAAAAGCATCACTCGGAGTTTGATTCGTAAATCGCATGCGATAGACCTTTTTACCATTCGCAGGAATTACGTCCTCAAATTTTACCGAAGCTTTAGTACCAATATGATTCGGATTTACAGCCTCTTTGCGTTTATTGACAATATAGTCATTTATACCATCTTTGGTGTATTGCGTTGGATTGGGAGAATTATATAATCGCTCAAAATTTGTTTCATTATCGCAGAATAAAACTTCCTTTGCCTTTTCAGCGTATAATTTAAAATGCCCTACCAAACGATGACTTACTTCAATAATAGAGTTTCCAATACCCGTTAATATTGGTTTATGACTATATTTTTCATACCCCCAACACCACGTATTCCTAAACCAAAGCGTTGGCAAAACCGTCATGGGAGCAGCAACATTTGATCTATTTTCAACTGTAACTTTAATTAATATATCCTGTTCATCGGCTTTTGCGTATTCAATAGAAATATCAAAATAGGCATCTTTATCAAAAATCCCTGTGTCAAGTAATTCATATTCCGGTTGAAGACGTGTTCGTTTTTTGCTTTCGTTAACCAATTTTTCATAAGGAAAAGCAGCTTGAGGATACTTGTAAAGCATCTTTTGGTACGAATGGGTAGGCGTAGCATCTTGGTAGAAATACAATTCTTTAACATCTTCACCATGATTTGATTCATTTCCGGTCAAGCCAAAAAACCGTTCTTTTAGAATATGGTCTTTATGGTTCCAAAAAGCGAAAGCAAAACAAATATGTTGCTTATTATCAGAAATTCCACCAATACCTTCTTCTCCCCAGCGATATGCTTTTGAACGTGCCATATCATGGGTAATATTATTCCAGGCATCCCCGTTTTGGGAATAATCTTCCCGAACCGTTCCCCATTGTCTTTCTGTTAAATAAGGTCCCCACTTTTTCCAGCCTTTATTATCTTTCCTTAATTTTAGCCGCGCCCGTTCTGCATCTATTTCTGACATATTCCTCTAATTAATTGTAATTCGCAATTTATATAAATACGTTTTAAAAACAACTAATTATTCTGTAAAAATCTTGTTATGTAAATATTAATAAATCATTTTTAATTTCAATTTAAGATTCAAGAAGCGCATAAAAAAGAAATTTATACGTTTAATATAAAAAAAAAAATCTTTACCAACCAATTCCTGTTAAAATTCAGGCAACCTTAAATTCGCAATCTGAATCCGTGAATTATGTAAAAAATATAGCCTTTAGGCGGTATTATAATTGACAAGCCACGCACAAAATACTTTATATTTGCATTGAAAACTAAACACCGTTTATTTATGAAAAAGCCAGCTCTCGCATTACTTATACTTCCCTTTTTATTTTTTGTGTCCAGTTGTAATCGCGGGAAAGCCGCTGATACAGTAAACGGAGAAGAAAAAACAGTAACAAAACAGCCTGATACCTTAGTCAAAAAAACAGCTCTTACCATTGACACTCTTGATTATAATAAAAGAATGTTGGCCTTAAGCAATAATGATACTACAGGGAAATGGCCAGTAAAAACGCCTTATCCTTTGCCAGGAGCACTTTTGCCATACAATCGAATCATTGCCTATTACGGAAATTTATATTCCAAAAGAATGGGGATTTTAGGCGAACTTCCAAGAAACGAAATGATTAAAAAATTACAAGGTGAAGTCGCCAAATGGCAGGCGGTAGATCCTTCCGTGAAAACAATTCCTGCTTTGCATTATATTGCCATCACTGCCCAAGGCGCACCTGGAAAAGACAACAAACACAGAATGCGTATGCCTTTTAAACAAATTGATACGATTTTAAGTTGGGCAAAACCTATAGATGCCTTGGTATTTCTAGACATCCAAGTAGGTCATAGTAATGTAAAAGATGAAGTGACAACATTAGAAAAATACCTATCAATGCCTAATGTCCATTTAGGAATTGACCCTGAATTTTCGATGAAGGGTGGGCATCGCCCCGGCTCAAAAATAGGTACTTTCGATGCTGATGATATCAATGATGCTATTGATATTTTGGCAAATGTAGTCCGTAAAAACAAGCTGACTCCAAAAATACTAGTAGTACACCGTTTTACACAAGGGATGGTAACTAACTATAAAAATATAAAAAAAGTGCCTGAAGTACAGATTGTAATGGATATGGATGGTTTTGGCGACAGAATCTTGAAAAGATCTACTTATCTAAGTTATATTTATAGAGAACCGGTTCAATTTACCGGTTTTAAATTGTTTTATAAAAATGACATTAAAAAAAATTGGGTAATGTACACTCCGGAAGAGCTAATGAAATTTACTCCTAAACCTATCTACATTCAATACCAATAATTCGCTTTTCAATTATGAAAAATATCTTATTTTTAGTTTCTATAGGTTTATTTCTATTAGTTGGTTGCAACTCTAAACCAACTAAAATAGAAAAAGAGACAACCGAAGTAAATACACCCGTTCAAAAAGTTGCTCCCAAAAAAGAAATGGCTGACTTGGCAACCATTCTTTCCAAAAAAGAAGTACCTATATTATGTTATCATAACATTAAGGAGCTTAGCGCCAATGCAGGTGAAATGACAAAAACCTATACGGTGACTCCAGCTAATTTTGCACAACAAATGAAAGCGTTGTCAGACGAAGGATATCATAGCATTTTACCCAATCAATTGTATGAATATTTAGTTCATGATGCTCCGTTACCAACAAATCCAATCATGATCACATTTGACGATACAAGAGGAGAACAATACAGTTTAGGTGCTGCCGAAATGAAAAAATACGGTTTCAAAGGAGTATTCTTTGTGATGACCGTTTCCATTAACCGCCCTAACTATTTGACAAAAGAGCAAATTAAAAGTTTATCTGACAGCGGGAATACAGTTGCAGCACATACTTGGGATCATCATATGGTGACTAAATACGCTGGAGAAGACTGGGAGACTCAATTGGTAAAACCCAAAAAGAAATTAGAAGACATCATTGGTAAACCAGTAACTTATTTTGCTTATCCTTTTGGTTTGTGGAACAAAGAAGCGATACCCGAAATAAAAAAGAGCGGCTACCAAATGGCATTTATCCTGTCTACCAAAAGAGATTCAATTGATCCGCTATACACCATCAGACGTATTATTGTGGCTGGTCAATGGTCAACTCCAAGTGTAATGAAAGCTATAAAATCTTCTTTCAATAAATAATCGAAACACGGTTATTTACATAAAATAAATTCTGATCCCAGTTATTAAATCTAATTATAACTGGGATTTTTCTTTTGATTCGAATTAAAAACTACCGTTCAATTTACAGTCTAAAATTGACCATTCTTTTTCGCAAATAGAAACTACTCTTTTCTATTTTTATTTTCACACCCTTCTTTTTTACAAACTATATATTCATTTTTTTAAATAACAAATCCTCAAGTGCTATATTTTACGGGGTTTATCAATCAAAAAATATTTATTCTACTGCGAAATCAAAAAAAACAACATTGCAAAACAAAATAATTGTCAAAAAAATAATGCTATAAAAATTATTAAATAGTCACGTAATACTTATTTACATGAAAATTAAATTAGCATTTTAGCTTTAAAGGTGTATTTTTTATAACAAAACACAGAAAAGTTTAATTTTTTAACAATATGTGTTATGATGAAATTGATGCCTAATTTAAACCCAAATGGTTGGGACGAAATGTTTTCTAATGAAGGAGTTCGGGAATCTTACCGTCAAGTATTGCAAACATTACAAAGTTTAAATCCCGAAAAACTGAATGATAAGCATAGGCAGGCTTATGATTTTTTTATGAATCAAAGGATTACTTTTACCGTTTATAGTGACGACAATCAAGGCATTGAAAGGATTTTTCCTTTTGATATTATTCCAAGAATCATTACCCAACAAGACTGGAACGAAGTAGAATCAGGAATAAAACAAAGGCTAAAAGCACTCAATTTATTCTTGGAAGACATCTATAACGAACAGCTTATTATAAAAGAAGGTATTATTCCGGCTTCATTAATCACCTCTTGTCCGCATTATATCCAAGAAGTTCATGGTATTAAAGTACCTCACAACATCCATGTGCATATTGCAGGGATAGATTTGATTCGGGGAGCAAAAGGAGAGTTTTATGTATTGGAAGACAATAATTTGAGCGAAGCACGAACCTTGCACAACCAATTTGGAAGACTAAAAAGTTCTGTCGAATTTACTGATTATCATCACCTTACCAACCAAGAATTAGAAGACTTACTCAACAATACCAGAACACAATTGATACAGTTTTCAACCGATTTTTCTAAATTATTTTTCTCTTACACCTAATAAAAAATGGCGATTTTCAAAATAGTCCACCTTACAAAATACCAATACAACTGGCCCATAAAAGAAAGTATAAATGAGATTCGTTTATTCCCACACCATTTTGACAACCAAGATGTGCTTCAATACCAACTTTTAATAACAAATAATCCCGAGGTCGAAATTTCTCAGGATTACTTCAGTAATCAAGTAGGCAACTTTAATACATTGGAAGCGCATACTGAAATGACTATCGAATCCAGAATGTTAGTTCGTGTCAATCATTCACTAAAAATCCCTGAAATAGATCATACTACAGTAAAGGATTTTGCAAAAGAAAAAGAAAAGAGCATTCTTTTATTGCGCCTTAGTTATCCCGAAACCATCAAAAAGCAAAACGAAATCAGTGCAATTCTGGACTAAATAAACTGTATTGACAAACCCATTATAGAAATTGCGCAACAATGCAATCAATACATTTTTACAAATTTTAAGTACACCAAAGGAATCACCAATATAGAAACTACGGTCGATGAGATTTTAGAAATTAGAAAAGGCGTTTGCCAAGACCTTGCGCATGTACTATTACAACTTTTACGGATGGCAGGAATTCCTTCGCGCTATGTGAGCGGTTACATTTGCCCTAACGAAAGCGGACTCAGAGGCGAAGGCGCCACACACGCTTGGGTAGAAATTTATACTCCAAAACAAAGCTGGCTTGGTCTTGATCCTACTAATAATATCTGGACGATGGACAATCACGTGAAACTGTCAGTAGGTAGTAATTTCTATGATTGCACGCCGGTAAAAGGGACTTTCCAGACAAACGCTTTCTGTATGCGTTTCGATAGGCTACGAGGACGGAAGACAATTTGAAGATATAAATGATGTGCAACTCGAAGAAGTTTCCATTGAACTCCAGGAACAATTGGATTACATAGAGCTACTTCAGCAGCAACAAAAGCAACAATAATCAAATTGTTTTGTATAAAAAAAGCGAATCAAAAATAATAATTTGATTCGCTTTTTTAGCTAAATATAAGAACTAAAACTACTTCAGTTCCAATCCATCATTACATATTAAACAACCAACTTTGTGGATTGTTATACGTAGTGTTTTGAAGAATTAAAAATTTAATTATCGTTTTACCTTCGCTATTGGTTCTTACTTTCCCAAGGCTTTGTTTAGTGCTTACTTTATCCCCTTTGTTGACAAACACAGAACTTAAATTCTGATAAACCGTAAAGAAATCCCCGTGTTGTATCATTACCGCTTTATTTATAGGTGATAAAACAATTACACTGGTTACTTCCCCTCCAAAAACGGCTCTTGCACTAGACCCAGCATCAGTTGTAATCTCCACTCCACTATTATGAATAACTAAGGTTTTATAAACAGGATGTGCCTGATCTCCATATCCCAATGACACAAATCCTTTTTCTACCGGCCATGGCAATTTCCCTCTATTGGCTCTAAAGTTATCAGCAATTAATTTGGTTTCTGCGGTTAGTTCAATTTTTGATGAAGATACTGAAGACGTAGCTGCAATTTCTTTAGCTCGTGTTTTTATTTCGGCTTTTGTTTCTGTTTTTGCATCTGCTTTTGATTCTGCTTTTGCTTTTTCCATAGCCCTTTCCATTGCCGCTTTTCTATTTGCCTCAGCAATTGCTTGACGAATTAATCGGTCAATTTGTTTATCGATTTGTCTCGACTCTTGTTGTTTTTTCTTGATTTCGGCAAGAATCTTACTTTTATCTTTCTTAATGGATTTGACTAATTTTTCTTGCTCTTGTCTTTCTTTTTCTAATGACAAACGCTCTTTTTCATTTTCAGCAATAAGTTTTTGTTTCGCCGTTTTTTGTACATTCAGCTTTCCATTATAATTGACAAGTTCCCCTGTTTTCGTCTTTATTTCTTCGCCTTGCATTTTTCTGTAATTCGTATACTGCTTCATATACTGTGCCCTTTTATAAGCTTGCAAGAAATTCTCGGAAGACAATAAGAACATCGCTCTACTTTCCTCAGAACGACTTTTATAAGACTTTACAATCATCTCAGCGTAATCTTCCTTTAGGATTACCAGTTCTTTTTTGAGTTTATTAATTTTCACCTGATTAATATACATATCATTACCCAAAAGCTTAGTTTGCTTTTCAGTAGTATTGATCAGTTTTTCTTTAAGCTTTATTTTATTGCTTTGAATAACAATTACATTTACAGCCGTTTTTTCTTTTTTCTTTACGGTTTGTAATAGCTTTTCATTTTCGCGAATTTCTTTTTGAATCTGGGCTTTTCGTTCTTCTAATTTTTCTTGTTGTGTTTCCTGGCTCCATAGTAATGAAGTCATGCTTATAAAAATTAGGCTTAGGAGAAATTTTGGCATATTAAAAAAATATTTTTTGCAAATTTACTTAATTATAATTCTTTTGTACCCATTTGGAACACTATAAGGAAAAGAAAGTTCCTCATTGAATGTTATTGTGTTATAATCTAAATTAATTTCCGTTTTACCTTTCTTTTGAAACGTATTTATAGAAACATTTGAAGGCAATGTCGCTTCATTGTACACCTTGTTATCTGAATAAGCTACTTGAATCATTCTATCTTCAGCAGTTTGTTTTATTTCCTGTCTTTTGACCAAAAACTTCTCCGTATCAAAAAAGAAAGATTTTTTCGTATTGTTATTCGAAACATCATCCAATCTATAGGTTTGTTCCACCAATGACTCGGTATATTTTCCTTTATTCAAATCATCAATTGCATCGCCCAATAACATATTTTGGATCTTATTAAAATCTAAATCAGTTCCCAGCCATTGACTCAATCCTCTGAAATCCCCTTCAAAATAACTGCCATTTATTTTTTCATAATAGTTTACTGCAGTTTGCGTAATCAATGCTTTTGCCATAGTAATTCCCAAAAACCGAATACTAATCAAGATTTGTTGGTCTTTCTTTATTTTTATTTCGGCAGTAACATTTTGAGTTTGTTTCTCATCAGCATATCTTGCGTTGGACTTAATATATAATGTAGAAAAATTGTTTTTATTGTTGTAATGATTTTCTATTATTTTATCAGCAGTCAAATAGTTTGATTTTATACTAGCCTCGGCCACAATAGCTTTCGATTTACACGAAGCCATAAAGACTGTAAGTACTAGTAATATTGAAATTTTTTTCATTGTTTTTTTTGTTTTAATAATTCGTTGGCTTTGGAGAAATACACTTCTTTTTTCTTGAAATCTCCCAAACCGTTATATGCCTCTCCAAGCTGGATATTGAAATTTGTTTCTAATGTTATGTCGTTGACTAGATAATCCAATCCCATTTCCAGAATGTCTTTGGCTTTTTTAAATTGCCCCAATTGATTGTTCGCTAAACCCGAATAATAATAAAACTGCGGTTGCGTAGGAAATGTTTCAATCATTGTCATGGCTTTTTTGGCAACCAAATCAAACTGCTTTACTTCGGCATACGCTTGAAGCAAAAGCAAATTCGTTTCGATATCTTCAGCAGAACCATTCTTTAAAGCACGTTCATAAAACGTAATGGCTTTATCCCATTGCTTTTTACTATGATAATATTTTCCAATTTCTTTGGCAACATCAACTGTAGCATCACTATCGAAATAGGCAATTGCTTTTTCTAAATCCGAGGAATATTGAGGATTTTTATCCACAAAAATCAAAAACTCATTCAGCATTCTGTGTTTTATCTTTGAATCTATTTTGGCGCTGGCCAAAGAAATATTCATCGCATTTATAGCTTTTGGAGCTTCATTATTATCCAAATAAACTTTAAACAAACTCACTTGCGCCCATTCAGAATTTGGAATTGCAGCCGCTAACTTTTTGGTTATTTCAAATGCCTTCTGTGTTTCATTATTCTTGGAATACAAATTAATCAACGCGATATAGTTGGATTCTTCTTTTGGGTTTTTATCAATTTGTGCTATTAAATTAGACTCTTCAACATCTTGAAATTTCCCTTCCGATAAAATCTGCATTTTATATAATTCCCTTCTTTCCGATTTTCCAAAAGTGGCATTCAATTCATTGATGAGATCAAGCGCTTTGTCAAATTGCTTAGTTCCCATATAAAGCGATGTTAAATCCTCTTTATACTTCTCATCAAATGGTATTAATTTATTGATGGCAATCAGCGCTTGATTATAATTGCTGGTTTCATAACTCACATCATACATTCCCACCCAAAACCATCTGTTTTTTGAATCAATTTGTGTGGCGTGTTCAAATGAACTGTATGCATTTCCATAATCCTTTGATGCCAGATAATTTTTTCCTAATTCGAAATAGACCGTGGCATTATTGGGTTGAAGTTTTACACATTGTTCCAAAACTTTAATTGCTTTGTCATAATTCTCAATCCCCTTTTGAAGCAACGCTTCATAAAAAAATTCCTGAAACTGATCTTTTTCCTGCTTAATTTCTTCCGGTTCGGTTTGCGCCAATAGCATAGTTGAATTGCATTGCAAAACCAAAAACAGAATTATGAAAGCTCCTTTTTTCATCGAATGTTTCTTGCCGTATATTTCATTACTTTGGATTCAATTATTCCAATACCGAATAATCCCCAATACTGATGCTTGTAAAATTACCGTCAAAACTGGCATGATTCCCTATCATGGCATTATCCAGATTTGCATTTTTAATATGGGAATGGGTTTGTACCAAACTGTTTTTTATAGTACTGTTTGACACATGACATCCTTTTCCTAATGACACATTAGGCCCCACGGTTGCATTAATCAAAACCACATCTTCACCAATATAACAAGGCGGAATGATGGTTGAATTTTCTAACTTAACATCAAAGTCTACTAAATGTATTCCATCGTTGTGCAGGAATCCTAACATTCTGGAATTCGTTTCCACAGTAACATCTTTGTTTCCACAATCCATCCACTCGGCTACTTTACCGGGAACAAATACCATGCCTTTTGCCATCATTTGCTTTATTCCATCGTTAATTTGATATTCTCCACCGTGAATAATATTATTATCTAATACTAATTGAAGTTCATTTTTTAAAACGGCAACATCTTTAAAATAGTAAATTCCAATAACCGCAAGATCCGAAACAAACTCCTTGGGTTTCTCCACCAGTTCTACTATTTCATTCGCATCGTTTAGGTTTATCACCCCAAAAGCTTCCGGATGATCTACTTGTTTTACCCAAATAACACTGTCCGCATTTTGATCTAAATCGAAATCGGCACGAATTAAAGTATCGGCATAAGCGATAACAGCTGGTCCGCTCAAAGAATCTTTAGCGCACATAATGGCATGACCAGTTCCAAGCGCCTCGTTTTGATAATAAATAGTTCCTTTGGCACCTAACTTCTGAGCGATTTCGATTAAATCCTCTTCCACTTTTGCTCCAAAACTTTCATGAATAATAAAGGCAATTTCTTCAATATCTTGATTCAAAACAGCTGCAATATCTTCTACCAAACGGTGTACAATAGGTTTGCCAGCAATAGGAATTAATGGTTTAGGAATGGTTAATGTGTGTGGTCTTAATCTGGAACCTCGCCCAGCCATTGGTACTATTATTTTCATTTGTTTTATCATTGCGAGGAACGAAGCAATCCATCCTCTTATTAATTCAATTTTTTTTAACCGCGAAGTTTGCAGGGTTATCTGCAAAGTTAACGAAGGTCTTTTTATATTATTTGGCCACAGATTAAACGGCTTTTTATTTGAAATTTGTTGCGAAATATCATCTCGTTTCACAACTGCTAACTGCGACTGAACACTGATTATTACTTCACTCCTGTACTTCCAAAACCGCCTTCGCCTCTTGAAGTTTTGCTTAATTCCTGAACTTCTATCCACTCCGCACGTTCGTGTTGTGCGATGATGAGTTGAGCGATGCGTTCCCCATTTTCGACCACAAAAGCTTCATTCGATAAATTTACTAAAATCACTCCTATTTCTCCTCGATAATCCGCATCAACTGTTCCAGGAGAATTGAGAACGGTGATTCCTTTTTTGGCAGCCAAACCACTTCTTGGGCGAACCTGTGCTTCGTACCCTATTGGTAATTCTATGAAAAGACCTGTTTTTACAATGGCTCTTTCCAATGGTTTTAGGGTTATTGATTCTGTTAGGTTTGCTCTTAAATCCATTCCTGCCGAAGCTATGGTTTCATAGTTTGGCAAAGCATGTTGCGATTTATTGATAATTTTTATGTTCATTTTTTTATTTTTATATTATTTTGTTTCCTCATCCCGAAGGGATTTTATGTTTATAGAAAACATGATTTTTAAAGATTGTACGACCCCTTCGGGGTCGAACCCGTGTAACGCATTTATTTCTATAAATATTTGACCCCGTTGGGGTCTAATATGATATCTTTTTTCACGAAAAATATTCATTCTCAATCTATTAAAACAAATATTCATCTTTGAATTCTATTTCAAAAATTTTCAACATCTTTAAATATTCTTCCTTGAAAGTTTTCCCTTGATGATGTTGCTATTGATTCCTAATCCCGAAGGGATTTCATGTTTATAGAAAACATGATTTCCGAGATTGTACGACCCCTTCGGGGTCGAACCCATGTAACGCATTAATTTTTATAAACATTTGACCCCGTTGGGGTCTAATATGATATCTTTTTACACTAAAAATTATTCATCCTGAATCCATTCAAACAAATATTCATCTTTGAATTCTATTTCAAAAATTTTCAACATGTTTAAATATTCTTCCTCGAAAGTTTTTACATGATGATGTTCCTTTTGATCCATAATATAGGCAATAACATTGTCTAATGCAGAATGACTATATGAAAATGCCCCGTAACCTTCTTGCCAACTAAAAATTCTAGAACAAAATTTCTTATCCTTTATAAATTCATTTGAAGATTTTTTTACCTCTCTAACTAAATCAGATAAGCAACACGAAGGTTTCATTCCTATAAATATATGGATGTGATCCGGCATTCCATTTATAGCTAACATTTTTTGCCCTTTATTTTGAACAATACCTGTGATGTACTTATATAGTTCTTCTTCCCAACTATTGTTAATTAAAGATTGTCTGCCTTTTACCGCAAAAACTATCTGTATATAAATTTGAGAAAATGTACCTGACATAACTTTAGTTATTTTTTCGGTTCAAAATTCGGGTTAACATTTCTTTTTCGTTGTAATATATGAAATACATGAATGCGAGTAGTAATGGAATTCCAACAAAATAATTTTCTCTAAAACCATAAAATGAAATGGCCGAAAATCCTATTGAAAGACCAAGATATCCACCTATTTTTTTTGCATCATACGGTATTGGGTAGTATTTATTCCCTAAATAATAGGAGATAAACATCATACTTCCATAAGCAGCTATTGTTGCGATTGCTGATCCATAATAACTCATCGTTGGGATAAGCAGGTAATTTAACGCTAATGTCACAATTGCGCCAACAATGGAGATATAAGCCCCAATATAGGTTTTGTCGATGAGTTTGTACCAAACGGAAAGATTCGTGTAAATTCCGAGGAAAAAATTGGCTAGAATAATCAGCGGAACGACTTTCATGGCTTCCCAATAGGAAGTATCCCGAATCATAAGCTGTTTTAAAACATCGGCAAAAACGATTACTCCCAATAAGATAAAAGAGCCAAAAATGACAAAATATTTAGTAACTGTGGCATACGTTTGCGGTGCATTAGCATTAGAAGCATGGCTGAAAAAAAATGGTTCAATTCCTAAAGTATAAGCCGTTCTATACAAAACCATGAATAACCCTAATTTATAACAAGCGGAATACACTCCAACCTCAGCTTCGGCAATATTTACCGGTAATAATTTCCCTAATAGAATTTTATCAAATTGCTCGTTGATGGCAAATGCAATTCCGGCGATCATTATAGGCAATCCGTAACGCATCATTCGTTTCCAAAGAGCAGCATCAAACTTCCATTTAAGCAAGATGTAATCTGGTGACAACACTACAAATGTCAATAAACTGGCAATAATATTGGCTAAAAAGATATAGCCAATCTGGAAATTTTCAACATACAAAGAACCTAAAAATCCATTTGGATGGGATTCCGCAATTTTGGGTAAAAAGAGTAAAAAGAAAATGCTTAAAGAAAGATTAATTAAAACATTTCCAATTTTGATTGCAGCATAAACCATCGGTTTTTGGTAAGCTCTCAATTTTGAAAACGGAATAATCACTAAAGCATCCAATGCTAAAATCCAAATGGTATAGGTGATGTATTGCGCATCTATCCCTGACCATTGAGACAAGGTATTTCGATATAAAAGCCCAACAAATAGAAAAGAAATGGAGGTCCAAAAAATCGAAACCATAGTAGTCTCTACAACGGACTTCTTGTTTATTTCATTATTATAAAACCTAAAAAAAGCGGTTTCCATTCCGTAAGCAAGAATAACATTGAAAAAAATCATCCAAGCGAAAATTATGGAGACTTTTCCATACTCGGCTTTTGGCAATAAATCAGTGTAAAGTGGAACTAGTAAAAAACTGAACATTCTAGGTATAACCGTAGCTAGTCCATAAATTGCTGTTTGTTTGAAAAGGCTTTTATATAATCCCAAAATGATTTATCTGTTTATATTTATAAAAACAAAAATAACTAATTCTTTGGTTTATTCACCGATGGATACGCAATCATTGGCTTTTCTTTGGGATTTACTATTTTAAAAAAAAGGGTTTGATCCATTTTCTTATATTCCAATACTGCTTCGTTAGGTTTTAAATCGAATTTGGGTTTTATGATAACGGGGGCTTTGTTCCCATATTCTTTTAAGGAATCACTATTCAGGATTAAATCTGGAATGCTATTTTGTTGGTGAAAATGTGCTACAAAAGTATTTCCAGCAACTCTTTCAAAATTTGATTCCTGATTTCTAAAATAGATTTTCTCCAACTTAATCTCCTTAGAAAGCCGTTTTTTGAATTCAATATAAAAATCAGTTCCGCTTCCGGTTTCTTCCTGTCCATCAATCCATTTCTGAAAATAAACTGATTTGATTTCTTCTGGAAATTCCGTTTGAAGTTCTTGTTTCATAGCACAAAAAGTTAAGCTGATTGTCAGTATAAAAAAGAGCACCATTCTTTTACATCGTTTCATCTTTTTGGGATTTAACTTAATCCTTCTTCGTTTAAAATTTTAAGAAAATGAAAACCTTTTGGGACATATCCTTGGTTGTAATAAAAGCGATGTGCAGTAAAATTTCCCGTAAAAGCATCCAAAACAATCATGGTACAACCCGTCTCTTTGGCTTTTGCATCTATATAATCTGTCATCATTTTCCCCAAACCTTTAGAGCGATGTTTGGGATGAACAATAAAATTGTCTATCTCGATGTATTTTCCCGACCAAAGTTTTGTTCCCGACCAAAATCCTGAAACAGCCACACAAACTTCATTTTCAAAAACGGCTACTTGCTTGTAATTATGTGGAATCATCTCAACCAGATAGGCTCCATATTTTTCTAAAGTAAATGTGGGATATAAAAATCGCATTACTTCGATATTACTAAGCATTTCGTCTAACGTGGTCAGTTCTCTAATTTCTAATTGCATTCTTCCTACTGTGTTTTAAACTATAAAATTAAACAAAAAAAGAGCCAACACAGGGTTGGCTCTTAGAATATATTTTGAATCAATAATTTATTATCCATTCAATGCTTCCGCACCACCAACAATCTCTAAGATCTCATTAGTAATAGAAGCCTGACGTGCTTTATTATAAGTCAATTTCAATTGATTTCTCAATTCAGTTGCGTTATCCGTTGCTTTGTGCATGGCTGTCATACGCGCTCCGTGCTCTGAAGCAAATGAATCACGAATCCCTTTATACAATTGCGTTTTCAATGATTTTGGAATCAAAGTCAACACAATTTCTTCTTTTGAAGGTTCAAATATATAATCACCAGTTGAAACTCTAAGATCAGATTTTATTGGTGCTAATGGCAAAAATTGTTCTGTTTGAACGATTTGTGTCGCAGCATTTTTAAATTGATTGTAAATCAACTCAATTTTATCATATTCACCTGAAACGAATTTCTCAGTCAACATATCTGAAATTTTAGCAACATTATCAAAAGTCAATGCATCAAAAACAGTACTTTGATTTTCAACAACCGAAAGTGTTTTACTCAAAACATCATTTCCTTTTTTACCGATAGCAAAAATATCAACTTGCTTTCCTGCATAAAATACTGCTCGGCTTTTAGCTTCCTTAATCACATTCGTATTAAAAGCACCACATAAACCTCTATTAGAAGTTATGGCTACCACTAACACTTTTTTGATCTCACGTTGCGTTGTAAACTCTCCACCTGCATCACCTTCCAGTGTAGCAGAAAGATTTTGCAATAATTCCGTTAATTTTTCGGCATAAGGGCGCATTGCTGTGATTGCATCTTGTGCTTTCTTTAGCTTTGCTGCAGAAACCATTTTCATTGCCGATGTAATTTGCATCGTAGATGAAACGGAAGTAATTCTATTACGGATTTCCTTTAAATTTGCCATTGTTTTGTAAGTATTAAGTAGTAATTGTTAAGTAGTAAGTAATAAAGAAAACCTTACTGCTTAAAATTTAAAACTTTTTTAGTTATATTTTGCTGATAATTCTTTTGCTACAGTTTCGATTACATCTGTAATTTCATCTGTTAATTTTCCTGCTTTCAAAGCATCAAGAGTCGCTCTGTGTTTGTTGTTCAAGAAATCCAAGAAATCTTTCTCAAATTCTCTTACTTTATTCACAGGAACATTTCTCAATAAGTTTTTAGAACCAGCATAGATAATTGCAACTTGATCTTCAACAGTATAAGGATCGTTCAAACCTTGTTTCAAGATCTCAACGTTTCTTCTTCCTTTTTCAATTACGTTCAAAGTAACGGCATCAAGATCAGAACCAAATTTAGCAAACGCTTCCAATTCACGGAATTGTGCTTGATCCAGTTTTAATGTACCAGCCACTTTTTTCATTGATTTAATTTGTGCATTTCCTCCAACACGAGATACCGAAATACCTACGTTAATTGCCGGACGAACCCCCGAGTTAAACAAATCTCCATCAAGGAAAATTTGACCATCTGTAATCGAAATTACGTTTGTTGGGATGTATGCAGAAACGTCACCAGCCTGAGTTTCAATAATTGGTAAAGCAGTCAATGAACCACCACCTTTTACAATTGATTTCAATGAATCTGGTAAATCGTTCATGTTTTTAGCAATTCCATCATCTGCAATTACTTTACAAGCACGTTCTAATAATCTACTGTGAAGGTAGAAAACGTCTCCAGGATATGCCTCACGTCCCGGTGGTCTTCTTAATAAAAGAGAAACCTCACGATACGCAACAGCTTGTTTAGATAAATCATCATAAACAATTAAAGCCGGACGACCTGAATCTCTAAAATATTCTCCAATCGCAGCACCTGCGAAAGGAGCATACACTTGCATTGGAGCTGGATCAGAAGCATTAGCCGCAACAATAATGGTATATGCCATTGCGCCTTTTTCTTCTAACATTTTAGCAATTCCTGCTACAGTTGACGCTTTTTGTCCAATGGCAACATATATACAAAATACTGGTTTCCCAGCATCATAAAATTCTTTTTGATTTAAGATGGTATCGATACAAACAGTTGATTTACCTGTTTGACGGTCACCAATAACTAGCTCACGTTGTCCACGACCTACTGGAATCATTGCATCTACTGCTTTAATACCTGTTTGTAATGGCTCAGTAACTGGTTGACGGAAGATAACTCCAGGAGCTTTTCTTTCCAAAGGCATCTCGTATAAATCTCCACCGATTGGTCCTTTTCCATCAATTGGAAAACCAAGTGTGTTTACTACACGACCTACCATTTGTTCTCCTACTTTAAGAGAAGCAATACGTTGTGTTCTTTTTGCGATTGAACCTTCTTTGATTCCTGTAGAGGGTCCTAAAAGGACCACACCCACATTGTCTTCTTCAAGATTCAAAACAATAGCTTCTAATCCATTGTCAAATTCAACTAACTCTCCATATTGAACATTCGAAAGCCCGTAAACACGAGCAATACCATCTCCAACTTGAAGCACAGTTCCTACTTCTTCTAGTGTAGCACCAGATTCAAAACCTTCTACTTGCTTTCTTAATATTGCTGAAATTTCAGCAGGTTTGATTTCCGCCATCTTAATTTATAATTTAGACACTTAAATGTGCAATAAAACTAATTACTTAACTCTCTTTTTAATACTTGTAATCTGTTGGCTACTGAAGCGTTGTATTGCTTGTCACCTATTCTTAGAATAAATCCTCCAATAATTGAAGCATCTACTATATTTTCTATTGTAATTTTTTTATCTGAAAGTGTTGCGATTTTAGCTAAAACTTTAGCTTCTAAAGCTGCATCCATAGGAACAGCTGTTGTAACTTTCGCTACTTCAACACCATTCATAACATCAGATAATTTACTGTATTCTTCGGCAATTGCTTCAAGAATTTCGAATCTTTTGTTTTCAAATAACAAATGAAATAATCCTTTAGTAACTGCATCAATACCAGCAAAAACTTCTAAAAGTGCTTTTTCTTTAACCTCAACTTTTAACGTTGGATTTTGAATAAAAGTGCTTAATTCCAAGTTTCCGTTGATTGTTGAAGCAATCAATTTCATATCGTTATTCACAACTTCGGCAACACCTTTTGAGGTTGCTAAATCTAAAATTGCTGTTGCATAACGAATTGCTGCTCTTGTACTTGCCATAATTAGTTCAATTTTACGTCACCTAACATTTTCTCAACTAATTTAGTTTGAGCTTCCTTGTTAGACAATTCGTCTTTCAATAATTTTTCTGCAATACTCAATGACAAAGTAGAAACTTGTAATTTCAATTCAGCCATAGCTGCATTTTTTTCACCTTCGATTGCTAATTTAGCTTGTTCGATCATTTTCAGACCTTGAACTTGCGCTTCATTTTTAGCATCAGCAACCATTTTCTCTTTCATTTCACGAGCATCTTTAAGCATATTGTCACGCTCTAATCTTGCTTCTTGTAAAATACGTTGATTGTCAGCTTGAAGATTTTGCATTTCTTTTCTTGCGTTTTCAGCAGAAAGTAATGCATTTTTGATTCCTTCTTCTCTATCATTAACTGCATCAAGAATTGGTTTCCAAGCGAATTTTTTCAATAAGAATATTAATCCAACAAATATTAATACTTGCCAAACGAACAAACCTAACTCAAACTGATTTATTAACTTATCCATTATATATAATTATAAATTTTAAATTATGATTTTTTAATTGCTCAT
Organism: Flavobacterium algoris; assembly: GCF_048158525.1. Classification (NCBI taxonomy): domain Bacteria; kingdom Pseudomonadati; phylum Bacteroidota; class Flavobacteriia; order Flavobacteriales; family Flavobacteriaceae; genus Flavobacterium; species Flavobacterium algoris. The sequence continues at coordinate 66,081 of NZ_JBLNKT010000007.1, forward strand.
AAAAAAGCAATTTGTAATGTTTTAATTTTAAAAACAATAGTTACAACCAACCGTTGCAACTATTGTTTTTTGAGTTTTAATTAAGATGCGAATAACGCAGCGAAACCAATACCTTCAATAAGTGCAGCTGCGATAAGCATTGCTGTTTGGATTTTTCCTGAAGCTTCTGGTTGACGAGCAATAGCGTCCATTGCTGAACCACCAATTCTACCAATACCTAAACCTGCTCCGATAACAATTAACCCTGCTCCTACAATAGTTGGAATTTGCATAATATATATATTAAAAATTAAACATTCAATTTATTAATGAGCTTCCTCATGATGATGTTCCTCTACCGCTGAACCAAAGTACAAAGCAGATAACATGGTAAAAATATACGCTTGTAAAAAAGCTACCAGTATTTCAAGAATAGAAAGTACAAATGACAATCCAAATGATAAACTACTTCCTAACCAGCTTTTAAAGATAAACATTAAACCAATAATACTCATCAATACAATATGTCCTGCAAAAATATTTGCATATAAACGTATCATCAATGAAAAAGGTTTAATAAAAATCCCTAACAGTTCAATAGGCGCTAAAACGATTCGCATTGCTTTAGGCACACCAGGCATCCAAAAAATGTGTCCCCAGTAATTTTTGTTGGCTGTAAGGTTAGTGATCAAAAATGTTAAGATTGCCAATGAAAATGTAATGGTTAAATTTCCGGTTACATTGATTCCAAATGGCATTAAACCAAATATATTTAAGAATAAAACGAAGAAAAATATAGTCAATAAATAACTCATGTATTTCTTGTAGTGCTTTTCGCCAATGTTTGGGATAGCGATTTCGTCACGGATATATAAAACAACCGGTTCGAATATTCTTCCTACTCCAGAAGCAATTCCTTTATTTTTAGCATACGATTTTGCTAAACCAGCAAATATTAAAAACATTAATAATGAAGCAATCATTATAGACAAAACTGTTTTTGTTATAGAAAAATCTATAGGACGAACATTAGTTGGGAAACCTGTTTTCTCGTCTTCAGTTATTGTACCTGAAGCGTCCGTTTTGTATATTTTACCGTCGTGGTGGTTTATTTTGTAGAAATTTCCATTCGATTCTGCCACAGCTTCACCGTGCTCAAATTTAGCTGAAGAAAAAACGTGTAATCCATTGTCCCAAAGAATTACAGGTAAAGAAAAACCGTAGTGTTTTCCTTCTACTTCATCTGAAAAAAATGTAAAGTCATGGGAATCTAAAACGTGATGACCTATAAATGCTTTAATTTTAGATTTTACATCTGTTGGTTCAGCATGAGCTTCTTCTGACACCTCATGAGCTTCTTCTGTTTTTACTTTCACAGTATCCACTTCAGGATTTGCAAAACTAATTAATGGAAGACATGCTACTAAAGCTACTAATATAAATCTAAGTGGTTTGTTTGAAATCACCATAACAGTTAATTATCTTAATTTATTACGTTTCTGAAATTTGGTGCAAATGTACATTTTTTATTAATATTCAAAAGCATATAAAAATTTATTTTTTGAAGCATTTAATACATAAACATCATATTTATTGCTTTTCGTTTAGTATGCGTATCGTTAGAACGGTTTCAATTGCTAAAAAGAGAATAAACATCGCAAAAAAATTCTTCCTCTCCATTGTATTATTTTGGGTTGAAACCTGTAATAAAGGCCTTAGAATCAAGTAGCAAAAAATCATCTTAACACTTGTACTTAATAGAAACGACATACCTATGTTGTCAAAACTACGCTCTTTGACTTCCAACAAAACAATAAAGACTAGTATTGATAAGCCTAAAAACAGTAAATAAAGGGTTTCTATCGAATAGTGAAAAGCTTTGTCATTTATGTCAAAAGCATAAAAAACAACTTTGTGAAGGATGTAAGCTAATCCGGCGAGTAACAATAGGTTTAAGAGCGGTTTGTAATTTTTTAAATTCATTAGATTTGGTTTTTGCCAAGAAGGCACTAGCGGGCAAAGTTATTTTATCACAAACCTATTTGGTCTACTATTGATTCGTACTGATCTTTATATTTAAAAAAATTATTGTGATTTATTGATTTCGTTAACTTGTCTTATCACATTATATAACGCTAACGCAACGCCAACCATCACTAAAATTTTATTGTAATACACCTTAGGACTTGGATGATTTTCGTCTAACCAATTTCCCAGATAGGAAAACAGAAAGATGATTGCTCCCATTTGAATCGGGATATTAATCAACGCGAGCCACTTACTAGCTTGTTTTTTGGGTTTGTTGTCCATCGTGTGACATTAGATTTTTTATATTGGTCTTCATGCTACAAGAAGCACTAAAATCAGCACCCGGCTCCACCGATAGCTTCCCTACTGAAACTTCGCCATGAATACTTGCTTTCGATTTCACGTTTAATATTTCGGTGACATGAATTTTACCGTTGAACTTTCCTTCTATATCAGCATTTTTGCAAACTATATCACCGGTAACACTTCCTGCTGGTCCTATAACTATTTTCCCGCTGGATTGAAAATTACCAATTAATTCTCCATCCAATCTAAAATCAGCCTGAGAAATAATATCCCCTTTTATGGTGGTTCCCTCTACTATCCTATTGGTTTTACCTAAGAGATCCGTGTATGATTTTGGCTTTTTATCAAACATGATTATTTATTTTTAGGTGTCAAATACGCATCCAAGTTTTTCTTGATTTGAATTACTTTATAGTTTTCACCAGAAACAACTATTGCAGGTTCATCAATTTTATATTTGATATTCTCTTTCATTGTTTGTGCAATATCTTTTGCATAAACCTCCGAATTAATTCCGTGAATGGTAATAAAATTTTCCTTTTCAGTATAAATATCAAAGGAATACGTTAGTTTTTGAATATTTTCACTAGCAATAAACAACTTGATTTTTTCTTCGATTGCTTTTGTAGTTTTATCTTCTCTTGATATTGCTTTATAAATAATTTTCCAATTCTTGGCATCAACAGTACTAAAGTTCTTGTCTTCCAAAAACGGAATTTGAGTTGTCAGGATTTCTACTGCTTTTTTTCCTTCTTCACTGTTAGGATAATTATCCGCTAATTCCTGTAACGCATTTTTATACGCTATTAATCCTCTAAGTTTTCCAAGAGTAGTTGCTTTTAACAGTTCAAATTTAGGAACTATTTCATCTCCGGAAAACTGATTAATCAAATCGTCAATTTTTGCTAACACTACAGTATATTGCTCCTCTTGATACAGTTTATACCATTTGTTATAGACTTTCTCGGGTGATTCATTATCTACAGCTACCAAATTTGTATTGTTTATTATTTGTGCATAACGAGAATTTGGATACTGGGCTGAAATTCTATTTTTCATTTCCTCCGCTTTGGCAGCATCCGTAATTTGATAAATTTTATATAAATTATAGAGTGTCGGAAGAATGAATTTTTCTTCAGGATTGTTTTTTAATAACTGTTCCAGTTTAGCGCTGGCCAATTGATATTCTTTGAATTTTTCTTTATAAATAATCCCAAGTTGGTAATAGGCAAAATTACGTTCTTTGGCAATCCTGTCAATCGCGGTTTGCTTTGTGGGAAGCTGTTTTAGGTAATAATCGGTGGTATATTTTTCAACCGGCTTATCTGTTGCTGCTAATTTGTCTTCCAATTTTGCTTTGTCCCCACCTATGGAATCATTAACAGCAAAATCAGTTTTGTTGGCGGATACTCTCCAGTTCCCATTCGAAGATCGGTCCCCCCATATTTTTTTAAACTCTAATTTTCCAAAAGCAATGGTCGTAGGATTATAAAAATAGAAAACACTTGCTGACTGCTGTCCCGAAATACTAGCCATAGTAGGTGGTGCTAATGATGATTTCTTCGCTGGTTTTCCTGGCTCCTGATTAGGAGAGGCCGCATCAATGGAAGCCGTTTTAGTATTTCTTTCTATATTTTCTTGTTTGACTTTTAGTTTTTCTTCTAAAATTCTTTTAGCTTCATCTGTCTTTTTTAACTTGTCGATATAATTTTCAAAATATGAAACCCGTTCTCTTTCTGACAGAGCAACCACATGCAAAATACTGTCGTTTGTTTTGGCAATAGCTTCGAGTTGTATTACTTCATCTAAATCTTTTCTGGTTTTTTGAATGTGAATGAATTCTCTGGTTTTATTATCCAACTTTACTAAAGTACTGTCATAATACTTAGCGGCAACTGGATAATCGGCATTTTTGAAATACATATTACCTAAATCCCTGTAGTTTGAAGCAATCAAATATTGGTCCGTTGTTGCTTTTTTCAGCGAAGCATTGTAAAAATTTAAAGCTGTTTTTTGTTTGTTATTTTTATCATAAAACACCGCCTTTTCTCTATAAATTACATCTAGAAATGGTCGATTTTCTCTATCGGCAATTAGTTTATTGTATGTTTTTAAAAACGCAGTGGTATCTCCCGTTTTATAATCGAATAATTGCGCTTTTTTGACGTAAGCCTGAATAACATATTTTCTTTCGGATTTTCTATTCATAGCTATCACGGATTCATAGCTGTAAATGGCGCTGTCTTTTTTGCCTAATTCCTCGTACAATTGCCCAAGAATAAAACGGTATCTCGCTCTTTCGGTTTTTACTTTGGTATATTTTTCGGCTATTTTTAATTTTGCTAAAGCACTGTCTTTTTCCTCTAAGTTTAAAAAAGCTTCTGATAAAAGAGCATTCGCATCCGCAAAAACTTGTTTTTTTAGCTTTTTCTCCTTCAGCATTTTGGTCATGCTTTTTATTACCAAAGCATCGTTTCCAAGCCGCATATTGGTTTTTTCACGCCAAATTTTCGCTTCATAAATTCTGCTGCTGTTGGGATATTTGTATAAAATATAATTGAATGCATCCAGTGCCGGAACGAATCTTTGATCGTAATAACGGGATTTACCAAGCAGTAAATAGGCTTCATCAATCTGGCTGTTTCTTTCTCTTCCTCCAATGTTCATGGAGTGTTTTTGAATTGCCTTTGTGGCTTTGGTCTCGGCCAGTTCAAAATCAGCATTTTTAGATTTTACGTCTGTAGAAATGGCTTCATCCATTTGCATTCTTTCGATAGGCAAACGCTTCCAAAAATTATCTTTACTATTTGCTTTTATACCATTAACTCCTTTGTCCAACCCCATTTGCCCGTTGTATAAAATATTATATTTCGTGCTCAAAGCATGGGATTTTCTCGCCAAAAAAGTGTCCTTTTTAGTAGAACACGCTACCAAAAACAATAAAAATCCTAGCGAAAATATATGTTTGAATGTGTTGGTTTTCAATGGTAAACGTTTTTTATCAATTAACTTCTAAAAATACTTTTTAGTATAATGACTTGTAAAAATACGTTTCTTTTTGATATCGTGGAAATTATTAGGTTTCTTTTTGATTGCCGGTTTTGCGTGAGGGATGGCAGCGGAAATCCTTTTTTATTCTTTTTTCAAGAATAAAAAAGATTGAGAGCGAAAAGCCCGACCCGGAATTTTTCTTTCCGGGTCACACCCAAATTAAATTCTTCCAGGCTTGAATGCTATAAATTTTGATTTGACAGGATAAAAATAAACCGCTAATTCGCTAATTAAATACTCCAATTAATAAATGCAATTGGCGAATTAGCGGTAAACTGTTTTGTATATAGCCGTTAAGTTAAATTTTAAACTGCAAAAAACAGTTCGAGTTCTTGCAACGTTTCAGCTGATGTTTGAATATCTTTCACGATTTCGCCTTTGTTCAACGCCACAATTCTGTTACAAACCTCCACCGTATGCAGTAAATCATGACTGGAAACCAGCACTGTTACATCCGGATTTTCGGCTAATTCTTTGATAATTTTTTTCAATCTATTGACTGTTGTTGGGTCTAAATTAGCAAAGGGTTCGTCCAGAATTACCACTTCCGGATTGCCTATAAGCGTGGCGATGATTCCCACTTTCTTTTGGTTTCCTTTGGATAAATCTCGCAAATACTTTTTATTTTTTAGGATTTCGCCATTAAAAAACTCCTCGTGTTTAGCCAGCAAGGCATCAATATCCGCTTTGTTTTGTCCGCGTAAATCACCTATAAAATAAAAATATTCTTCGGGTGTTAAGTAGCCAATTAGAAAGCTTTCGTCCAGAAAAGAAGCGGTGAAAGGTTTCCAGTTTTCGCTTGCATTCACTTGAATGGCATTGTTGATAATGTGTCCCGTTGAAGGTTGGATTAAATCCAATAGCAAACTGAAAAATGTGGTTTTTCCGGCGCCATTATTCCCTACCAATCCAAAACTTTGCCCTTTTGGGATTTCCAGATTTTCGATTTTAAGAACTGTTGTGCCGTTATATATTTTTGAAAGATCGTTTACTTGTATCATTTTTAAAAAAGTTTAATCGGTTATTTGTTGATTTGGTTAATCGCTTTATGAAAATTGACTGTTAACTCTTTTGTTTGTAAGCCGCTATGGTTTTGTACTTCTCGGTTTTATAAATTTTTTCTATTTGTGTGAAAACTTTATCTCTCAAAGCAAAACCTATTATTCCGGCAACGGCAACCATTGCTAATCCTAAATTAGGGCTCATTAAAGTGGACCCAATCCAATAAAGTCCCAATGGCAACAGCAATTTGGGTAACGAAATCAACATGGTATTTACATTAAAGGCTTTTTTATCTCCAAAAGCTCCTTTGCTGGAATCTAAATCTATTGGCGTTTTTGTGTAAGCACCCGCAAGAAGCACCAAATGTGAATTGACTCCAATATTATAAATGGCACCCACAACAATTGTCAGATACACTTGCCATCCAAAATACAAATAGAATGAAGCTAAAATCGTAGAAATAACGGTCGCGATAACAATTAGCCACCATTTTGAACTTAAATATCCTCGATACGGAATATTTTGCGTCATCATTAATTGATAATAAGAACTGTCCCAACTAGGTACAAATTGTCCGAAAGTGAATAAAAAACCACCCGAAACAAAAATGCCTGCAAAAATGTGCATCACCGGATTGTATAAAGCATGACTTTTAAAGAACAGGAGGCCGTAAAACAAAAACACCACGCTCATGATCACCGTAGTTTTGGAACGCTTGTTTCTTTTTATGAGTTTAATATCATTCTTCAAAAATGTTCCCAATGTTCCAAACTGATTCAGCCAAGTTAAATCCTCGGTTTTGGCAATTTGGTGTTTGTTTGAAAGTCCTGAATCAAGATACAAGTTGTTTTTGAAATAGTTGAACGTAACATAATACAGCCCCATTAAAGCCAAAATTGGCAGTAGAAACATCCATTTTGTGTGGAATAAACCCTCAAAGAAAACGGTGGTATAAGTAGTAATATCAAAAACATGATAATATTGACAGCCGCCTAAAATAATCACAATTCCCACGAAAATGGCAAACAAATTGTCTTTATTATTCAATACGATATTTAGAAAATTGTTGATGTAAATCAGTGAAATCATGGCTAAATGCCAAAGCAATACGCTCACTACATCATATCCTTCCATGATTAATACTACTGAAAATGGCAAAAAGAAAAAAGCGTGTCCATAATTAAAAAAAGACAATACGGTTTTACCCAACGAAAAATGAACAATTGTTGGTTTCTTAAACGGTAAAACCAAGAAGGGACGAATGTTCATTACCGGAATTTTTTGCAAGAGCAAACGAATAATCAAATCAAATAAAAAGTAGTAAATCAGGAATTTATTTACGGTAACCAATGGTTCCAGATTCATTTTCTTGATAATATAAAAGGCTCCAATTCCCAAAGCCAAAAAAACTAAAGCAAAATAAATCGCCACAAAAAGCATCAAGATTTTTAAACCTAAATTTGTTGCGAAGGAAGCGGATCTAGTGAAAGCCTTCCATTCGAGATAGATAAATTTTTTGAACATGGTTTATAGTTTGGTTTCGTAATTGGTAGTAAAATTCTTGAAATGTTACATCTAATATAAAAAAATCGGCAATTATAATCCCCATTTATTTGTCGTTTCCTACTTTTGTAAAAAATTAATCACATGCCATCCTTTTTAAAACTTATAATAAAAGAAGTAAAACGTGAAACCAAAGATGCGGTTTCCATACTTTTTAATGTTCCTGAGGAATTAAAACCAAACTATACTTTTGTTGCAGGTCAATACATCAATCTTCGACTTACCTTAGACAATCAGGAAATTCGTCGTGCGTATTCTATTTGTTCCGCTCCAGAAAGTGGGGAATTGCGAATTGCAGTAAAAGTAGTAAAAAACGGTGCTTTTTCTCAATTTGCCAATACAAAATTAAAAGCAGGTGATGCGCTGGAGATAGGAAAACCAGAAGGGAAATTTACTTTTGAACCACAAGCTGACCGACAAAAAAATTATGTGGCTTTTGTGGCCGGAAGCGGAATCACACCCGTGCTTTCTATCCTGAAATCAGTATTGAAAAGTGAGCCTAAAAGTTCTTTTGTTCTTGTTTATGGAAACAAATCTCCCGAGGAAACGATCTTTCATCAAGAATTGCACGATTTGCAATTGCAATATGTAAGCCGCCTTTTTGTACACTATGTTTACAGTCAGGCCAAAGCAGAACAGGCATTATTTGGTCGAATAGATAAATCGGCAGTGAATTTTGTTTTGAATAACAAACACAAGGAATTGGAATTTGATAAGTTCTATTTGTGCGGACCAGAAGAAATGATTAATACCGTTTCGGGTGTTTTGGCAGCAAAAAATATCAAAGAATCCGCTATCAAATTCGAATTGTTTACGACTTCAACCAAAGAACATAAAATCGAAAAATCATTAGAAGGTCATTCGAAAATCACTGTTATGGTGGATGATGATGAAACGACTTTTGAAATGTCACAAAAACAAACTATCCTTGAAGCTGCTTTAAAACAAGGTCTTGATGCTCCGTATTCCTGCCAAGGCGGAATATGCAGCAGTTGTCTGGCTCGTGTTACATCAGGAACTGCCGAAATGACTAAAAACTCGATTCTTACTGATAAAGAAATCGCCGATGGATTAATCCTAACCTGTCAAGCGCATCCAACGTCAGAAAGCATTTATGTAGATTATGATGACGTTTAGCAAATAGTCCAACTGATACCGGAAACTTCTCTGAAAAGGGAAGTTTTTTTATTTTAGGGAGGTTTTGTAAAGCGACACCGCAAACCAGCACAACTTGACCAGACACAATTTTAAAGTGAGCCTTACAGAAAGACAAAATGAACCTTGCAATAAAGTCAGACTAAAGCAAAAAACTTAAATTTGTTGGTTAATAATCTAACATCAGCAAATTTATGAATGTGCAACAGGACGATAGTTTAAAAACCATAACTTATTCAGGTATATTTTTATCCTGCTTTTCAGATTATAGCGAAAAATGTATTCACGCAACTCCAGAACACGTTTTGGTCTATCTGTATTCGGGAGAACAAGTTATTGAAGATAGAAATAGGAAAATAACGTTACAGGCAGGTGATTGTGCATTTATCAGAAGAGACCATCGTTTGAAAATGTACAAAAACAGCAAGGGAGAAGAATTATACAAAGGCATTTCGCTTACGTTTAAACGAAGTGTTTTACGCGAATTTTACAGTAAAATGGATAAAGCAAAAATGCCACAGAACATAGTTGTTTCAGATGATTATGTTTTTAAATTACAACCTTCGCCGGCTATAGAAAGTTTGTTTCAATCGCTTACACCCTATTTTGATAGTAACATAAAACCAACTGAAGGTGTTACACATTTGAAATTATTGGAAGGAATTTATGCTTTGTTGAACAGCAATAAACAACTTTATCCTATCTTATTTGACTTTGCAGAACCTTGGAAAGTGGACATATTAGAGTTTTTGAATGAAAATTATGCAGATGAACTTACAATGGAACAGATTGCGTCTTTTACTGGGAGAAGTTTGGCGACATTCAAAAGAGATTTTAAGAAAATCAGCAATCATACACCTCAAAAATGGCTGATAAAAAGACGGCTTGAAGCTGCATACATTAAACTAAAAGACGAAGGCAAAAAAGTTCAGGATGTTTATGTGGAAGTAGGTTTTAAAAACCCTTCACATTTTTCTACCGCATTCAAAAAACAATACGGAATTTCACCTACAGATATTTGATTTTTAATTTAAAATTGAGCTTCTCAGAAAGATTATTTGAGCCTCGCAGTAAAGTTACTGCGAGGCTTTATTTTTAATTTTGTTCCGTAAACAAATAGTTTAGGAACTAATGGAAGAAACAACAACAGAAAATATATTCAGTAAGTTAAAAACAGGTAAAACTATATCACCTAACGATCCGCAAGCTTATAAACTGATAGAAGCCTCATTTGCCACAAAGAAAGTACTCGTTCAAATGAACAACTCTTCAAATCCAAAAGAAATAAGGGATTTGTTGAGCCAAATTACAGACACCGAAATTGATGAAAGCACAACTGTTTTTACTCCGTTTCATATCAATTACGGAAAGCACACCAAAATTGGTAAAAATGTATTTATCAACTTTGACTGTGTTTTCTTGGATTTGGGTGGTATTACTATAGAAGATAATGTGCTTATTGCTCCTAAAGTCAGTTTATTATCAGAAGGACATCCCATTTCGAACGAAGACAGACATTCACTCATTCCGCAACCAATTCACATCAAAAAAAATGCGTGGATTGGAGCTAATGCAACCATTTTACCAGGAGTAACCATTGGCGAAAACGCAATTGTGGCAGCAGGTGCAGTAGTTTCAAAAGATGTTCCTGACAATTCTATTGTAGGTGGTGTGCCTGCTAAATTCATCAAATCAATTTCTAAATAATAAAATAGCAATGAAGCAAATAACAATTATAGCGATAACATTCCTAATGACATTGGGACAGGTTTATGGTCAAAAATCAAAAAAAGTAAATTCAAAAAAAATGAATACAACAGAAACGGTAGAACATTATACTTTTCAATTGGGTGATAAAGTAACACGTCAAAAAGTAAGTTTCAAAAATCGATACGGCATCACCATTTCAGCCGATTTATATCTACCCAAAAACACGGAAACTAAAACTTTTTCAGCATTGGCAATCAGCGGACCTTTTGGTGCTGTGAAAGAACAATCATCTGGATTGTATGCCAACCAGATGGCAGAACGTGGTTTTATTGCTTTGGCTTTCGATCCATCTTACACAGGAGAAAGCAGTGGCGAACCTCGTAATTTGGCTTCACCAGACATAAACACAGAAGATTTTAGTGCAGCAGTGGATTTTTTAGGTCTACAAAAAAATGTGGATAGAACTAAAATTGGCATTATTGGTATTTGTGGTTTTGGAGGTATGGCATTAAATGCAACCGCTATTGACAAACGTATAAAAGCAGTGGCAACAACTAGTTTGTACGATATGACACGAGTTATGTCAAAAGGTTATAATGATGTGGTAACACTGGAACAACGCATGAAAACATTGGAACAATTAGGGCAACAACGTTGGAAAGATGCAGAGAATGGAACACCTGCTCCATCATCAAATAATTTACCTGAAAAGTTACAAGGAAACGAACCTCAGTTTGTTGCTGAATACCACAACTACTACAAAACTCCACGTGGTTTTCATCCACGTTCTATCAACTCAAACGGTTCTTGGACAGCTACCAATCCATTATCGTTTATGAATATGCCGCTTTTAGCCTATATCAAAGAAATTTCACCAAGACCAATGCTTTTGATAGCAGGCGAAAATGCACACTCCCGTTATTTCAGCGAAGACATTTATAAAGTGGCTTCCGAACCAAAAGAGTTGATGATTATACCTAATGCTGTTCACGTGGATTTATATGACAAGGTTGATGTTGTTCCATTTGACAAGTTGGAAACATTTTTCAAACAGCACTTAAAGTAGGTTGTTATTACCTGAAACTTAATCGTATGAAATATGTAGTAGCAACCGTTTTGATGTTAGTTTCATTCACGCTTTGTTTGGCAAGTTACCACAAAGATGATGAAGCCACTCCTACTCAAAACAATAGTAACAACAACGGAAACCCTAATAATCCAACAAGTAATAAAATGAAAATAACAGCTGGTACTTCTGTCTTTACAGCCACACTTAATGACACTGCAACAGCAGCCTCATTCAAAACAATGTTACCGTTGACACTTAATATGAATAAGTTAAATAGGAATGAAAAATTTTATTTCTTCTCAACAACTTTACCAACCAATGCGTCAACTGGTAGTAACATTCAAACAGGTGACTTGATGTTGTATAGCAATAATTGTTTGGTATTGTTTTACGAAAACCTAAATACATCTTACAGCTATACTCGACTTGGAAAAATTGATAATATTATAGGATTAGTTTCTGCTTTAGGTACTGGAAGCATAACCGTAAAATTTGAATTGGAGTAATACTATTCGTTGTAGTCCCAAATTAAAACACTATTCAAAATCAAGCAGTTAACCAATTATAAAAAAGCATTCCACAAAAAAATATTTTTTTGCCTTTTGTTTTCTTCTTTATCCTCGCCATAGGTGTACCAATCCTTTATTTTTTCTTCTATTAACGATTTTAGCCCCATTAAGTCATAAGTTTTTTTGGCTGTAATGGGTTTTATGTCAGATGTGGTACTGCTATTTAAATCTATTTTGGTCGCGATAAATGAGGTGTATAATCTTGGTATTGAAAGTCCCAAAATCATACCCGGTAAACCGCTTATAGAACATGGACCGCCAGAAATGGTAATATCGTCTGTGTAAAAAGCAAATACATATACGTCATCCATTATTTTGCCTACGGCTTTTCGGCAATTATAACCGGCTATTTCTCTATGTTCATTTGTGATTTTCCATTGTATATTTGGTATGCTATCTGCTATTACAAAATTAGTTCCTACTATTTGTTTTTGCATATTCATTTTTCCTGTTTTAAAATCAAAATACCAAGTGTTTTCTTCATCTGCATCTTTTTCGTGTTTTGGTATTCTTGTTTTTGGGCTCCATCTGTCAAATTTGTATATGCTTTTATTATCTGCAAAAGTATAGGTAAAATAGGATATTTTTAGGTCTGACAGGTTGTCTTTCATCATCTCATCCCAGCTATCATTGCTCATCGTTTTTTTGAGATTGGTATTTACTTCATATTCAATTACAGCTTTATCTATAAACTGCTGTGCTTTTGATGTAGTTGTAAAAATTAGTACAGTAATAAAAAAAAGTATTGATTTCATATGTTACTATTTATTGTTATTCCGTGAACTCGTTTTGTCTCGTTCTTTGCTTTTATTCTACCTTAAAAAAAGTAAAATGACGTTGTCAAATTTGTATGTTTTATTTCAGAACCGTTACAAATTTATTTTTTTGCTCTTTCGCCTTTGTTTTTAAAATTCCAGGTAAAGCCTATCATAGCATATCTTTTGAGCCTATCATTTCGTTCCTCACCTATTACATTTTCATGAACATATCTATTTATGCCTATATTTTGATTCAAAATATCTCTTACCATGATATAAGCCGTAAACTCATCGTTTTTGAAGGTACGTTGCAGCCTTGCATTCCACAATTGATTAGTAAGATTGGTTTGAAAGTCGACCGTTTTTTGTCGAGAGTATAAATTGTAGTCTGTGGATAATTTCCATTTTTCTCTGAAATAAACCCCTATATCCAAACCCAAATTATTGGTGTTAAATGATTTTATTTCATCATTTAGAGAAGTACTGTTTCTGTTATTTGAAAAACTATTACTTAAACTAAATTCGTATTTTTTTTCTTTTGATTTATACAAATAAACTGAAAATCCTGAATTTAAAGTATTGGAATTGTTAGTTTTGTTATTAATGCTAAGTACTGATTTATTATAATTAATAGATGGATTAAGGTTAACGTTTAAATCTATTTTTTTTATCTTAAATCCATATCCAAAATAAAAATTTCCAGAAAAATTACCGTTTGTGTTTATGGGTTTGGTAATTGTTTTAGCACTTTCTGGATCTATATCTTTGTTGTAAGAAATTAAATTGGTAGTAGTTCTAAAAGAAATACTTTGGTAAAATTGTGTTTCTGTTAAAATACTATAACTATTGTTTGATATGTTTATACTATTGGTAAAGGATTGCTTTAAATCTGGATTACCTATAATTTGATTGAAAAAATCTTGATTGTTCCTCAAAGGCTGTAATTGATCGATGGTGGGCTGTTTGGTTGCGCCTTGATAATTGAAACGTAAATTACTATTGCTTTTGTACTTGTAGGAGAAATTTGCAGCTGGAAAAAAGTTAGTATAGCTGCGCTTGTATTCTTTGTTTAAAGTTTGATCTTGCAAATCAAACGAAGTAAAACCAAAACCACTTCCAAAACTATAATTTATTTTTTTGGCATTATAACTCAATTTTATATTGGGCTTGTTTGTTGTTATTGTCTGTTTGAACTGGTTTGACAAAGAATTTACAACCAAATCATACTTGCCTGTAACGTCCGAATAATCATACGTTAAATAATTGCTTTCGCCACTATTATAAGCAATTTGATGGGCGAATTGCAATGCAAATTTCTTACCAATAGGCTCCGTATAGGCAACGTTTACAGTAAGATTTTGATTTGTTTTTTCTCCTATTTTATTTTGATCCACATCATCCCTAGAAGAAAAAACACCTCCATTATAACTTTCGTTGGAAGACTTCAAAAAATTATTGGCATTTGTACTCAAAATGTTCCAACTACTGTTAACAGAAAATGTACGACGTGCTTTGGCGAATTTATGTTTATACAAAATACTTGCAAACAAAGATTCCTTATCCGATTTTGTAGTAAATGTTTTTTCCTGTTTATTTTTTAACAATCCATTATCTCCCGTAGTCTGTCCGTTTATAAATTCATCGCTATCAGTATTATAAAAATTGGTTTTGGCGGTAAATTTTATGGAATTTATAGAATCTAATTTTACGTCGTAAGTAGCATTTAGTTTAAAATTACTTCTGTTTACATTGCTTATCGTTGATGTATTTTCGTTTAGTTGGGTTTCCCCTACTTGTGTTTGGGTAACCCTGCTATTATTGTTGCTATAAATTTGCTTATTGTATTTTGGCGAGAGATTCAATGTTTGTTTATCATTCCACTTGTTGCTGTACTGCAATCCTGCGTTGGTATTTTTAATAAAACCATTTTGAGTGTCAACATAAGGTTCATCATCATTATTGCCTCCTGTCCATTCATAATTTACATTTCCATCATCATCCATACTCATACTTATATCATTCTCTCTTCCACCAAATTTTTCGCTATCTTGCCAACCAAGTCCATCTTGACCCGTATTCCCATTTAATAAAAAAGCAGATAGTTTTCTTTTACCTTTAAAATCACTAAACATAAGATTAGTATTGTATCTGGAATCTACATTTGTTAATGGTCCGTTTGCAGCGTCTATTTTGCCAAAATACCCTTTCTTCTTATCTTCCTTTAATTTTAGGTTAATTGTTTTTTTTGTGTTGCCATCATCAATTCCTGTAAACTCGGCTTGATCACTTTTCTTATCAAAAACTTGTACTTCTTTTACCGCATCCGCTCGTAAGTTTTTTACCGCCATGCCAGGGTCATCGCCAAAAAATTCTTCGCCATCAACCAATACTTTTTCTACAGTTTCCCCCATGGCTTTTATGACACCATTTTTATCTACTTGTATCCCTGGCAGTTTTTTCAGTAATTCTTCTACATTGGCATTGGCATCAACTTTAAAATCACCTGCTCTATAACTGGTAGTATCTCCTTTAATTCTAATGGAACCCGTCTTTATAATTACTTCTCGCAGCAGTTTTATTTTGCTGATCAAAGCAATTGTTCCTAAGTTTTTCTCATTTTCATTAACGATTATGGCATCTACATAATCAGCATATTGGCTATGCGCCGTCATCAATATATAGTTTCCTGCTTTTACATTTTTGAGATTAAAGTTCCCCTCTTTATCCGATCGGGTAAACTTGTATAAAATAGAATCTATGGGGGTTAATAAAGCAACAACTGAATTGTAAACAGGGTTTTTTTCGCTACCATCCGTTAAAACACCCGAAAGGTTTGCTTTTTGAGAAAATACTGAAAAAGAGAATAAGAACAAAATTGCAATTGTTGCTGTAATTTTTAGCATAAATAATACTATTTTATTGTTTTAGCATTTCAAGATTTCTAAAAGAAATTTAACCTGAAAAGCGACCGTTTTTCACCTCAAGTCAATTTTTTAATTACAAAACCTAACTCACTTAAAACAAAAATAGTATTATTTATGCTAATAATTTTCAGCCCAATTGTTAAAAAATTAATAAAATTATTCCTACCCAAAGGCAATAAACACTTGGGGAGATAAAACTCGTAACTATATATGTACGGATATTAATTTATTTGTCTACAGGCATTTAGAACCTTTACGATAGAATCTACAGCAATCGTTCGCATGGCATCTTCATATCCTTCGACTTTTTTATTTCCATACACCGAAGTGGGTAATTTTGGAAACAAATTTCTATCGGAAACCAACGCATTTTCTAATAGTTGATTAAAAGGTGAAAATCCGGCATAAGGATGTGTTGCGCCCCAAAGCGTAATCACTTTCACGCCAAGCATAGCGGCAATATGGGCATTACCGGAATCCATAGAAAGCATCACATCAAGATTACTGATGAGTTGTAATTCCTGCTTAAATTTAATTTTCCCTGCCATAGTAATGACATTTTTTTTGTGGGCTGAAAGCGAATTTAAGATTTCGATTTCCTTTTTTCCACCTCCAAAAAGGAGTATTTTGTAATCCGCATTTTTAGCTAATTGATTGATGACTTCTTGCATCAAATCCAACGGATACACTTTAGAATCATACTGTGCAAATGGAGCAATTCCTATCCATTTCTGGTTTTTTTCTCCCGTCAAACTGATTATTTCAGTATCTAAAGCTTGCTTTTCAGGGAAAACTGGATGAGATAAATCAA
Source organism: Flavobacterium algoris (assembly GCF_048158525.1). Lineage (NCBI taxonomy): Bacteria > Pseudomonadati > Bacteroidota > Flavobacteriia > Flavobacteriales > Flavobacteriaceae > Flavobacterium > Flavobacterium algoris. Next base: position 83,006 of record NZ_JBLNKT010000007.1, read on the forward strand.
CGTTAAAACCAAGTTGCCTGAACACTTCTACGTGTCTTTCAAACATTGTCGGCAATGGTTTGAAAACTTTATTTTCGGGTTGCGTCAAGGCTTTTTTCTCAGCTCTTCCTTTGTCAACTAAAGCTACTTTTTTCCCGCTTAAAGCAAAAAGGCTTCTGACGATTTTAGACCGTAAAACATTATGCAAATCGGCGAAAGCATCAATTTGGAATCCTCTTAAATCTTGGAACAAACGCAACAATCCCAGAAACCCTTTGTGTCGTTCTTTTTCATCGAAAGCAAAAAAAGAAACGTTGGGAATGAAATCGAAAAAAGGTTTGAAAAATGGTCTGGAAACGATCGTAATTTTAACGTCTGGATGCTGATTTACGAAAGCGCGTAAAACAGGAACCGTCATGGCGACATCTCCCATTGCGGAAAGTCTCATGACGGCTATATGTTTGATTTTTTGGGACAATTTAAAAATGAGAATTACTTCTTGTTTTGGTACAAAACAGGATTCAAATCATCATCATTGTACATTTTCATCTGCTTGTACACTTTCATGAATTTATTTCCATTTTCAATGTCTTTTATTAAGTCATCAATTGCGGTTGACAAATCAGTTCTTTGCTCTAAAAGAATATTCAATTTTGCCTGACATTTATCTCTGTGATCTTGTGAAGCTTCTGCACGAGTCGCTTCTTCATTCATATGATAAATTTTTAAAGCTAAAATCGACAATCTGTCAAAAGCCCAAGCAGGACTTTCTGAGTTGATTTTTGCACTCTCTTTTACTACTACATGGCTGTATTTTTGAAGAAAATAACTGTCAATATATTCCACCATATCCGTACGTTCTTGATTAGAAGCATCGATTCTTCTTTTCAAAGTCAAAGCAGCAACCGGGTCAATATTTGGATCACGGATAATATCTTCAAAATGCCATTGCACCGTGTCAATCCAGTTTTTATGATACAATAAATGTTCAAATTTATCCTTCGGAAACGGATTATTTATAGGCTGATCAACATTATCAAATTGATGATAATCTTTAATACTTTGTTCGAAAACTGAATAAGCTAATTTTGAAAACATATCTTTATATATTAAAACGCAAAGATACTTTTTTATACTTTTATAGATTAAAAAAACTTTAGAAGTTTAATTCCAAAATTAAAACGATGCAAATCCATATTTTATCAGAAAACAATAGTGTTCTGAACCATTTTTTAGGACAAATTCGAAATGTAAATGTTCATAACGACAGCATGCGTTTTAGAAGAAATATTGAACGTATTGGTGAAATAATGGCTTATGAATTGAGTAAAGAACTACATTACAAAAACATCAAAATTCAAACACCTCTTGGCATCAAGAAAACTACCGAAATTGAAGATCAATTGGTTTTATGTTCCATTTTACGTGCAGGATTGCCTTTGCATTTAGGGTTTTTGAATTATTTTGACAATGCTGAAAACGGTTTTATTTCAGCCTTCAGACACCATCCTAATAATGATGATTATTTTGAAATTGTGGTTCAATACCAAGCTATTGCTGATATAAACAACAAAAATTTACTATTGATTGATCCCATGCTTGCTACCGGACAATCTATAGTTGCTGTTTTTAATAAATTAATGGAAAGAGGAACTCCAAAGGAAATTCATATTGCAGTTGTAATTGCCGCCCCAGAAGGAATTGAACACCTTAAACAACATTTACCCAATACGTGTCATCTTTGGATTTCTGCATTAGACGAAAAACTAAATGAGCACAGTTACATTGTTCCCGGACTTGGCGATGCAGGAGATTTAGCTTTTGGGGAGAAACTATAATTGAGAGAAAAAAGCAAAAAGACTGCATAGAATAAAAACAAACAATACAATTTCCTGTTTCAATTTTAGCTGCACAATTTCAATATGACTTGTTGCCATGATTGCTAATGGCGCAAAGGTAAATAGCAATAAATCATTACTTTTATTGGAGGAAATCAAGAAAATTACTATTCCAATAAAGAAGGAAGCTATTATTTTTTTGAAAGAAACATGTAAAAGCTGTGGTCTGTTAGACAATGTTGCAAACATTGAAATAACGAAAAATAAGGCAATAGTAGCATAGATCGAAAAAGCAGCATTTTGGTAATTATTCGTAAAATAATCAATTCTGAAATCCGTTGTTACACTCCTGGTTATATATTCGATTACGTTTACATTGAATACTGCTGCATATAACAAGAAAATAATTGCGGCAGTGAAAAAGGCAATAAACGGCAAGAACCAGTTTCTATAATCTCTGGAAACATGGAAAATTATTGATATGAAAACCAATACAATAAAAATAATACTCCAAAAATGAAATAATGAGGCTAAAAAAATCCACAATGAAGCATCAAATATTTTTTCTTTGGAAGCTTTAAGTGATTGCAATGAAATCAATCGGCGAAGGGCTAATAGAATAAAGAAATTTGAAACAATTAGGTTCGTGTTGTCTAATACCGAAGGAAAAAAAAGCAACAACAAAAAATAGAAAAAAATGGTGTATGTACTGTCTTTACTGAGTCCGTTTTTCTTTACAACAAAATTTGTAATAAAAATTGAAGCTAATAAAATGCAGAACAATGCTACTTTTTTTAAAATCAAAAAAAGAGAATTAGTCCAAGATAAATCTTGAAATTGGTATATTAAAAAGAAAACCAGCATTAAAATTACAACCAATGAAAAATTTAATGGTGTAGATTTTTTAAAAACACTTGTTATCATAAGGATATTTTATACTTTTGTGTTTGTAAATATAATACTTGTTTAAAAAGGAAACCCTGCAAGTTCAAAAAGATTCTTACTAAATAAGACCTTTTTACTATCCAGAGCTCTTTAAAAACAACTAATAAAATTAATTTTATACATTATGAAAGCATTTTTCGAAGGAATACAATACTTATTTGTAAATATTTTATTTGCTCCTCTAGATTTTTTACGCTCATTAGAGCTTAAATCTTGGTTTGCTGCTAATACTATCAATTGGATTTTCATGATTATTTGTGCGTCTGCAATGGTATATTGGATCAAACAATTGAAAGTTTTTGAAGAAAACGGAACAGAAAATCAAGATACTACCGCTCACTCTTTCTTAAAATAATATTTAAAAAAAAGTGAACGATAATTGGAAACTATTTTAAATCGTTTCCAATATCTTTTCTAAAATACATCTTATCAAAATTTAGTTTATCTATGTTTTGGTAAGATTTTTTTATGGCCTCTTCAAAATCATTTCCATAAGAAGTTACGGTTAAAACTCTTCCACCATTAGAAACAACATTTCCATTTTCTAATTTTGTTCCTGCGTGAAAAACAATAGAGTCTTGAATGTTCTCTAATCCTGAAATCACTTTTCCTTTTTCGAAATCTTCAGGATATCCGCCAGAAACTACCATAATTGTAGTAACGCTTCTTTCGTCAATTTCAAGTGTGATTTCATCTAGTTTTTCATTGGCCACAGCCAAAAACAATTCGACTAAATCTGTTTTCAATCTTGGAACAACCACTTCCGTTTCCGGATCGCCCATTCTCACATTGTATTCAATTACGATTGGCTCGTTATTCACATTAATCAATCCAATAAAAACAAATCCTTTGTACGGAATTCCGTCTTTCTGGAAACCATCAATAGTAGGTTTTACGATGCGTGTTTCGATTTTCTCCATCAAAACAGCGTCAACATAAGGAACTGGAGAAACTGCTCCCATTCCACCTGTATTTAATCCGGTGTCGCCTTCACCAATGCGTTTGTAATCTTTGGCAGTAGGCAGGATTTTATAATTTTTTCCGTCAGTAAGAACAAAACAGCTTAATTCGATTCCGTCAAGGAATTCTTCAATCACCACTTTAGAACTGGCGTCACCAAATTTTTGGTGTACTAACATGTTTCTTAATTCTTCTTTGGCTTCCGCCAAATCTTGAATAATCAAAACACCTTTTCCAGCTGCTAATCCGTCTGCTTTTAAAACATAAGGCGGTTGCAGTGTCTCCAAAAATTCGCATCCTTTCTCCACTGTTTCAGCAGTGAAACTATCGTAAGCAGCAGTTGGGATATTATGTTTAATCAAAAATTCTTTGGCAAATTCTTTACTTCCTTCTAATTGAGCACCAATTTTTGATGGTCCAATAACCGGAATATGTTTTAACTCGGCATCATTTAAAAAGAAATCATAGATCCCTTTTACTAATGGATCTTCCGGTCCTACAACAACCATTTCTACTTTTTCCTGAAGAACAAAAGCTTTGATCGCGTCAAAATCAGTTGGGCTTATATCAATATTGTTAGCTATTGCTGCTGTTCCAGCATTTCCTGGTGCTACAAAAAGCGTGTCGCAAAGCGGACTTTGAATCATTTTCCATGCAAATGCATGCTCTCTTCCGCCTGAACCCAATAGTAAAATAGTCATGATGTTGTTTTATTTAGTTGTGGTGCAAAAATAGTTTGTTTTAAGATGAAATAATAATTTTTTTTACTTACTTTTGACGTTAGTAACGTTAAAGGTATGATAATTTCATTTGGGTCTAAAGAAACTGAAAAAATATGGAATGGAATTGTTGTAAAGAAACCTTCAATAGAAATTCAACAAATAGGCAGACGAAAACTAAGAATGCTTAATAATTCTCAAGATTTAGCAGATTTAAAAATACCGCCTTCCAACCGTTTAGAAAAACTAAATGGTAATTTAAAAGACTATTGTAGCATTAGAATTAACAATCAATGGCGAATTATTTTTATTTGGGAAAATGCAAATACTTCACAGGTAGAAATTGTAGATTATCATTAAAATAGTTAAGAAATGGAAAAATTAAAAAACATACATCCGGGTGAAATTTTATTAGAAGAATTTCTTATTCCTTTGGAAATAACAGCATACCGATTATCTAAGGATTTGAAAATTCCACAAACCAGAATTTCTGAAATTACGAAAGGAAACCGAAGAATTACGGCTGACACGGCTTTGCGTTTGAGTCAATATTTTGGTAATTCCGCTAAATTTTGGCTTGGTCTTCAGGATGATTTTGACATTGAGGAAGAACAAGAACACAAAGCAAAAGAACTGCAATCCATAAAACGTTTTGACACTCAAAAAGTAGCCTAAATGTTTCCACTTTTCGACTTATCACTGCAACTAAATGGTTTCCCGATGAAGGAAGCCAAAGCCGAATTGCGAAGAATTGTCGCTTTATCCGAAAAAGAACATGAAGCTTTTCTTGAAAATAAGAAATTAGAAATTGTTCATTTTCATTTACAGAATAATCCATTTTATCAGGAGTTAGTTGGTTCAAATGCTACCAATTGGGACAATTTACCCGTTTTAAATAAAAGAAACTTACAAAAACCATTGCTTGAAAGGCTTTCGAACGGGTATTCGCCAAAAAATAGTTACGTGAATAAAACGTCCGGTTCCAGCGGTGATCCCTTTATTTTTGCCAAAGATAAATACAGTCACGCTTTGACTTGGGCTTCTAATATGTATCGATTTGGTTGGTACGGAATTGATTTTAACTGTTCGTATCAGGCCCGTTTTTATGGGATTCCAATGGATTTTATTGGTAACAAAAAAGAACGTTTCAAAGATTTATTGAGCCATCGGTTTCGATTCTCCATTTTTGATTTGTCAGATGTGGTATTAGAAACCATTCTGAAAAAATTTCAGAATAAAAAATTCGATTACATCAATGGTTACACGAGTTCAATTGTTTTGTTTGCCAAATATTTAAAGAAAAAAAACATCATTTTAAAGGAAATCTGTCCCACTTTAAAAGTATGTATGGTGACTTCCGAAATGCTTTTTGAAGATGATAAAATTCTTTTGGAGCAACAATTTGGAATTCCAATTGTCAATGAATACGGTGCTTCGGAACTAGATTTAATCGCTTTTCAAAATCCTCAAGATGAATGGCAAATGAATTCGGAAACATTATTTGTAGAGATTTTGGATGACAATAATCAAGCGGTTCCAAACGGTACTTCGGGCCGAATTGTGATTACTTCTTTATTCAACAAAGCGCATCCGTTTATACGATATGATATTGGCGATATAGGGATTCTGGACGAAAAAAGTACGTTGAAGAAACCTATTCTCAAGAAATTAATTGGAAGAACGAATGATGTTGCCCTTTTACCAAGCGGGAAAAAATCACCTGGATTGACATTTTATTACGTAACAAAAAGCTTTATTGAAGACGATGGAAACGTAAAAGAATTCATTATTAAACAAACAAAAATTGATTCTTTTGAAATTGAATATGTCAGTGAAACCGAATTAAATTCTAAACAAATTAAAAAAATAGAAGTCGCTATTGCCTTATATCTGGAACCTGATTTAAACTTTAAATTTACAAGAAAAGACACTTTAGAAAGAAGCAATAGTGGAAAATTGAAACAGTTTAAATCGATGATTTGACACATAAACTTACACCATATAAGGCCTTTAAGGAAATATAAGTATTGAAGTCAAAATTAATTAATAGTGAAACTTACATGAACTTACGTTCCTTATATGGTTGAAAATTAGGTATTAAAAATTTCAATGTTATAATTTAACTTTCTTAATATAACCTGGTTTAATAATTAATTGCGTGAATAAAAAACCCGTCATGCAAAGTAATGAAACAACTATATTAAATCCATGAAAAGTCCTGTAAACCGCAAAATTATGCTTCAATAAGTCCAATTTAGAAGCTGAAATGGAATTTTCTCTAATTCTATAAAAAGCTAAACTTTCTGGAAGAGGCTGTGCTGTTTTTATTTTTTTTAGAATCGTGAGCCATAACATCCAGTCTTGGCGTTTACGGATGGAAGAAATAGCAATTTTTTCGAAATAATTTACATCATAAATACCGGTAAGATTCCCAACATAATTACAAAAAAATAGTTGTCTGTAGGATAGATTTCTTGGTGCTTCCACAGTTCTATTTAATGACTTTCCCTCCTCATCGATGCAATCGTAAAAAGAAAAAGTAAACGGTAAATTATTGGTTTTAAGAAAATCTATTTGTTTCTCCAGTTTTTGTGGTTTCCACAAATCATCAGCATCCAAAAAAGAAATATACCTTCCCTTACATTTAGTCAGCGCAGTATTTCGTGCAATACCAGTTCCTGAGTTTTTTTCGGATTGAAAAAGTTGGATTCTATTGTCAAGAAGTGCCATTTTTGTAACAATAGAAAGCGTTTTATCTAAAGAACAATCATCCACAATAATTATTTCCCAATTTTGGTAGGTTTGATTCTGAACAGATTGAATCGTTTCAGCAATGAATTTTTCAGAATTAAAGGACGGTGTTATAATTGAGACTAATGGTGTTTCCATTTTAATATGCTTTTTCTTCGCCTTTGAAAATGTTAACTATTGTTTGAGAAATTATTTTTAAATCTAATATGAGCGACCAATTTTCAATGTAAAAAACATCAAATTTTATTCTATTAATCATATCATCATCTGTTTCTATTTCACCACGAAAACCACTCACTTGAGCTAATCCAGTAATTCCAGGTTTAACAGAGTGACGTACCATATATTTCTTAACCTTATTCCCATAAATTTTATTTTGTGCCCAAAGATGAGGCCGCGGACCTACAACTGACATTTCACCAAGTAGAACATTTATAAATTGAGGCATTTCGTCTAAACTTGTTTTTCTCATAAATTTACCGATTCTAGTAACACGAGGGTCATTTTTTGAGGCTTCTTTTTCGGTTGTTTTATTCATTCTCATAGAACGAAGTTTATAGCAATAAAATTCATTTTCATCAATTCCAGGTCTTCCTTGTTTAAAAAAAACGGGGCCTGAAGATTCTAATTTTATCAAAATAGCTAATAAAGGAATCAACCAGGATAAAAGAAATACAATGATTATAATGGAGAAAACTATATCAAATGTCCTTTTAAATACTTTAGTCGCCGGATCATGCAGGATTGTTTTTTTTAAAGACAGAACAGGGAAAAATTCGTAATAATCTATTTTTAATTTTTTTGAAAAAATTTCTTTAGTATCCGGAATGAATTTTATTGTTTTATTATTTTCATCAGCAAAATCTATTAAATCTTTCAAATGTTCGTTGGAGATTTCGTTCAATGAACAATAAATTTCATCAACAAAATTTTCAATTACGAAAGGTTTCAAATCTGCTAATTTTCCTTTAATATTTTGATTTGATTTCTTATCTGAAAAATACCCCAAAAAACGATACCCATAATCATTTCTTGTTTCGAAAAGATCTTTCAATCGAATTGCTTCAGGTGTATATCCAATAATCACAGCGCTTCGGTAATTACTTCCAGTTATTATTCTGTATTCCTTTAAATAATAAAACAATAAAAATTTTGAAACAGTAATCAATCCTATAACTGATGAAATAAACAGGGTAATCACTGTTCCACTAAAAACAACTTGTTTAGAAAACGGAAAAAAAGCAATGATTATTAAAAGAAATAAAATCCCCTGTTTGACGATTTTAGAAATAATTTCAATTGGTTTTGTAAAGCGATAGACATCATAAAATTTGATAGAAAAAGCAGCTGCAATCCATCCAATTGTTTGATAAATAAGATAATGCTCAATATTTAAATTGAGGTCTTCGAGGAAGAACAAACCTAGTATTGAAATAACTATTAGATCAATTGAAACACTAATAGGCCGTATGTATTTTGAATATCTTCCTATTTGTGATGCCGTCATAATTAGTGAATGTATTCTAACTATTAATTTAAAGATAAATTCAAAAATGCTACCCTTTCGCTATTTAATATAACCCGAAAAATCCTTGTGTTCTTCTTTAGAAAGTTCTTCTTTGGACAATGATTTAAAATAGTCGTAAGTGATTTTCATCCCCTCGGCACGATTTACTTTAGCTTCCCAACCTAGCAATTTTCTTGCTTTTGTAATATCTGGTTGTCGTTGCAAAGGATCATTTATTGGTAAAGGGAAATATACCACTTTCTGATTGGTTCCGGTCAGTTTTATAATTTCTTCGGCAAAATCTTTAATCGTTATTTCATCCGGATTACCAATATTTACAGGAAGAACATAATCAGAATGTAATAATCTAAAAATACCCTCCACCTGATCATCAACGTAACAGAAAGAACGTGTTTGCATTCCATCACCAAAAATAGTTAAGTCTTCACCACGAAGCGCCTGACCTATAAATGCTGGAATAACTCTACCGTCATTGAGTCTCATTCTTGGGCCGTACGTATTGAAAATTCTAACAATTCTGGTTTCTACACCATGAAAAGTATGGTACGCCATTGTTATTGATTCCTGAAAACGTTTGGCTTCATCATAAACGCCTCTAGGTCCTATTGTGTTTACATTTCCGTAATATTCTTCAGTTTGTGGATGAACCAATGGATCTCCATACACTTCAGACGTGGATGCTATAAGAATTCTGGCATTTTTTACTCGTGCCAAACCTAAAAGATTGTGCGTCCCAAGAGAACCCACTTTTAATGTTTGTATCGGAATTTTCAAATAATCGATTGGACTTGCCGGTGAAGCAAAATGCAAAATATAATCTAATTGACCCGGAACGTGAACAAACTTGGTGATATCATGATGATAAAATTCAAAATTTTCCAGTTTGAACAAATGTTCTATATTTTTTAAATCTCCAGTAATGAGATTATCCATGCCAATAACAAAATAGCCTTCTTTAATAAAACGGTCACAAAGATGTGATCCTAAAAATCCAGCGGCTCCAGTGATAAGTATTCTTTTCATATAGATTTTTAAAGGTTGGGTATTATGAAAATAATTTATTTATTAAAAAGTAAATAAATTACTTCAAATAACGCAATGCTCTTTGTCGTCATAAAGAGCATTCTGTCAAAAATAAACTTATCATTAGGATTGTGAAAGAAATATCAGCAAAATCTTTTTTTATAACTTTTTATTTTCAATTATTGGCGAAGCAATTCAAATTATTCTATTTTTTCTAAAACAAATACATTGTTGAAATAAGCTGTAGTATCAATTGGCAAGAATAGACTGAACAGAACTCCAAAAAAGTTAAAAAAGACGATAAAAGGAATTAGAAAAACCTGTCTTACATTTTTATTATTAGGGAGTATATTCTTTATGTAATTTAAATTAAATTGAAAAATAACTTCTATATAATTTCCTGTTTTAAAGTTCTCAACCACCTTAAAACCATTTTTTTGATACAAATGTTTTAAAGCGGGTGTTGTGTATCTTGCAAAATCATAGGGCATTTCATGCTCTTCCCACATAAAAGGAGTTGTAATTAGTGCCTTCCCATTTTTCTTTAATACTCTATTAAATTCCTTTAATAATTCGTCGATATTAAAAACATGTTCTAAAACCTCGGTGCACAAAAGAGAATCAAACCGTTCATTTTCAAATGGAATTTTTTTACCATCATAAAACTCATCTACTTCATTATAATTTTGTTCCCTTCCTTCAATTTTATAATCTACACCAATATATTCCTTTACGTTTACAAATAATTTTTTATACGGTTTAGTTCCACAACCAAAATCCAACAAAGAGCCATCAAGTTTATGCGCATTATTTTTTATAGCGCTTCGAATTGATTTTCGGATTAGAAAATTATAATTAATGAGAAACCCAATAATCCCAGGATGAAATTTTTCTTTCTTTATCTTTTGTTTGATGAACTCTTTATACATTAAAATTATTTTTTTCAATATTAATCCAAATAAATAGATTCCAGTTCAGAAATATTTTTTTTGATGTTGTAGTTTTCGGAATACGAATTAAAAGCATTTTTTGACAATTTATCCAATAATTCTTTATCGATTAATAACTTTAAAATTTTACTTTTAAAATCCTTTATATCTTCATTATCAACAACAAATCCATTGTAATCATCAATAATCAAATCTTTATTTCCATCACAATTACTAACTACACAAGCTTTAGATAATGCTAAACTTTCAATAATAGAATAAGGCATTCCTTCATATCTGGAAGTTGAAAGATAAAACTTAGATTGATTAATTATATGAAAAACATCGGTTCTTTCAGTCCAATTTAAAAGCGTTACATCATTGCCCATATCTAACTCCTGAATCAAATTTTTAACTGATTCTAACTGACCTGATACTGGACCAACTCCCATTACGATTAAATGAATTTTTGCTTCTTTATTAACTTCGTGCAAGATCCGTATCATTTGCTCAATATTTTTTTGATACGATGGACGCCCAACGGTACAAATATAATCTTCAGGCCACGTTTTAGTAATGGTTAAGGGTTGTATTTTAGTTATTGGTTCAATACAGTTATTGAATACTATTGCATTTTTTGGTTTATAACCAACCTCCTCAATAGCACGTTTTTTTTCAGATTGTGATGTTGCTAAAAGCTGACTATTTCCATTGGCAAGAAATTTTTCAATACTCAAAAAAAGGATTCTTTTTAGACTATTTTGCGTACTTAAATAGGAGAAAGCGTGTGGTGTATAAATTACTTTTATTCCTAATAATCTTCCCGTAATTCGACCTACAATGCCCCCTTTAGCGCTATGTGCGTGTATTAGACTTGGCTTTTCTATTTTTAGAATTTTATACGTCTCAACCAGTGATTTAAAATCATTAAATATTGAAATATCTCTAAAAATAGAAACTTTATATTCTTTTACTTTATTCCCCTTTTTATCAAAAAAAGGTTTAATTGTGTCTTTGGCTCCATGAATAACTATGTTTTCAAACGAATCAGTATTCATATTTTCTAAAACAAGTCTCAAATACACATCAACTCCGCCTATGGAATGTAATAAATGAACGATCTTTAGTTTTTCCATTTTATTTGATGTAAATAATAATAATAATAATCGTTCTTTATTACTTGCGCAATTATTGTTAAAAACTCAAATGTATCACAAATTTAATAATTACAAAATATTGATTTAAATTATCTCTTTAGGATCTATTTAAAAAAAATTCAACTATATATAACTTCTATTAAGTTTCTTTGATTAGAAAAAATAACGATATTTACTGAAATTTTAATTTTACCATTTTTAAATAAATTCAAATGAGAAAAACGTTTATGATTGCGACTCTAGTTGCTTTATTTTCATTGTCTTGTGGAAACAAGAAAGAGGAAACGACACAGCAAGATGCCATTCAAGAGGTTGCGCCTAAAGCGTCTAATGAAGTAAAAGTTGAACTGACTGACTTTGATCGATACGAAGGAAAAATAGTTCATGCCTCAACAGGGCAATGGTATTTAATAAAAGAAGGTGCCCGTTGGAGAACAAATTCAATTCCTGCGACTGATGATTATCTTAAAACACTACCTGCTGGTCCTGATTATGTAGTTGAAAATGTGCCAATAGAAACACTGAAACAGTTTCCTGAGGTTGGAGAAATATACCCCCATTTAGAATATAAAAAAGATGTTATTAAAACCGCTAAATAAGCGGTTTTTTTGTGTCATCCTAAAAAATATTATACAACAATCAGCTTACTTTTTTGTTGAAGCCAATAACTCGCAAATATAGAAATCCATAATCCGCTGAAAACAATTCCATCAAAACGAAGGAGGAAATCATCTGTAAGGTTTGAAGTGAAAAACAAAAAAAAGAAAGAAATTATAACTGTATTCTTTGTCTTAATTCCTAAATAAGCAATAAATCCAATATAAAATAAGGCTACAATAGGTCCCAATATTCCAAATTTTAATAAATAATCTAAAAATTGATTGTGTGTTGGAAACTCATATTTTGCCAGAAATATTTGATTCGTTTCTTTAAAATACTTTACTAATTCTATCTTCCCGTCAGAAGCTCCCACTCCAAAAGGAAGGTTTTTAAGAGACAATTCCCACGCTGATTTCCAAATGGATAATCGGGTTACAAACGAGCTGTAAACGGCTATTTCCGGGTGATCTATTTCATCTAATTTCCCTATTTTGTCCATATTCGAAAAAATCTGGGTCGAATACTTTTCTTTCATATAAGGATTCTTTTGTAGGAACAAAAATAAAACGGAGCCAATCAAAACCAGAATAATTATCGCCCTTTTGAAGATAACTTTAGAACTATAACTTTTGGAAATTTGGAAATAACCAACCGTCATAAAACCAAATAAAGTGGCTAATAATGCCATTCTGGTGTTCACGTACAAAACAAAAAAGAACGAAAGAATAAAAAGTGCTAAATCTCTAATTTTGGACCATTTACTATAATTGGTTTTTGAAGTTTCAAACAAAAAATAAAGATTAGAAAAAGCTACAAAAGCCAAGTGCATATTGAGCGCCGGGGCATGAATCCCAATACTATCGGAAAAGACATAGCCCATTTCCCAAAGATGAATCCCATTGAGGTATTTAAAAAAATGCTCAGGATACAATATTATAAAACGCACAAAAAAGAATGCCATAATAAGCGTTGTACCCATACAATAGGCTTTCAAAATTTTAATAAACTGAATCCGCTGGTAATTTCCAATTATAAATACTGGAAAAAAGAGTAGTGAAAGACTTTTCTCCAATGATTTTAAACCGAGAGCATAAGAATCATTATTTCCAAAAAACAACATTTCCATCAAAAATGGGGCTGCTATCAACAACATCATCGGTAGTTGGCTTTTTGAAATTTTTATTTTCTTTAAAAACAATAAATTGAAAATCACAAAAACGATCAAAAAAATAGTACAGAGTTTTCTGAAAATTAATGTAATAGCAATTAAAAATAAAAATAAATTAAATACTTTGTTGAATGTCTTTTCTGAAATTTTCATAATACAATGCAAAATATATTAAAGGAAAAAGGCCTATTTTATGTCTTATAGAAGTTCCTAAATCAGGTTCAAATATACCTTGAACGATAAAATAAGCAAATAAAATTAATAAGGTCCACAACTCAAATTGATATTGCTTTCTGTTTTTTAAACATCTGGAAAACCGGACAAATAAAATATAAAAAATCAATAATTGCCAGATTACAAAAGCGAGCACTTGAGGAGACAAAATATGTTTAATTGCCTCGACGACAGGCACGTTTACAGCCATAAAACCATAGACAATACCAAATGCTTCTCCATACCAGGTATCTTGCGATATTGGCGATACTATAGCCGTATTTATATTGTTTTTATTAATATTATTAATGACATAATTTTCCCTTGTTAGTTTCGAAATATATTCGCCTCTTATGACTCCATGACTCAGTGATAAAAAAATGGCAATCAGCAATCCATAAAAAATAGTAGAAAATGTTTTATTCTCAAATTTGATAAACGATACTAAATACATCCCTACCGCAAATATTGGCATCAATATATAATAGGGTCTGAAAAATGAAAAACAAGCGATTAAAACTAGTGAAAAAACAATTTTAAATCTTGGTTTCTTATTGGATTGAAATATAAAAGGAATGGTACAAAACATTAAAAAGGTTATAAATTCCTTAGTAGGCATAGACATGTATATTCCTGTAAGCAACAGCGCAATATATACCAAAACATTTTTCACATTTAACTTATGGAAGTTAGAAGGCACACCGATTTTATATAATAGGTAAGTTACTATGGGAAATTGAATTAAGGCAATAGCAAAAAAAGGAAGATGTCGTAAACCCGTAAGTTTATAAAACATAATGGCAAACGGATAACTACCTAACCAGCCTATTTCTTTGCCTTTGTCAAATATTATTATTACAGTATCATTAAAATATCTTTCCGGTAAAATATATGGTGTTAATAAGGCTATGATTAAATTACCAAAAAACAACCCTAAAAATACCGCTTTGTTTTTTTTTATTAGTGTTTTCATTAATACTTTTTGTTGGAAAACCTCATTTTATCAGTGAATGATTATATTAAAATTGGCGCTATTTAACACCACTATTTTAATGAAATACAATTAATAACTTATCTTTTTTATAAATAATTATTGCAGTAACTATATTCCAAAAAAGTAAACTTGAAACAAAAGCAATTGCTGCTCCTGTCATTGAATACATGGGGATTAATATAATATTTAGAATTAAATTGACTAGTACCGCAAAAATTAAAACGATTTGGAAAATACTTTGCCTTCCTGTCATATTCAAATATATCGCTGATACTCCAAAAAAAGAAGCCAATAATTCACCAACCATTAATATCAAAAGCGCTTGTTTCCCTTGTGTGTAATTTTGTCCAAAGAAAAATAAAATATTTTCGGCAAACAAACAAACAAATAAAACCACCGGTAATGTTAGCAAAACAATTATTCTGGCGCTTTGTTTCAATGCTTTTAATAGTTCTGTGCGATTTTTGTCTGTATAAAGTTTTGCGATTTTTAAAGAAACCGAAATGTACACAGAGTTATTTATCATAAACAAAATAGAAACCAACTTCATTGCAACAGCATAATAGGCAACGGTTTCGTCTCCTTTGAATTTTTTCAAAAACACCACGTCAAAAGTCATCATCAAGAAAATAGCTAAATTGCTTACAGCCATCGGATATGATTTGTGAGCAATAAAGGAATACGTAAAAGGATTAATATCATTTGGTATTATTGAATGTTTTTTTTGTTTTTTGAAAAGTCGAAAAATAATACTCGTTGTTATAATCGCAAGTGCAACAAATCCTATCAAAAAAGTGTCTATTAAATAAGTTTCCTGATGATAATAAAACAAGACGACCGCCCCAATAATAACGGAAACATACTTAAACGTATTTCTAAATAATTCGGCAATATAAATTTTGTCTAATGCTCTAATTGTTTCAGTATTAAATAAAGTTATCGAATAGAAAAACAACGCAATAATTGCCTTAGCCATCAGCAAATAAGTACCTTTATCATTAAAAAAAATAGCAATTCTATTTTGACCAATGATAAAAAAAACAATCAATGTCAATAAACATAATATAAAAATAAGCGCTACAATTTTTTTGTAAATAGCCTTTAATTTTTCCGTTTCATTTGTACTTTTTAAAATGCCCGTAAAATATAATATGGATTGATCCGTACCCAGAACGCAAATACTGCTCAGAACTAATAAAACCATTCTTATAAAGTCGAATTGACCAATGATTTTTGGGTCGTAATTATGCGTTAAAAACAACGAAAACCCGAAAAGAGTAATTACCCCTATAATTCTTAAAAACATCGTTTTTAAGCTCTGTAAAACAAATGGATTTTTTTTTATTTTATTGAAATCCATATTGATTTTTTTCAAAATTTCAGAAAATTGTATTGGTTGAATTAATTAAATTTCTGTTCGATTGTGTTTCCTTTTAAAACAAGGTTAAAAGTAATTATATCAATTTTTTTATTTGGCTTTTATAATAAGCCATAAATAAATGTATTAAAATAAATAAAAACAGAAACAAAACAGGTAAAACCAATTTTAACTTTCCATTGACCGAGTTCGTGTTTTCAATATTTAATGTTGAACTGTTATCCTTTATAATTTTATTTAATCCAACTAATTCTAATCTAGAATTTCCCTGTTCATTAATCAAAGCCTCTTTAGTTTTAATAACATCATTTAGTTGCGTATTTTCATTATAATAAACCAGTTTGTCACTTTTTTGAGCTCCATTTACCATGTTAGAAAATCCATTCAAAACACTATTTATTTGTGAAATAATAGTGTCATTTTGAATCATCTTTATTTGGACATTATTTACCGTTTCTTTTTGGATTTTTTTATAGTAATCCGTTTGGTTTAGATAGCCTAAAATAGGCTGAACCGTTTCAATATCGTTTGTTATCTTTTTAGTTTTGAAAGTAATGGTATGTAAGGGATAATTTTTACTGGTCAAATTATCTTCCAGGATTTTTTTTATATCCCCGCCTTCCGCCATCAACTTGATTAATTCAAAGTTTTCGGTTTTATTTTCAATAAACTTGTAAACATCCGTTATGGGTTTGATCTCAATTTTTAGTATTTCTATCGGCTTTTTTATCCCTACGATTTCTTTAAGAAAAACAGTATCCCTTTCTTTTATTTTAGATTCAAGCAAATTAATTTTAGAATATAAATAGTCTGTGCTTCCAAAATTTGGAGTAACTATAATTTGATGATCATAGGTTTTATGTGTTTCGTCTAAAAACATTCCCAAACCGACTCCAACTAGTATCAAAATTGAAATCACAATCACTCTTTTTACAAAAAACTGAATGCATTTGAATATTAAAGTATTAATTCCTTCAAAAAAACTTTTTATCTTTTTAGAAATTTGTGTTAAATCAATCTCCTGATCCTCTTGGTTATTGGGTTCGTTTTTAGTCATGCTATTCTTTTATTTTACGTTGAAAATTTGTTCCAATATTTTAATGGTAATCAAATACGTAGGTTTTACACCCGTTGTTCCCAATCCGCCAGACGCTAAAGTACTTCCTGTTTCCAGTGGATTATCCGAAGCATAATAAGCATATCTTACTTTTACATCTAATGGGACACTCTTTCTGATTTTAGAGGCTGATTGAATAGCTTTTTGATAATAAGAACCTTCCATTTCTAATCCAATTACACCCCAGGTTGATTCATGAAAGAACTTTAATAAATCCCTGTTTTGCAATGATGTTCCCAATACAGTAACCATTGGTCCTGCAAAAACTGCGATATCATTACCTTCAAACATCTCTGCCGACAATTCATTATGGAAAAAATAATTATCAGCCGTTCCTTCATTGATGTGCGCATTCGGAATCATAATATCTCCTTTTCCGCCTTCCAAAATTCCCGCTTTACCCATGATGGAAACTGATTCCACATTCAATAAGGTCTCTTTTTTATACGGTTTTAATAATTCGTCAATCGTTTCATACGCTTGCTCGCCAAAAGCATAATCCATCA
Organism: Flavobacterium algoris; assembly: GCF_048158525.1. Classification (NCBI taxonomy): domain Bacteria; kingdom Pseudomonadati; phylum Bacteroidota; class Flavobacteriia; order Flavobacteriales; family Flavobacteriaceae; genus Flavobacterium; species Flavobacterium algoris. The sequence continues at coordinate 100,811 of NZ_JBLNKT010000007.1, forward strand.
CAATTATAACCGGTTTTTTATCTCCTGTATTTGCTTTTGGAAATGAGGTTTTAGCCCAGTCTATTTTAGCTGTATCAAAAATTTGCACATCAATATTAGTTCCTGAAGTATCCGGCAACGAAATCATTCCGTATTTCAATGCCACATCTTCCACTTGATTGCGAACTTCATAAGCACCAGATTTGCTCAGTTCTTCATAAATAAAGAAATCTGATTTGTCTTTGAACTTGGTTTTTAAAACTGGCGTAGCAAAAATAGAGTTCATTACACTGTGCATATTGGCACTAATCACATGAATTGGACGGTCCAGAAGCTGATTCTCTTTCAAAACTTCCTTGATGTTCGTAGCCCAAATTTCACCATGAATGTGATGTCCCAATCTTTCCCTCAAAATCGGGCTGAATGTTATGGTTCTTTTATTATTGTCAACCACTTCCTCAATCGCTAATTTCCCCAGCCAAAAAATAACATGCAAGAAACGATCTGGCGCAGTTACCGACCCAAATGCATCATATATCTCTAAAACTTCCTCAAATGTTCTTCCCAGAATATTTGAAGCATGCGAAATTGCTTTCTCTTTTTCCACCAAAGTCAGTTTTTTATTTTGGGAAACTGCTTGTTCCAGTTTGAACCAATCCCGCGAAACTTCGCCGGCATCATCTAGTAAAACCCTGTTTCTTATTTTATGGGATTCGATGAAAATGAACGTTAAATGCGTCAAAATATCATAAATATCCGAACGTCCACGCGTAATCTCCACATTCATTTGTTCCTCGTCAATTCGATAACAATTACGGCGTCTTTTTGGCGGAACAATCGCTTGAAAGTGGGATTTAGAATACCCTTCATCCGAAGTTAAATTGATAAATCTACATTCTTCAATTCCTACCGGCAAACGCTCAATAACGTATAAAAGACCATTCAATTCTACTTTTTCTTCACCAATATTACCGTAGATTTCCGGGCGTAAAGCCAATAAAGCTTCCCTCAAAGTATCCCCTGAAACCCCCATTGGTTTATAAAATCCTCTATTGAACAAATGACGCATGGTGATGTACATTTTTTCAATAGCTGCCGATGATTCCTGTGCTCTGGAGCGTGATATATGTTTCGTATCTTTCATTATTCTATTTTATAAAACTCAAATGTAACCCTTTTATTTTTTGTTTAATAAATCCACAATGGCTCTGTCATTAGAAAGTCTGGGGATTTTATTTTGTCCGCCCAGCTTGCCTATCGATTTCATATACTCCTGAAAACCGTTTTTAGTGACTTTTGTAATCACAACTTTTCGCAATACGTGTCCCACAATCAGATCGTCGTAGTATCCGTTTTGCTTTCTCATGGCATTGTCTATCGCTTCCGCAAAAGTGACGCTGTCTTCCGGATCGTTCTCAAATTCAATGAACCATTCGTGATACGGTAATCCTTCTGCTGGCGTGATTTGTGGCGCAACAGTAAATTCATTTATTCGAATAGTAGTTCCAATTATTGCTTCCTGTAACGCACTTTCTACTTCTTTTCCAATGACATGTTCTCCAAAAGCGGAAATATAATGCTTGATTCTTCCCGAAACGATAACGCGATACGGTTTTAATGAAGTAAACTGAACTGTATCACCAATATTATAACCCCAAAGTCCTGCATTGGTAGAAATAATCAACACATAATTCACATTTAATTCCACCTCGCCAATGGTATAACGGCTTGGTTTTTCAGTATAAAATTCGTCACTTTTTATAAATTCGTAAAAAATTCCCGAGTTCAACAACAATAACATGCCGCGCTCTTTTTGGGAATCCTGGTACGCAAAAAAACCTTCCGAAGCCGGAAATAATTCAATGCTGTCTACTTTTCGACCTATTAAATTTTCAAATTTGGCGCGATACGGCTCATAATTTACCCCGCCGTAAATAAACAAATTGAAATTTTTGAAGATTTCTCCCACTGGCTTCCCTCCTTTTTGCTGTAATTTTTCAAAATACATTTGCACCCAAGATGGAATTCCTGAAATCACCGTCATGTTTTCGTTGAAAGTCTCTTCGACAATCGCATTCACTTTGGTTTCCCAATCTTCAATACAATTGGTTTCCCAAGAAGGCATGCGGTTTTTTTGCAGGTATTTTGGAACAAAATGAGCTACAATTCCAGATAATCTTCCAAACTTAATCCCGTACTTTTCTTCCAGAATTGGGCTTCCTTGCAGGAAAATCATTTTCCCGTCAATAAAATCCGCTTTTCCCGTTTCATGAATATAATGCAAAATCGCATTTCGAGCCGCTTCAATATGAAAAGGCATGGATTCCTTGGTCAACGGAATATATTTAACTCCGGAAGTTGTTCCCGATGTTTTGGCAAAATACAAGGGCTTCCCTTTCCAAAGAATATTTTCGGCACCTTTTACCACCTTATCAACATAGGGTTTCAACGCTTCATAATCCCGAACCGGAACCTGATTCGCAAAATCGGCACTTGATTTTATAGTATCAAAATGATGATCCAATCCAAATTGAGTTTCCTTAGCTTCTTTGATTAAGTGTTGTAAAACTTTGTTTTGGGTTTCCACAGGATTATTGACCCAAGCCTGAGTTTTTTTATAAATTTTAAGTGCAAATAGTTTTGCAGCAACTGACTTTATTGACATTTTTTGGATTTATTCTTTATTAAAGATAAAAAGATAGGTGAATTTTTACTTTGATTTTTTAGAAATCGTTTCTTTTTCTTCTTTCGCTACTTGTTCTCTTAATTCCATTTCCTTTTTTGAAGCAGATAAATTTACCGGAGAGGAAACTTCTTCAGTTGCTGCAAGGATGGAATCTTTATTAAATTTTGCATATTCTAATTCTCCTGTTAATACTTTTTGAATGGATTTAATATAAGCTTCATTTTTCTTTAAAGCAAACGACAAAGAATCTGCTTTTAAAGCCAATTGGGTGGCATCTTTTTTAAGTTTTGAAGAAGAATATCCCGGAATGAATTCTCGCAAAGGCGTAAAAGCAATGATAAAAGTGGTCACTGTTATAATAATAATGGTACTCAAAGTGACAAATACAAAAACATTCATCAAAGTAAGTTTTAAAGAAAATGTTTCTTCAAAAGTATCTTCGTTTAAAATTATTAAACGTTTTTTATTGAATAGATTTTCCTTGAGTTTTTTTCTTTTTTGTCTTTTCGCGGACATACAATTTGATTATTGAACAAATATAATCAATTTATAGTATGGATAGTATTCCGTTCCATTTGCCCCTTTTTAAAGACTACAAATTTGTTTTAATAAATTTTTAACGTTATTGAAACCAAATAATTGCCTTAAAAAGAGTTCCTGTTAAGTTATTCTAATTATCTTTGTGGTTAGATTTATCACAAATTTGCTTCGGCATTAAATTATTCAATCATGGGAAGATTAGGTGTTACAGAAATCCTTGTTATATTGGCCGTTGTTTTATTACTTTTTGGAGGTAAAAAAATCCCGGAATTAATGAAAGGTTTAGGAAGCGGAATTAAAGAATTCAAAAACGCAGCCAAAGATGACAGTCAGCCAGCTGATAAAAAAGAAGACGAAACAAAATAAAAAAAGGCTTTTCATAATTTGAAAAGCCTTTTTTTTATGATTTAAATAACCATCGTCAACTGAATTCTCTTTCTGTCTTCATCAACTTCGGTTACTTTTACCTGAACGTGTTGGTGTAATTTTACCACTTCGTTTACATCGCTTACAAAACCTGCTTTGAGTTGTGAAATGTGCACCAGACCACTTTCTTTTACTCCAATATCCACAAAACAACCAAAATTGGTAATGTTATTCACAATTCCAGGCAAAATCATTCCAGATTTTACATCTTTTATGGTTTTTACATTGGGGTCAAATTCAAATACTTTGGCTGATTTTCTTGGATCTAATCCGGGTTTTTCGAGTTCTTTTATAATGTCTTTCAATCCCAATAAACCTATTTCCGGCGTAATGTAATTTTCGGGTTTTATTAAAGCTGTTTTCTCTTTGTTGGCAATCAAATCATTTACCGTCAATTTCAAATCTTTGGCCATTTTTTCCACAATTCCATAAGCTTCGGGATGCACTGCTGAATTATCCAATGGATTTTTTGCATTCGAAATTCGGATAAAAGCAACCCCTTGCTGATAGGCTTTCTCTCCTAAACGAGGTACTTTTTTGAGTTGCTTTCGGTCTTGAAAAGGGCCATTTTCAGAACGATATTGCACAATGTTTTCGGCTAACTTCTCTCCTATTCCACTCACATAACTCAACAAGTGTTTACTCGCCGTGTTGATATTTATCCCAACAGAATTCACGCAACGAATCACCGTGTTATCCAATTCTTCTTTTAATTTATTTTGGTCCACATCGTGTTGGTATTGGCCTACGCCAATGGCTTTTGGGTCAATTTTGACCAATTCCGCCAATGGATCGCTCAATCTTCTCCCGATAGAAACCGAACCACGAACCGTAACATCATAATCTGGGAACTCCTCTCTCGCAATTTTAGAAGCAGAATAAACAGAAGCTCCGGCTTCGGAAACGATGAAAACTTGAACGGGTTTGTCAAAAGCTATTTTCTTGATGAAGAATTCGGTTTCTCGTGAAGCCGTTCCGTTTCCTATTGAAATCGCATCAATTTTGTATGAATTTACCATTGAACGGATTTTTTTCATCGCCATCGCTTCCTCTTTTTGAGGCGCATGCGGATAAATGGTTTCATTGTATAACAAATCCCCTTTTTCATCCAGACAAACGATTTTACAACCACTTCTAAATCCCGGATCAATTGCCAGAATTCGTTTTTCGCCCAAAGGCGGTGCTAATAATAACTGTCCAAGATTATTTGCAAAAACCTGAATAGAATTGGCATCAGCCTTAGCTTTTGCCTCTTGCAAAGCTTCATTTGAAATTGCCGGATTCAACAATCGTTTGTAACTGTCTTCAATGGCTAATTGTACGTGAGGTGTTGTGCTATTTTGGCTTTTTAGGATTAATGTATCAATAATATCATAGGCTTCATCAATATCTACTTCTACTTTAAACTTGATAAAACCTTCATTTTCGGCACGAAGCATCGCTAATAATCGATGGGATGGCGCTTTAGTCAATGGTTCTGACCATTCAAAATATTGATTGAATTTCTGTGCTGCTTCTTCGTCTTTTTTAGTTTTTACTACTTTGGTGGTAATGATTGCTTTGCGTTCGTACAATCTTCGGAGTTGTTTTCGAACATAAATATTTTCATTAATCCATTCGGCAATAATGTCTCTGGCGCCTTGTAAAGCGGCATCTTCATTGATGACATTTTCATTCAAATACTTTGTAGAAATAAAATCAATAGCATCATTATTTTGCGCCATGATAATTTTTGCCAAAGGCTCTAATCCGTTTTCACGGGCAACATCAGCTTTGGTTTTTTTCTTCTTTTTGAATGGCAGATAAAAATCTTCGAGTTCTTGTAAATCAAAACTTTGTTCGATTTTTTTTTCTAATTCCGGCGAAAGTGCATTTTGTTCGGTAATCGATTTTAAAATCGCTTCTTTTCGTTTTACAATCACTTCGTATTCTTTTTGAAGCTTTGCAATTTGTTCTATTTGCACTTCATCCAGATTTCCTGTTGTATCTTTTCGATACCGGGAAATAAACGGAATGGTACAATCCTCTTGTAATAATTGAACGGTTTTCTGAATATTAATGGCTGCTGTTGCAACCGTTTTAGCTATAAATTGTATATTGGTCATCCTGTAATTAGATAATTTTAAATGTTTTAACTTTAAAAATGTTTAATTAGAAAAAATTGAAATTGTCTAATTAATTTTTAGCTAAAATAATAGCTTTAAACTTGAAATTTATATCATTTATGACTTTATTATATAGTTTTTTAACCTTGAATATTTTAGCTTTTATAATTACTGCTTATGATAAACGATTAGCCATTACCCATAAAAAAAGGATTTCCGAAGAAACCCTTTTAACATTTGCTGCTGTTGGCGGCACAATTGGTTCGGCATTAGCCATGTACATTTTTAGACATAAAATTGCTAAAAAACACTATCTTTTTAAGTTTTTCAGAATTGTATTTATCCAAATTTTAATTATTGGCGTTTTATTTTATTTTGACATTTTTAATGAAAATTACATTATAAAATCTAAATAATTACTCTTATTGATTACTTCAAAAGTAGCTTCCGGATAGGCTTTTGCGAAAGCAGTTGGAATTTTTGTTTTTTTATTTTCATTCCATTTAAACTCAAAACCGGCTAAAGTAGACGCTTTTTCCTCTAACCAATCTAATTCTTGCTGATCATAAGTGCGCCAGAAGTAATTATTTGTTTTTATTTTTTGATAATTTTGCTTTTTTACTCTTTCTGAAGCAAGATAATTTTCCCATAAATCTCCCACATCATTTCTCGAATCCAATCGGTTAAAATTATTTATAATGCCGTTTCTAATACCATTGTCATAAAAAGATTCTAACAAGAAATTTTATCTACTCTTGTTTGGTGTCTTCCACCTTCAAATTCAGTATTTAAGAAAGCATCTACCATTTCAACAGCTTGCGGAATTGAAGTATAACGCGCAGGAATACTAATTATATTAGCATCATTATGTTGACGGGCTAAAACTGCAATTTCTTTTATCCAGCATAAAGCGGCGCGTACTTTTTGGTGTTTATTAACCGACATTGAAATTCCATTTCCGCTTCCGCAAATAACGATTCCAAAATCAGCTTTTCCTTCAGAAACATCAATAGCAACTGGATGGCCAAAATCAGGATAATCTACGCTATCTGCTGAATCCGTTCCGTAATTAGTTACTTCATGCCCTTTTGCTTTAAGCATTTCAACAATTGCTTTTTTGTATTCTGGACCAGCGTGATCGTTTCCTATGGATATTTTCATTTTTACTATATTAAGTTGTGTGGTGCAAATTTAAATAAAGAAATTTAGTTTTGTCGAATTTAAATTTCGCATTCTTTAATGGTACAATTCAATTCAAATAAGTTCTTAAAAATAAAAGTAAATGATAGCCGGTTATAACTATCAGATTACTATTTGATTAGCGGTTATCAACAATTTTAATAAATCTATAAATAACTGTGAATCAATGTACATTTTATATTTAAAATGTTAATTTTTTACATTGTTAATAGCAAAACGCAATCGCTTGATATTCAGTTAACTTTAAATTAACACAACCTGTTCATAACTTTAGATAGAATATTAGAAGTTTTTTTTGGTTCTAACTTAAAAATAAGTAATCCAAAACCCACATTAGAAATCCAAATATTGTTTGGTGAATTTGTAGAATAGTTATCATTATAAAAAAACAGTTTATTAACAAAAACTCAAAAAGTAGTTATTTACAAAATCAATTCGATTTATATTATTAACCATTGTTAATTAAAATTTAAAAATACTTTAAAACTAATCCTTTACCTTAAAATAACATTGTTGATAAGTCGGTATAACAACTTTAAACTTCATTTCAATACCTTTTAAAATAAATTTGTTGTGGCTATTAACACGCTATAATAACAACCAAGAAAGAATTTAAATTTAATTTTTCTTTTTGTTTATTTAAATATATGTTGACAACTTTGAAAAAATAAAAAATAAAAATTGAATTAAACGATGGTTAGATTGTTGTTCAAATGATCTAAAATTTCCTGAACCTTTTCAAAATCGTTAACGTGTACTTTTAATTTAATTCCGCCTAATGCATTTGAGTAGAAAGGAACAACAGCTAATGTTGTTTCATTTTCAAAAAAATAAGGAATTTCTTCTTGATCTAAAATATGTTTCAGAACAACAATTTCATGTGAATAATTAAAAATAGCAATAGTTTGAAAATCTTCCATTTTAATTGTTTTTATAAAGGTACAACTATTCTGTAAAGTTATATTTTCTTTAAAACTGCTAACCGTTTATTGATAACGATTAACTATTTCGTAATTTTATGCGCAATAAGAAAAGAAGTATGAGTAAAAGATTAAGAAAGCCGATCAAAAAAGAGAAAGATTTCTCTGATAAAATAGTAAAAATATTGTCGCAAAGTGCTAATAAAGCATTCAATTATAAACAAATAGGAGCAAAGCTGGAACTGGATGACACCGAAAGTAGAAATCAAATTATAAAAGATTTAAAGATTCTGGCCTCTCAAGATAAAATTATAGAATCAGAACCGGGGAAGTATTTAATAAAAGCGGTAAGCAAAGACTATTACGAAGGTAAGATTGACATGACAGGCCGTAAAACAGCTTATTTTGTTTGTGCGGATCTAGAAGAAGATGTTTTCATTCCCACCAATAATTTAAATCACGCTTTAGATAAAGATATTGTAAAAGTATATGTTTACAATCGAAGAAAAGGGAAACGACCTGAAGGTGAAGTGATTGAAGTGATTGAAAGAAATAAAACGGATTTTGTGGGTGTTATCGATATCCAGAAAAATTTCTCTTTTGTTTCTACTGCCAATCCAAAAATGTATACAGATATTTTTATTCCAAAAGATAAAATAGGAGAGGCAGAGCAAGGAGATGTAGTTTTAGTTCATATCGAAGATTGGCCAGACAGAGCTGATAGTCCTTTTGGAAAAGTAATAAAAGTATTAGGAAAACCAGGAGAACATGATACCGAAATTCACGCTATTCTTGCAGAATACGGTTTACCATCAGAATTTCCTATTGAAGTGGAAACCTATGCTCAAAAAATAGATACCTCGATAGAAGAAAGTGAAATTGCCAAACGTCGTGACATGCGCGATACGTTGACTTTTACGATTGATCCAAAAGATGCCAAAGATTTTGATGATGCCTTATCATTTAAAAAATTAGAAAATGGCAATTACGAAATTGGTATTCATATTGCCGATGTTTCGTATTATCTTGAAGAAGGAACCATCCTAGATGATGAAGCATATCAAAGAGCAACATCCGTTTATTTAGTCGATAGGGTAGTGCCCATGTTACCGGAAGTATTATCAAATTTTGCTTGTTCGTTGCGTCCCAATGAAGAAAAATATACGTTTTCGGCTATTTTTGAAATCACTGAAACATCGCAAGTGGTCAATCAATGGTTTGGTCGAACTGTAATTTACTCTGATCAACGATTCTCATACGAAGAAGCGCAGTATATCATAGAAACGAAGGACGATGTGATTCCGGAAGAAATTTCAATAACTGGAAGTTCGTATCAAGTTTCTAAAGAAATTGTCTCAGCGACTTTAAAAATGGACGAATTAGCTAAAATTTTCAGAAAAAGAAGAATGGCTGATGGAGCCATTTCTTTTGATAAAATGGAAGTAAAATTCAATTTAGATCAAAACGGGGAGCCTCAAGGTGTTTATTTTAAAGTTTCCAAAGATGCCAATCATCTGATCGAAGAATTCATGCTTTTGGCTAATAAAAAAGTAGCAGAGTTCATTGGAAAACAAAAGAAAACCTTCATTTACAGGATTCATGATGAGCCAAATGAAGATAAATTAATTGCCATGCAAACGGTTATTGCCAAGTTTGGTTACAAAATTGATTTCCGCAATAAAGGCGATATTTCTAAATCATTGAATGCTTTGATGGAAGAAGTGAATGGTAAAAAAGAACAAAATTTAATCGATACTTTGGCGATTAGAAGTATGAGTAAAGCCAAATATTCTACGGATAACATCGGACATTACGGTTTGGCTTTTGAATATTATTCGCATTTTACTTCACCAATTCGTCGTTATCCTGATGTAATGGTGCACCGATTGTTGCAGCATTATCTTGACGGTGGAAAATCAGTTGATGAAGAAACGTATGAAACGAAATGTGTTCATTCTTCAACAATGGAAGGTTTAGCAACTAATGCAGAACGTGATTCTATCAAATACATGCAGGTAAAATACATGCAAGATCATCAGGATCAAGAATTTTTAGGAGTAATTTCCGGTGTGACGGAATGGGGAATTTATGTAGAAATTATCGAGAATAAATGTGAAGGAATGTGTAGAATCCGAGATATAAAAGACGATTATTACACCTTTGATGAAAAACAATATGCATTAACTGGCGCAACTTCGGGTAAATTATTACAATTAGGAGATGAAATTTACGTTAAAGTAAAAAATGCCGATTTAGTTAAAAAACAACTGGATTTTAATTTTTTAAGAAGAATTGAAGAACCAATAAAATAAAAAAAATGAAAAAATTAGTGATTATTGCCTTTGTATTTTTAAGTCAACTAATAAATGCACAGATAACCAGAAACTTAGGAGATTTTGATGCAGTTAAAGTATTTGATAAGATCAATGTTAAATTAATCTCAGGCTCAGAAAATAAAATTATTATAACAGGAAATAGAGCTGATGAAGTTGAAATAGTTAATAAAAATGGAGAATTAAAGATAAGAATGCCTTTTCCAAAATTATTATCGGGTGATGCTATTACTGTTAAATTATATTTTAAAAAAATTGAAAGTATCAGTGCAAGCGAGGGAAGTTATGTTTCAAGTGAGAACACTTTTAAACAAACCAGTATTGATTTAAATTCAAAAGCCGGATCAGAAATAAACATTGATTTAGATGTGGAAAAAGTGAATGTTAAAGCAAATTCAGGAGGAATAATTGATATTTCAGGAAAAGCATTAAATCAAGATGTTGTCATTACATCTGGTGGAATTTTGAAAGCAAGTGATTTACATACTGCACAAACATCAATAAGCGTCGCTGCAGGAGGAAAGGCAGAAATCTATGCTACTACATTGGTCGATGCAAAAGTGAAAGCTGGTGGTTCTATTTATATTCATGGAAAACCAAAACAAATTAATAAAGAAACATTGTTAGGTGGTACTATCATAGAAAAATAATAGTTTTGCATTCTATTCTGATAAATTTTGATTTTTAATGATAAACGATATTTTATCCGGTATTCCTTGGGGAATTTTTTTGAGTTTTATGGTTGGTCCTGTGTTTTTTATATTACTTGAAACGAGTATTATAAAGGGATTTAGAGCTGCTTTAGTTTTTGATTTAGGGGTTGTTTTAGGTGATATTGTATTCATCGGAATAGCTTATTTAGGCAGTTACAGATTAATTCAAAGTTTAAAAGATAAACCTGCCCTTTTTATTTTTGGTGGAATATTGATGTTAGTTTATGGTATCATTTCTTTTGTCCGGTTAAAAAAAGAAGAAAAAATAAATACAGAAGCAATAGATAATGAGATTATAAAAAAGAATTATTTAAGTCTTTTTATAAAAGGTTTTTTTCTGAATATTATTAATATTGGCGTTCTTGGTTTTTGGTTGGCTATTATCATTTCAGTAGGACCAAAATTAGAAATGCAAACTTCCAGAATGATTACTTTTTTTATCAGTGTAATACTTTCTTATTTACTGATTGATTGTATTAAAATAGCTTTAGCGAAGCAATTAAAAACAAAATTAACACCCAATAATATTCTTAAAATTAAGAAAGGAATCAGCATCGTGATGATGATTTTCGGAATAGTTTTAATCACTCAAGGATGGTTTCCAAAAGAAAAAGAAATGGTTAAAGATGCATTCGAAAAGATTGATAAATAAGTAAATACGTTTTTCTTTCAATAATAAAAAAAGTCTAAATCCGATAGAAATATCCAGATTTAGACTTTTTTTTTGACAAATTGAATAATTATACTATTTCTTATATGAACTTATATTTCTCATATGTTGAAAATTATAGACCATTTAAGGAATATAAGTTCATTTAAGTTTCAATGATTATGCTTTCTCTTATTGTTACCAACAAAGAATCTGTGCTAATCCGTTTAATCTGTATAATCTGTGTGCTATTTTGGTTTACAATTGAGAATCTTTATATTAAAATTTTCCATAAAAAACCTCCAAATTGCTTTGAAGGTTTCAGCCGCATCTCCCGAAGCTTCGGGACGGATTCGAACAATAACTTTAATTAATTTTTCTTAAAAATTATACATAAAAAACCTCCAAATTGCTTTGAAGGATAAGAGTTCTGTCCGGATTCGAACTATAATTTTATTTAATTTTTCTTAAAAATTAGCCATAAAAAAAAACCTCCAAATTGCTTTGAAGAATATGAGTTTCGTTTGGATTAGAACCATAACTTTAATTAATTTTTCTTAAAAATTAGCCATAAAAAAAAACCTCCAAATTGCTTTGAAGGATGAGAGTTATGTCCGGATTCGAACAATAACTTTAATTAATTTTTCTTAAAAATTATACATAAAAAACCTCCAAATTGCTTTGAAGGATAAGAGTTATGTCCGGATTCGAACTATAATTTTATTTTTCTTAAAAATTAGCCATAAAAAAAAACCTCCAAATTGCTTTGAAGGTTTTAGAGGCATCGTCCGGATTCGAACCGGAGTAGGAGCTTTTGCAGAGCCCAGCCTAGCCGCTCGGCCACGACGCCGTAGTTGAACGGATGGCAAAAGTAACTAAAAAGTTTAAAGTTTAAAAGTTTAAAGTTTAAAAATTTCAAAAAATATTTATTAAACCCTTTGAAACATTTTTAATTTAACTTCTATATTCTTCCATTTCTATTGTAACCGCTTCAACGTCACCACCAATAGGAGGATTTAACTTTGAAACACCCAGAATAACTCTTGAAATGGCTGGAACTTCTTTCATAATTCTGGCAATGATGCGTTGTGCAACATGTTCTAATAAGTTGGCTCTGATTGCCATTTCTTCCACCACAATTTGGTTTAACAACACATAATCGACTGTGTCAACCAAATTATCTGTAATAGATGATTGTCGCAAATCTGTTTTAACTTTTAAATCAACTGAATAATCAGAACCAATTTTTCCTTCTTCAATCAAGCAACCGTGATAGGAGTAGGTTCTGATATTTTTTAATTTTATAAATCCCATTTTTTAATTTTTTGTTCAAATTTTTTTAGGTTTAAAGCTATCTCTTTAACTTTAAACAGTAAACTTTAAACCATTTATTTATCTTTGCTAAAATTAAACAAAAAAATGTCAACCGAAGAAAAATCACTCCATTTTATAGAACAAATCATTGAGGACAGTTTATCCAATGGTTTTCCACAAGATAAATTACGTTTTCGTTTTCCACCGGAGCCTAATGGGTATTTACACATTGGTCACGCCAAATCTATTTGCTTAAATTTTGGTTTAGGATTAAAATACAATGCGCCAGTTAATTTGCGTTTTGATGATACCAATCCAGCCAAAGAAGAACAGGAATATGTAGATGCAATCAAAGAAGATTTGAAATGGTTGGGTTTTAATTGGACCGAAGAATTGTACTCTTCTGATTATTTTCAGCAGTTATACGAATGGGCGCTTGCCATGATTAAAAACGGTAAAGCGTATATAGACAGTCAATCTTCTGAAGACATGGCAATTCAAAAAGGAACGCCAACACAACCCGGAGTTGATGGACCTTATAGAAACCGTTCTATTGAAGAAAATCTTACTTTATTCGAAGGAATGAAAAAAGGTGATTTTCCGGAAGGAAGTCATGTTTTACGTGCCAAAATTGATATGGCTTCAAAAAACATGCTGATGCGTGATCCATTGATGTACCGTATTTTACACCGTCATCATCACAGAACAGGCAATGATTGGAATATTTATCCAATGTATGATTATGCACACGGAGAAAGTGATTATATAGAGCAAATTTCACATTCTATTTGTACACTTGAATTTGTGATGCACCGTGAATTATACAATTGGTTTTTAGACCAGATTTATGATGACTCAAAAGTAAGACCACATCAATATGAATTTGCGCGTTTGAACTTGAATTACACGGTAATGAGCAAGCGAAAACTATTGCAATTGGTTCAGGAAAATATAGTAAATGGGTGGGACGATCCTAGAATGCCAACGATTTCAGGATTACGTAGAAGAGGTTATACAGCCAATTCTATTCGTAAGTTTTGTGATATTATTGGTGTTGCCAAAAGAGAAAATATAATTGATTTTTCACTTTTGGAATTTTGCTTGCGCGAAGATTTAAACAAAAAAGCTCCTAGAGTTATGGCGGTTTTGGATCCCATAAAAATGGTGATTACGAATTATCCCGAAGATAAAGAAGAATGGTTAGAAGCCGAAAATAATCAGGAAGATGAAAGTGCTGGATTTAGAAAAGTTCCTTTTTCAAGAGAATTATACATTGAAAGAGAAGACTTTTTAGAAGAAGCTCCAGCTAAATTTTTCCGATTGAGTTTAGGGAGAGAAGTGCGTCTTAAAAATGCCTATATCATTAAAGGAGAAAGTGTTGTAAAAGATGCAGCAGGAACTATTACTGAAATTCACGTGACTTATGATGAAGACAGTCGCAGTGGAAGTGGGAGTGAAGCCAGTCAGAGAAAAGTGGCCGGAACCTTGCATTGGGTTTCTATACAACATGCTCTAGAAGCGGAAGTTCGTTTGTACGATCGTTTGTTTATTGATGAAGCACCAGATAGTCATAAAGAGAAAAATTTCTTAGAATTTATGAATCCTAGTTCATTACAAATTGTAAAAGGATTTGTTGAACCAAGTTTAGCAACGGTACAATCAGATGAAAAATTCCAGTTTCAACGTTTGGGATATTTCAATGTTGATAAAGACACGACGGAAGATAAAATTGTCTTTAATAAAACCGTAGGATTGAAAGATGCTTGGGAAGAAAAAGGCAAAAAAGAAGAAAATTTATTGATGAATACCCAAAAAGAAATCAATAAATATGTGAAGGAAAAAGACGAAAATAATGCCAATTTAATTTTAAACAGTATTGTTGATAACATAAAAAGTATTGATAACTACAGTTTAATTATTCAGACTATTGTCAAAAACATTAAAAATGACAATAACTCCTTGTTATTTTCGAATTTGATTTTGCATTATTCAGATAAAGTACAAGTCAAAGATATCGAAGAAGAATCTTTGACCAAATTATACACGATGTCGTTAAAAAGTCAAATGGCTGCGGTTAGAATTTTGGCAATTCAAAATTTACAAAATGATTTGAATAATTTCAGTCTTTTTGAAACGCAGCTTTCAGAATTAAAAAAGAATGAAAAAACAGAAAAAGTTTTGGAATTATTGAATGAACTGAAATTTTAGAATTAAATCTTACTTATAGATTTTAATGATTAAAAGCGTCTTTTATAAGGCGCTTTTTTTATTATAGTAAATTGATATAAAAAATTAATTTTCCATAAGATTTATTAATTAAAAACGGCTTAAATAAACTGGATTTAAAGTCTTTTTTTAAGTTTTACGAGTTCTTATATACTTGTTAAAGATTTGTTTTAATAGCGCGTTTTATTTCGATTTTTAGCCTTGTTTAAAATAAATTAACTGCTTGTTAACAACGATATGTTAATAAAATTCGTAATTTTAATAATTAACAATCAAAAATGGAATATCATGTCGAATAACGCAGGAAATACATTATTGGCTCTATTAACTGGTGCAGCCATTGGAGCTGGAATTGGAATTTTGTTTGCGCCAGATAAAGGTACAAAAACAAGAGAAAAATTTAAAGATGGTTATGATGATGCCATAAAAGATTTAAAACACAAATTTGAAAATGCATCTGAAGAGTTAAAGAGTAAATTTGTTCACAACAAAAAAAAAGAACTTCAAGAAACTTATGAAGAATTGATTTCTAATGTGAGCCATAAAACAGAAGATGTGATTTCTTTTTTAGAATCAAAGTTGGCAGATTTAAAAGAACAAAATGCTAAACTTCAAAAATAATATTGGTTATTTTCTAATTGATATTAAAAACAAATAAATATGGCTTTTGAAGAATTAAAAGAAAATACAGAAGATATTCAGGAACAAATCCAGGCATATTTAAAAAACAACAAGGCTTATTATAAATTATGGGGTTTTAAAGTAGCAATGAAGTCTACTACCATGATTCTTAAGTTCTCATTGATTTTTTTATGTTTCGGTATGGTCTTATTGTTTTGCTCTGTAGCGGCTGCTATGGCAATAGGCAATTCTTTAGATAGTTATCCGCTTGGATTTCTAATCATAGGAGGAGCGTATCTTGTTGCAACAGGTCTTTTGTTTTTAGTTAAAGACAAAATAGTTGAAGGTCCAATTTTAGAGAAATTTTCAGAAATATTTTTTAACGACTAAAAATTATGGAAACTAAAAAATACTCTTCTTATGCTCAAATAGAAAGGGAACTGGAAATCTTAAAGATTGAAAAGGAAATCAGTTATCAAAAATTGGTTTATGGTGTTAAAAAAACTAAAGAGAGCTTTACACCAC
The DNA here is from genome assembly GCF_048158525.1 of Flavobacterium algoris. Lineage (NCBI taxonomy): Bacteria > Pseudomonadati > Bacteroidota > Flavobacteriia > Flavobacteriales > Flavobacteriaceae > Flavobacterium > Flavobacterium algoris. The sequence goes on from NZ_JBLNKT010000007.1 coordinate 117,048, forward strand.
AAAACATTGTAAGTGACTTAATAGGAACCTATAGTTCCGCTATTCCTTATGGAACTATCGTATCAACGGCGATTCCTTTTTTACTAAATAAAGCAGTTCCGTTTGTAAAAAACTGGTTATCAAAAAGAAAAAGAGGCAATTAAGCCTCTTTTTTATTTAAAAATTATATTTCTATTTCAGGGTTTTCTGGAGGTTGTGGCGCTTGATGACCTGTTTGATGTTCCTCTGTTTTTGGTTTCACCTTTTTATTGTTTTTCTTCATCAGTTCCCCCATTTGGTTTGAGGCTGTAAAAGAGGCTACCATGTTATTCAACATATCGCTTCCGGCTTGAGGAGAATTAGGCAATAAAATTAAATTAGAGTTTGCGTCGGCGCCAATGGCCTGTAGCGTATCGTAATGTTGCGTAACCACAATTAAAGCCGATGCTTCTTGCGAGTTGATTCCCACACGATTTAAAACCTCTACACTTTCTACAAGTCCACGAGCAATTTCACGTCTTTGATCAGCAATTCCTTGTCCTTGTAAACGTTTGCTTTCAGCTTCTGCTTTGGCTTTGGCTACAATTCTTATTCTTGTACTTTCTCCTTCAAATTCAGCTGCAGTTTTCTCTCTGTCAGCAGCATTAATTCTATTCATGGCATTTTTTACTTGAATATCCGGATCAATATCCGTTACTAAAGTATTGATTATATCATACCCATAAGTAGTCATAGCTTCGTTTAATTCCCGTTTTACGGCTATTGCAATATCATCTTTTCTTTCGAAAACATCATCTAATTTCAGTTTTGGAACCTCGGCACGAACTACATCAAAAACATACGCCGTAATCTGATCGTGTGGATATTCCAGTTTATAAAAGGCATCGTAGACTTTTTCCTGAATCACTTTGAATTGAACAGAAACTTTCATTTTTACAAACACATTGTCTTTGGTTTTGGTTTCAATGATAACGTCTAACTGTTGGATTTTTAGATTTACACGTCCTGCAATTCGATCAATCAATGGAATTTTTAGTTGCAACCCAGAATTTCGAACACTTAAGAATTTTCCAAAGCGTTCAATAATAATCGAGGATTGTTGTTTTACCGTGAAGAAGGAGGAAAGAAAAATAAATAATACAAATACAAGAAAAATAATCAACGGAATGTCCATAGTATGAATAATTTAGTTTAAAAAATTACTGTTAAATTACAAAAAAACTTTAGGTTTGTCTTTGTTTAATTTAATTTTATGAAAAGGATATATCTTACTTCGGTTTTTATTTTAATTACCATAACTGCTTTTGCCCAATATGGATACAGGGATTCTAACAGAATTGGTATCAGTTTAGGTATCAATCAATTCACGTTGAACACAAATAATTTCCAAACTAAACCAGGAACAGGATGGAATGCCGGGCTTTCGATGCGAGGAAATTTCTATGACAATTGGGACATGGTTTACGCAATGCAGTTTAGTGAAAATAATTTTTCAGTTGCCACAAAAACGCTTTTTTTAGCAAATGAAGACGTAAATTATAAATTGCCTTCTGGTCAAATATCATTGCAGTTGAGTTATAAATTGATCGAAAATCATTTGAGTGTTGAATTTGGGCCATTAGTTCAAGTAAACGGAAAATTGAAAGTGGATATCCAAAACGAAAATAACATCATTTCAGGAACCACTTTATTGGCAAAAGACATTGAGGATATTTCTAAATTTAATTTTTATCCCACAGTAGGAATAACTGCTGGGGTACGTCATTTCCGACTTAATGTTTCCTATCAATATGGAATAAACAATATGCTGGGTAACTTGAACACGAAGAATTTAGGGGTAAATTTCAAAGGAAATCCAGGAATTATCAATGGAGATTTGATTCTTTATTTATAAGAAAATTTATATTAAAAATTATAAAAAATCCCTCTAATGTGTTACATTTGAGGGATTTCTATTTTTAACTTAAAATTAAATTTACTTATGAAGAAGCCACTTTTTTATTTTGTGTTACTTTCTAGCATTTATATGAATGCTCAAACCACGATTGTAGAGGAAAAGTTTGAAAAGGATAACATTCCAATGCGATACCATTATCTTCCCATAAGTGACAAGATTGTTATCGAGAAAGGGGCATATGCTTCGATGTCTATTAACAGAAGGATAAGTAACATTAGCAGTTATGACAGTAATGGAAAAAAAGAAATTTTAGCAGATAATTTTGAAACCGCTGGATCTATTTTTTCAATAACTGAAAATACATTTAAATTAGTTGATTTTACAAAATTTTCAGGTGCTAAAACGTATAAGTATGTTGTTAATGGGAAACAAACACCTACTTTAAATTTTTCTGATGATGAAGAGGATCGTAATTATCATAATTTTAAAGGAAGTATTTTTAATCATAATTACACATTTGGAAATCAGTTTTTTAATGATAAATATGAATTGGATATTGTTGATGAAAAAGATAAAAACAAAGTTGTTTATGAGAAAGATGAACTATATTTAAAAATTTTAAATCTTTTTTCAAAAGATAAGAAGATTATACCCATTCAAAAACCTGATATTAATAGATTATTAGGTGAAGAGTCTGTAAAACCCGAAGAATCTTTAGGTTTTGTTGCAAATTTGATAGACAATGATAAATTCGAAATCATTACTAAATCCATTTCTAAAGATTATAAGTCAACTATTTTGTTTAGAACTTTTTATAATACTGACGGAAAAAAAATTGACGAAAAAAATTATAGCATTTCTTTGCCTTTGGATTATTTAATTTATTCTAATACAGGTAAAGTATGTATTGGACGAAGTCGTACAAATGAAATGGCAAGATTTAAATCTGATATGGGAATTAATGATTTATTGGAAGATAAAAAAACCGGAGATGTATATATTTATGGTTTGTTTGGCAATAAAGCAGAAAAATTAAATGATATGAATACACCATCAGGGTATTATGTCTTTAAGTTTGATAAAACTGGAAAAAAAATATGGGAATCAATTAATAAAATTGATGATGTAAAAGAATTTAACCATAAATTTTATTTAGTTGGTTTGTTTTCAAAATTTTCAATGTATAATGATAATTTACTTTTTCAAACTGGCACGGATAATACTTTTGATTATGTTCATTACGGTCTTTTAGATAAAAATACGGGTAAAATTTTAAACAAAAATAAGATTTCTTATAAAGAAGATAAGATATACACACTTAAAGGAGACTATAGGGCTTTCTTCCTTTCTTTTTATGAATATGAAGGTTATAAAAAGAAAGTATTTGATAATGATGGTTTGATTGCTATTGATACTAACAAAAAAGTTGCAGATTATTTGAAAAATATAGATTCAAAAAAGAAATTGTTTTTCAATACTATTATTTCTGAGAAAGGAATTTGGTTACTAGAATCAGATAATGAAGAATATTATAAAGTAACTTTCTTCAAAGCATAACCATAAAAAAAGCTTCTAATCCTTAATCTGGATTTGAAGCTTTTTAGCATTAACCCTTTCAGTCAAGAAGCTTCGGGACTGAAAGGATTTTTTTTATAAAGTAGCTATTGCTTTTTGAATTCTGTTAACTGTTTCGTCTTTTCCAATTACTTCAACGATATCAAATAGGTGAGGACCTTTCAGCGCTCCAACCAAGCTCAAACGAAATGGTTGCATTACTTTGCCCATTCCAATTTCGTTTTTTGTCATCCAATCTTTTACAATAGTTTCGATATTCATCGAAGTAAAATCAGTGATTTCTTCTATAACAGAAATTAATTCTTCCATCAATGTTGGCGTTTCTTCTTTCCAGTTTTTCCGTGCTTTTTCATCATACGATATTGGAGCCATAAAAAAGAAATCACTTAATTCCCAAAATTCAGAAACAAAATGAGCGCGTTCTTTGATTAAAGAAACAATTTTTGTCAGTTCTACCAAAGAATAATATCGGTTAACATCCTTAGATTCTACAATAGGAGCAAAGGATTTCGCTAAATTAATGTTTTCTTGTTTTACCAAATATTGGTGATTGAACCATTTGTTTTTTTCAGGATCAAATTTAGCTCCAGCTTTGTGAACTCTGTTCAAATCAAATGCTTCAACTAATTCTTCCAGCGTGAATAATTCTTTTTCAGTTCCATCATTCCAACCTAATAAAGCTAAGAAGTTAACGACTGCTTCCGGGAAAAATCCTTTTTCTCTGTACCCTGATGAAACACCTTCTTCAGTTTTCCAATCTAGTGGAAATACTGGAAATCCCATCTTGTCACCGTCACGTTTGGATAATTTTCCGTTTCCAACAGGTTTCATAATCAATGGTAAATGTGCAAATTCTGGTGCTTTCCAGCCAAAGGCTCTGTACAATAAAACGTGTAAAGGCATCGAAGGCAACCATTCTTCACCACGAATTACATGAGAAGTTTCCATTAAATGATCATCTACAATATTAGCCAAGTGATAGGTTGGCATTCCGTCGCTTTTAAACAATACTTTATCATCTAAAAGACTCGTTTCAAACTTTACGTCACCACGAATGATGTCATGTAAATGTAAAGTTTCATTAACCGGAGTTTTAAAACGGATTACATAATGTTCTCCATCAGCAATTCTTCTGGCAGTTTCTTCAGTAGAAATAGCCAAAGAAGTGTCTAATTTTTCTCTGTTGTGGTGATTGTATATAAAGGTATTTCCTTGTTCTTCTTCTAATTTTCTCTCTGCGTCCAAAGCTTCTGCGGTATCAAAAGCGTAATACGCATTGCCGGAATTGATTAATTGATCAGCATATTGTTGGTACAAATCTTTTCTTTCGCTTTGACGGTAAGGACCAAATTTTTCGTTTTTTCCAATAGTTTCATCTGGAGCAATTCCTAGCCATTCCAGTGCTTCCATGATATATTCTTCGGCTCCGGGAACAAAACGGTTTTGGTCAGTGTCTTCAATTCGTAAGAAGAAAACACCATTGTTTTTTTTGGCAAACAAATAATTGAATAATGCGGTACGTACTCCGCCAATATGTAAAGGTCCAGTTGGACTTGGTGCAAAACGCACACGAACTTGTTTAGACATTGCTGTAAATTTTTTGCAAAGATAAGAACTTCTTATCGCCACGAAGACACAAAGACACAAAGTTCTTTTTTATTTAATTAGCATATAAGGTAATTCGATACAAACCTTATATGTTCTTAAATTCCTTATATGGTTTAATTTTTTTAACCCTTTGTAAACTTTATGATGAATCAGCAATCTACTTTTTTCGATTATTATATTTTTAACATGGTCTGAATTTAAAAAATTGTTACTTTTAGTGGTTATAAAAACATGTTATAAATTTTGGAACACTCAAATATTATTTACAGGAAACTGGAAGCTTTTATCAGAAAGTTTTACACCAATGAATTGATACGGGGAATCATTTTCTTTATCGGTTTAGGATTGTTGTATTTTCTAGTTACACTTTTCGTCGAATATTTTCTTTGGCTCAAGCCAATGGGAAGAACGATTTTATTTTGGGTTTTTGTAGGAGTTGAAGTGTATTTGTTGTCAAGATTTATTTTATTTCCAATATTTAAATTGTTTAAACTCCAAAAAGGAATCGATTACAATCAGGCTTCAGCTATAATTGGAAATCATTTTACGGAAGTGAGCGACAAGCTGACTAATTTTCTGCAATTGGCGGATGCTGATAATCATCTAAATAAATCAGAATTGTTACTCGCATCGATTGAACAAAAAGCCAATGCATTGCAACCAATCCCTTTTGGCAACGCCATAAACTTCAATTCAAACCAAAAATATTTACCGTTAGCATTTATTCCTATTTTGTTTTTTGCCGTCTTTTATTTTTCGGGTAACAGCAATGTGATTTCGCAAAGTCTGAATAGAGTAGTGCATTTCAATTCGGCTTTTTTACCGCCAGCTCCTTTTAAGTTTGTGGTTTTGAATTCGAACCTGCAAACCGAACAAGGCAAGGATTTTATACTTCGAGTTAAAACAGTAGGTAAAGTTGTTCCAGAGAACGCCATGATTTTTATAGGTGACGAAAGTTATTTTATGGAAAACACAAATGCAGGAGAGTTTGAATTTAAAATTCTAAAGCCTTCTGAAGCTGTTTTGTTCCACGTGGAGGGAAATGCTGTTTCTTCTTCGGATTATGAATTGAAAGTGATTACGGTTCCTTCGATTGCTAATTTCGAAATGCAATTGAACTTTCCTTCTTATTTGAATAAAAAACCTGAAAACATCAAAGGAACTGGTAACGCCATTATTCCCGAAGGAACTCGTGTTACTTGGAATATGGATACTCAAGCCACACAAAAAGTAGACTGGATTGACGGAATGTCTAATATTCCTTTTTCGAAAACTGAAAACAGCTTTACTTTATCTAAAAATATACTTCAAAACACAGATTATCAAATCCTTACTTCGAATGATAAGGTAAAAAACTACGAAAAACTGAATTATCAGCTTACCATTGTCAAAGATCAGTTTCCAGCCATTAGTGTAAACAATGCGCCAGACAGTTTGAAGGTAGGACGGAACTATGTTTTGGGACAAATCTCTGATGATTATGGATTGTCTAAACTTCAGATTGTGTATTATGAAAGAAACAAACCACAAACTGCTAAACGTGGAACAATCGCTGTTAAAAAAGCAGCTGTTGATCAATTTGTATTTTCATTCCCGAGTAATCTTCCGGTAGAGCAGGGAGTTTCATATGACTATTATTTTGAGGTGTATGACAATGATGCCATTCATCATTTTAAAAGCACAAAATCTTCCGTTTTCTCGAATCGTGTTTCGACTGACGAAGAGAAAGAAGATGAAATTTTGCAACTGCAAAATGATAACATCAACGGTTTAGAGAAGTCCTTAAAAAACCAAGACAAGCAAATTTCCGAAATTGAAAAACTGCAAAAAACCGGAAAAGAGAAAGACAATCTTGAATTTAAAGACCAGCAGAAAGTAAATGATTTCATCAAACGCCAAAAGCAACAAGATGAAATGATGAAACAGTTTGCGGAGAAAATGAAGGATAATTTGGATAAATTCAAAACCGATAAAAAGGATGAGCTAAAAGAAGAGTTAGAAAAGCGTATGGACATAGCCGATAAAGATTTGGATAAAAACCAAAAATTATTGGATGAATTAAAAGAACTGAATGACAAAATTAAAAACGAAGAGCTACTTTCTAAATTAGATAAATTTAAACAAAACAGTAAAAATCAAACTAAAAATTTAGAACAATTAGTTGAGTTGACTAAGAAGTATTATGTAGAAAAGAAAGCGGAACAGTTAGGGGATAAATTGGTTAAGCTTTCCGAAAAACAAGATAAATTATCCGATGATGAAAAGGAAAACAAACTAGATAAACAAGAAGATATTAATTCGGAATTTGACAAGATACAAGAAGATTTAAAAGATTTAGAAAAAGAAAATAAGGAATTGAAATCGCCGATAGATCTTCCTAATGATGATGTAAAAGAAAAAAGTATCGATCAAGATTTGAAGAAAGCTTCTGAGGAATTGAAGAAAGACAATAAAGCGAAAGCTAAGCCAAATCAAAAAAGCGCCTCGAAAAAGTTGAAAGAGATGGCGGCAAAAATGGCACAGACTTTGGAAGGAAATGAGAAGGAGCAGCTTCAAGAAGATGTTGTTATGTTGCGACAAATTTTGGATAATTTATTGGCATTTTCTTTATCACAGGAAGATTTGATGAATCAGTTTAAAGGGCATAAAGCAGGTTCTCCAGGGTATAATAAAAATATTAAAATTCAACAAGATTTAAAACAGCAGTTCAAACATGTTGATGATAGTTTGTTTGCTATGTCTTTGAGAAATCCTAAAATTGCCGAAGAGGTGACTAAAGAAATAGGCAACGTACATTACAATATTGATAAATCTCTAGAGAGTTTATCCGATGCTCAGGTTCCTAAAGGTTTATCCCATCAGCAATATTCAATTGCTGCTGCTAATAAATTGGCGGACATGCTTAGTGATATGCTCAACATGATGCAAATGTCATTGTCCGGAATGAGTTCAGGGAAACCTAAACCTGGTCAAGGACAAGGGATGCAATTGCCGGACATTATTAAAAGGCAAGATGGCTTGGGCGAGAAGATGAAAGAAGGAATTAAGAAAGGTCAAAAACCGGGTGACGGCGAGAAAGGCAAGACTGGTAAGGAAGGAAAATCCGGAGAAAACGGAAGTCAACAAGGTGATCAAGATGAAGGTGATGCCGAAGGAATAATGGAAATTTACAAAGAGCAAAAGCAGTTGCGTGAAGCTTTGGAAAACGAACTAAATAAAAAAGGTTTAGGTGGGAATGGACAAAATGCTTTGGAACAAATGAAGCAAATTGAAAAGCAGTTATTAAACAAAGGATTTAAAAACGAAACACTTCAAAAGATTCTAAATGTGAAACAAGAATTGTTGAAATTGAATACGGCTTTGCAGCAACAAGGAGAAGAAAATAAACGCCAATCAGAAACCAATAAAAAGGAGTTTAATAATCAATCTAACGCGCTGCCCGCTGCTTTATTAGATTATTTGAATAGCATAGAAATATTAAATAGACAATCCTTACCTTTGCGCTCGAATTTTAATCAAAAAGTTCAAGAATATTTTAATAAAAAATGATCAATTTTAATTACGAAACCGACTTTGCTTTAGACAACGAAGAAGCAGTCGCTGCTTGGTTATCTAATGTAATTACTTCAGAGAACAAGAAAGAGGGAGAGATAAACTACATTTTTTGCGACGATGAATATCTACATAAAATCAATTTAGAATATCTTAATCACGATACTTTAACGGACATCATTAGTTTTGACTACACGATGGGGAATGAGTTGAGTGGTGATGTTTTTGTTTCTATCGAAAGAGTAAAAGATAATGCGGTTGATTTTAATGTTCCTTTTGAAGACGAATTGAAACGTGTTTTGGTTCACGGAGTTTTGCACTACTGTGGATATAAAGACAAAGGGGAGGCGGACGAGCTTTTGATGCGCAGTAAAGAAGATGAAAAGCTAGCGTTGTTTCACGTGGAACAGTAAGTTGCTTTTATAATATCAGGGTCGTTATGTTTCACGTGGAACATTTTTGCGATCGAAAGAGTTTACAATAGAATGTTTCACGTGGAACAAAACAAAAAATAGATTTCAAAATTACAACCTGAATACAACTGAAGGGTTAAATTATACGAAAAGATGTTTCTAGATGAATATGATGTGATAGTTGTTGGTGCGGGACATGCCGGTTCAGAGGCTGCTGCCGCTGCCGCAAATTTGGGTTCAAAAACTTTATTGGTGACAATGAGTTTGCAGAACATTGCTCAGATGTCTTGCAACCCGGCGATGGGCGGAATTGCCAAAGGGCAAATTGTGCGTGAGATTGATGCATTGGGTGGGTACTCCGGTATTGTTTCAGACCGAACTGCGATTCAGTTCAAGATGCTGAACAAATCCAAAGGTCCTGCAATGTGGTCTCCACGTGTTCAAAGTGACCGCATGCGTTTTGCTGAGGAATGGAGAATGATGCTGGAAGGAACTCCTAATCTTGATTTTTATCAGGAGATGGTGAAAGGATTGATTATTGAAAACGGAAAAATAAAAGGAATCCGCACTTCGTTAGGAGTAGAGATTCGATCTAAATCGGTTGTGTTGACCAATGGAACTTTCCTAAATGGTTTGATTCATATTGGTGAAAAACAATTTGGTGGAGGAAGAGCAGGCGAGAGTGCAGCGTATGGAATTACCGAAGATTTAGTGAATGCAGGTTTTCAAGCAGGCAGAATGAAGACGGGAACGCCTCCACGAGTGGATGGACGTTCTTTGGATTATTCTAAAATGAATGAAGAAAAAGGAGATGCTAAGCCGGATAAATTTTCGTACTCGGATATAACTTCACCGTTGGTTCATCAAAAGTCTTGTCACATGACCTATACATCTCTTGATGTTCACGATATTTTGAGAGAAGGTTTTGATCGTTCACCAATGTTTAACGGTAGAATAAAAAGTCTTGGACCAAGATATTGTCCGTCAATAGAAGATAAAATTAATCGTTTCGCGGATAAAGAAAGACATCAATTATTTGTTGAGCCAGAAGGGTGGAATACCTGTGAGGTTTATGTAAATGGTTTTTCAACTTCGCTTCCTGAGGATATTCAATTCAAAGCGTTGCGTTCTGTAGTAGGATTTGAAAAAGTGAAATTCTTTCGTCCAGGTTATGCAATCGAATACGATTATTTCCCGCCGACACAATTAAAACATACTTTGGAAACAAAGCTTGTTGAAGGATTGTATTTTGCAGGACAAATAAACGGAACAACCGGATATGAAGAAGCAGCTTCTCAAGGATTAATGGCTGGAATAAATGCGCATTTAAAAGTACATGAAAAAGCGCCTTTAATTTTAAAAAGAGATGAAGCGTATATCGGAGTTTTAATTGATGACTTAATTACCAAAGGAACCGAAGAGCCATACAGAATGTTTACTTCTCGTGCGGAATATAGAACGTTGCTTCGTCAGGATAATGCTGATTTTAGATTAACACCTATGTCGCATGAAATTGGTTTGGCTTCTGAAGCACGTTTGCGCAGAATGGAACACAAACTAAATGAATCTGAAAAAATGGTAGCTTTCTTTAAAGAAACGAGTGTTTCGGTTGCAGAAGCAAATCCTATTTTGGAATCAAAAGATACGGCTTTGATTACACAAGGCGATAAGATGTTTAAGGTTCTTTCGCGTCCGCAAATTGATTTGGAAGATATCATGAAATTTGAAAAGGTTGCTGCTTATGTTGCAGCCAACGATTTGGATCAGGAAATTTTAGAACAAGCCGAAATTCAAGTGAAGTATTCTGGTTATATCGAAAAAGAAAGAAACAACGCAGATAAATTGACGCGCTTGGAAGATGTGAAAATTCCTGAGAATTTTGATTACGATAAAATCAAATCAATGTCGATTGAAGCAAAGCAAAAATTAAGCAAGATTCGTCCTGTAACCATTTCTCAAGCATCAAGGATCAGCGGCGTTTCACCAAGCGATGTTTCGGTGTTGTTGATTTATATGGGACGGTAAGTTTGATTTCTGATTTTAGATTAACGAATTTTGATTTAAATCTGCAATCAAAATTCGTTAATCTAAAATCAGAAATCAATACGTTCCACGTGAAACAAAATCAAATTTACATTATATAAAGGGATTCAGCTGCAAACTGCGACTGAAAACTGAAAACTAACACTATGGATATTTCAAACAAAAAGCATTTTTTAACCGTTAAAGATTATTCTGTTTCTCAAGAAACATTCGATTTATATCATGACGAAGCGTTGGATATGTTAATCACACATCCGCAACCCAGTTTAGAAAATTTAGGAAAGTATTACGAAAGTGTGGATTACATTTCCCATACAGACAGTAAGCGATCCTTGTTTGAAAAAGCCTATCATTTTGTAAAAAGCATTGCGCTGAAAAACAAACTGAATTTAATTAATTCGTTGCAGCCTGATAAAGGAAGCATTTTAGACATTGGCGCAGGAACAGGAGATTTTTTATCGGTGGCCAAAGAAAACGGTTGGCATACCATAGGAGTGGAACCAAGTGATAAAGCTAAAGTGATTGCAAAACAGAAAGGTGTTTCCTTTGTTAATGAAACAAGCGAATTAGAAAGTCATTCTTTTGACGTTATTTCGATGTGGCATGTTCTGGAACATGTTCCAGATTTAGACGAGCAATTAAAAGAATTAAAACGATTATTAAAACCACACGGAACTTTAATAATTGCGGTTCCAAACTTCAAATCATTTGACGCAAAACATTACGGAAAATTTTGGGCGGCTTATGATGTGCCGATTCATTTTTGGCATTTTTCTAAAAAGGCAATAAAAATGCTTTTCGAAAAAGAAGAAATGAAATTAGTAAAAGTACTTCCTATGAAATTTGACTCTTTTTATGTGAGCTTGCTTTCCGAAAAATACAAAACTGGTAAAATGAATTTCATCAAAGCCTTTTTTATCGGATTACAATCCAATTGGGAGGCGAAGAGCGATTTTGAGTATTCTTCGCACATTTACATCCTAAAAAACAACTAAAAAACATTTTAAGCGCATTTAAACGACGTTTTTTAGGCAAATTGAAGTCTTTGTCGGATTTTTAAACTAATTCGTTTATTTAAAAGATATGAAGTCTATTTTTAATAGTCATAAATTATACGTTTATCAATTATAATAATCAAATCTTATATCATAAATATTTTGCAATTTTCAAACTTTATGTCAATGCTATCTATTTTTTTATATTTTTGTCACCAATACTTAAAACTAGAAATTTACCAAAATGAAATCGATTCACGAATTCCAAAAAAGAAATATTAAAAATATGTGTACAAAAGCATTAGTAATTATCGCACTTTCAATTTCACTTGTATCTTGTAACAAACCAGCAGCAGAAGTTAAGGAAGTAAAAACAGCTTACGTAGATACTTCAGTGTTGATGAAAGAATATACAGAAGCCAAAGATCTAGAAGCAAAATATAAAGCTAAATCAGACGAGAAAGGAAGACAGCTAGAAGCTGAAATTAATCGTTTCAAACAAGAAGCAGCAGGTTTTCAAGCACAAGCACAGGCTAACGGTCAAGCTTGGGCACAACAAAAAGGAGCTGAATTGCAAAAAAGAGAGCAACAATTAGGTGCTGCACAACAACAATTAGCACAAGAGTTGCAACAAGAAAGCGGTAAAGAAATGGATTCGTTGGTTAGTGGTGTAAAAAAATTCATAAAAATCTATGGTAAAGAAAAAGGATACTCTTACATCTACGGAACCGGCGACGCAGCTTCCATCTTGTATGCTGAAGACAAATATGATATCACAAAAGCAATCATTAAAGAATTGAACGACAAATACAAATCTGCAACTCCAAAAGAAGAAGCTAAAAAATAATTTTTATATTAATTCAAATGAATGCCTTCGTCTAAAATTTAGATTGGAGGCATTTTTTTTGAAGCAATTTCCCGCTATTCGCTATAATCTCTCGTTTAGAAAGCGTTTTTTCTTACCCATAAAAGGAGCTTCCTGCGGTCGCTCTTTTCCGGCTAGAAAAAATCACTTTCTAAATCTCGAGGATTTTCGCTGCTATCGGGGCTAAAAAATAGTGGATCACGATATAAATTGTCTTCCAAAAATTAAAATATGAATCCTATTTTCAATACTTTAGCTTTATATATACACGCCTAATGCAAACAATTTCTGAAGCCGCCGCCTACACCTTACGATTCATCAATCAAACCCATCGATCCGTTTTCCTTACCGGAAAAGCAGGAACTGGAAAAACTACCCTTTTACGCGAAATTATCCAAACTACGCACAAGAATACCGTTGTTGTTGCACCTACGGGAATTGCGGCCTTAAATGCGGGCGGTGTAACGATACATTCCATGTTTCAGTTGCCGTTTGGAGGATTTATTCCGGATAATTCATCGCCTCAATTTTCTGAAAGTACCAAATTTGAAACCAAAGCTACTTTGCGCAGGCATTTCAAAATGAGCGGTTTGAAGAAATCCGTGATTCGCAATATGGAGTTGTTGGTAATTGATGAAGTCAGTATGCTTCGCGCTGATTTACTGGACGCCATGGATTATATGATGCAAACCGTCCGTAAAAAAAGTACCCCTTTTGGGGGCGTTCAAGTATTGTTTATTGGGGACTTATTACAATTGCCTCCTGTAATTCGGGATGAAGAATGGAGAACGTTAAAAACATATTACAAAGGAAAATTCTTTTTCCATTCGCACGTCGTACAGCAAAATCCACCGTTATACATTGAGCTATCCAAGATTTTTCGCCAGACTGATGATACCTTTATTGCTGTTTTAAACAACCTGCGAAACAACCAGATTTCTCAAGAAGATATACAAACTTTAAATCAATACGTAAAACCGGATTTTGATTTAAAAGCCAATAAAGGATATATTACTTTAACTACACACAACAATAAAGCGGATTCAATGAATTCGCAGGCTTTAGAAGATTTAGAGGGAAAGTTGGTGGTTTATAAACCGGAAATTGTGGGAGACTTTCCAGAGAAAATATTCCCTGTTGAAGAACAATTAAAGTTAAAAGTAGGGGCACAAATCATGTTTGTCAAAAACGATTTGTCTTTTGATAAAAACTATTTCAACGGAAAAATGGGGATTGTCAAATCGCTTTCGAGCCATGAAATCTTAGTTTATTTTCCAGAAGAAAACAAAACCATAGAAGTCGAAAAATACGAATGGCAAAACATTCGCTACAAAGTAGACGAAATGACCAAAGAAATTGAAGAAGAGGTTTTAGGAACTTTTGTTCATTATCCAATAAAATTAGCTTGGGCGATAACGGTTCACAAAAGTCAGGGATTAACATTTGACAAAGCCGCGCTTGATGTTTCGCAAGTTTTTCTTCCAGGACAAGCATATGTGGCATTATCACGTTTGCGCTCGTTAGAAGGGCTTATTTTGCTTTCTCCGTTGCGAATGAATGGAATTTCTAATGACCAGGACGTGATGGATTATTCACTCAACAAAGCTTCGGATTCATTTTTAGAAAATGCACTGCACTTTGAAACCAAAAATTTCATCCACAATTATTTGATTAACAGCTTCGATTGGGCCGATTTGGCTCAGGAATGGCGGAATCATAGATTCAGCTATTCGGAAAAATCAGAAAATTCAGAGAAATCCAAACATGCGGTGTGGGCCAAAAAGCAAACGGAAGTCATCGAACAACTTTTGGATCCATCCAAAAAATTCATATCCCAATTGAATAAGCTTTTCAGCCAAGAAACTGCCGATTTAAACCATATTTCGGAAAGAATTCAAGCAGCATTTGGTTATTTTCTGGAGCCAATGGATGATTTGGTTTTTGAAATCCTTTGGAAACTGGAAGAAGTAAAACGCATCAAGAAAGTAAAAGCCTTTTATGATGAATTAATCGTTTTGGAAGAATTACAGTCTAAAGCTGTTTTGCGATTAATGAAAGCCAAATTATTGATTGAAACCGTTGTTGCTGGTGAAACTATTTCGAAAGAGAAATTGACTTCGTCAGAAATTAAAAATTACATCAGCCGAAAAACGGAAGCGATCCAGAATCAATTTAAGAAATTAAATATCACTTTGATTGATGATGATAACGATGTGGAGCGTTATACTTCAAAAAAGAAATCAGATAAAAAAGAACCTAAGAAATCTACGGTGCAGGAAACCTATGAATTGTGGCTGGAGAAGAATTCGGTTGCAGAAATCGCTTCGATCAGAAAACTGACGATACAAACCATCGACGGGCATTTAGTACGGCTTATTCAAGCCGGAACCATTGCCATTACGGATGTTTTACCCGAAGATAAGCTACGGGAACTTGGAGAAGTTTTTAGAGGCTACAAAGAGGAATCTTTGAATAATTTGAAAGAACAAGTAGGCGAGAAGTTTACTTGGGACGAATTAAAAATGTTTAAAGCAAGTTTGAATTAAAAGCTAAAAAAAACCTATTCGATTTGAATAGGTTTTTTACATTTTATAAGGATTCAATTAATATCCAAGCTTCTGGATTATGTTTTTTCTGAATCTCAGATTGTGCTTTTTGCGCTTCTGCAAAAGTAGAATAGCTTCCGTAAAGTACAGGAAACAATCCATGTTTATTAGGAGCAATGCGACGGGCTTTGTATCCTAAATGAATTAATTGATTAAAGGTCTTAGTTGCATTTTTTTCTTCTCTATAAACACCAGCCATAATGTGATACGGCATTTTTGCTTCCTTAACGGTTGATTTAACTGATAATGTTACAGCTGGAACTGGACTTTTGATAAAGAAAGTAGCTTCTTGAATTTTATTTTGTACTTGTTTTTGAACAGCAGCTTCAACAAGCATTGTTTCTGAGGCGATTTGGTTTTGGTAAATGGAATAACCAACACTTCCTGTAAGACCTAATCCTAATACGAAAATCGCAGCATATTTTAAATAGGGACTTGCTGTTCTAGTTTCAGGAACCAATTGAATAGTTTCTTTTTCTTCAATTGCTAGTAATTGTTTTTCGAAGATTTCTCTTTTTACAAGAGGAGAAATAAAAGGAGCTAAACCAAAAGAACTTGCCAAATAATTGGTTTGGTCGTAAGGCGTGAAAACCAAATTATTATCGGCATTCAAACAAAAATCTCCTATGTTTTTTAAAGAAAAAATGTTGTTTTCTTCTAATGCTTTTTTCCAAGTAAAAACCTCATACTGAATGGCACTTACGGCATATTCATAAGATGTTTTTTCAGTTTGAGCAATATGATTTGCTAATAATCCATCATTATTCTTTAGATTCGCATTGAAAGAAATCATTTTTTTAGGAGGAGAAAATGTATTCGTGCTTTCATTCAACTGAGCCGACTGAGTTTCGGTCAAAAAAGCCCCGAATCCCGGAACGGTTACACATTGATATCGGTATAAAAGCTGCGCGATGTAGAGTTCGATTTTCATACTTACAAAGTTATACAACGAAAATAGTTATCAAAATTTTATTCACAATTTTTATTAACAATCCGCTTTCAATTTCAAATGGTTAATCGTTTATTTGTTAAATCGTTTAATCGGTAAAATATTTATTAGTTTAATCGTCTAGGGTACAATATGGTTAAACAAATAAACGATTAAACTAGCAAACAAATAAAGATTATGTTAGAACAAGATTTATTTTATTTATTGGCATTACAAAGAGTAGAAGGTGTGGGTGATATTATGGCCAAAAAACTGATTACGCATTGCGGAAGTGCCGAAGAAGTCTTTAATACAAAAACAGGGCAACTCGCCGCCATTGATGGCGTAGGTTCTATGTTACTGAAAAATTTAAAAGACAAATCAGTGTTCGAAAAAGCGAATCAAGAGCTTCAATACATAAAATCAAATGACATTAATGCCGTTTATTTTCAAGACGAAGAATATCCGGAACGTTTGAAACATTGTATCGACGGACCACTTTTATTATTTACCTCGGGGAATATCAATTTAAAAAACAAAAAAATAATCAGTATCGTAGGCACGCGTCAAATCACTTCTTATGGAATAGAATTCTGTAGAAAACTCATTGAGGATTTAGCACCGCTGGATCCCATAATCGTAAGTGGTTTTGCCTACGGTGTTGATATCGTGGCACATCAACTGGCAATGGAACATAATTTACAAACGATAGGAGTGGTGGCACATGGTTTGAATCAAATTTACCCTAAAACGCATAAAAAGTATGTAGCCAAAGTAGAACAAAACGGTGGTTTTATGACGGAGTTTTGGAGCTCCTCGAATCCGGATAAAGAAAATTTTGTGCGAAGAAACAGAATCGTTGCCGGCATGACCGAAGCGACTATTGTAATTGAGTCAGCCGATAGAGGTGGTTCGTTAATTACGGCCAATATGGCGAATGATTACAATCGTGATGTTTTTGCCGTTCCGGGACGTGTTACGGACAAATACAGCCAAGGTTGTAACAACCTGATAAAAACCCAAAAAGCAAATGTGCTCACCAGTGCTGCCGATTTAATTTATATCTTGAATTGGGACTTGGAGAAAAAAGTAAAACCAGTACAAAAACAATTGTTTGTAACTTTGGAAGAAGAGGAACAAAAAGTGTATGATTACCTTTTAAAAACCGGAAAAGAAGTAATGGATATTATTGCCTTGCGCTGTGATTTTCCTATTTATAAAATCTCAGGAATGCTCTTGAATATGGAACTGAAAGGGGTGATTCGGCCTTTGCCGGGAAAATTGTTTGAGGCGATTTAGTGAATATAAAAAACATAAAATAGAGACGCTTCCAGCGTGACAAATAGCAAGAAAAAAATTGTTGGAATAATATTGATGGGCAACAAACACACTCTACTTAGTTTGTCACGCTGGAAGCGTCTCAATGCACGAGAGAAAATTAATTGAGACGCTTCCAGCGTGACAAATTAAGTTGTGAATTACAAATATAATGCAATTGCAATAGGACTTTTTTTAATAAAAAATGATTTTATATTGCTTCAAACCCCAATTTTTCTCTCACTCTACTCAAAACACCATTGGCAACAACTGTCGCTTTTTCGGCTCCTTTTTTGAGTAAAGCGTCTACTTCAGGAAGATTGTTGATGTAGTAATTGTATTTTTCTCTTTCGGTTTTGAATGTTTCTGTTATCAATTCAAATAAGGCTTGTTTGGCGTGACCGTAACCGTAATTTCCACCCAAATAATTGGCAGTCATAGTCGCTAGTTGTTCTTCATTTGCTAATAAAGAATAAATAGCAAAAGCATTACATGTATCAGGATTCTTAGGTTCTTCAAGTGGCGTACTGTCCGTTTCAATACTCATGACTTGTTTACGCAACGCTTTATCGTCTAGGAAAATATTGATGATATTATTGGCAGATTTACTCATTTTCCCACCATTGGTTCCAGGAATAAGCATGCTGTCTTCTTGAATTTTGGCTTCAGGAAGTACAAAAGTTTCTCCCATTTGGTGGTTGAAACGCGACGCTACATCGCGTGTAATTTCAAGATGTTGCAATTGGTCTTTTCCTACGGGAACAAACTCGGCATCGTATAATAAAATATCGGCAGCCATCAACATTGGATAGGAAAACAAACCAGCATTTACATCTTCCAGTCTGTCTGCTTTATCTTTGAAAGAATGCGCTAATGTCAAGCGTTGAAAAGGGAAAAAACAACTCAAATACCAGGATAATTCTGCAGTTTGCGGCACATCAGATTGTCTGTAGAAAACTACTTTTTCTACATTCAAGCCACAAGCCAGCCAAGCGGCAGCAGTACTATACGTGTTTGCTCTTAAAGTTTCCCCGTTTTTTATTTGCGTTATGGAATGCAAGTCGGCGATGAAAAGAAAAGATTCGTTCTCAGGATTGTCAGATAATGCTATTGCGGGAATGATTGCTCCAAGTAAGTTGCCTAAATGTGGTGTTCCTGTGCTTTGAACACCAGTAAGTATTTTTGCCATTATGATTTTATTTACCGCAAAGGTTGCAAAGTTTTTCGCAAAGTTCGCAAGGTTTTTCTAGTTTTTATGTTATAAATAATTTTCAAATTTAATTCTTTTAATAATATTAACATATGATTCCTTATTTTTGATGTCATGAGAGGAATAAAAATTATTTTCTGGACGTTATGGCGTGTATGGTTTTATATTTTGATGGCCATTCCTATACTAGTAATGTTTCCTTTCTTAGTATTGTCTATTCTGACTGAAAGTGGTTATCCGTATTTTTTTAAGATGGCTCGTATTTGGGCAAAATGTATTCTTTTTGGAATGGGTTTTTATTATAAAATAGATAAAAATCAAGAACTGGAGTCGCATAAAAGCTATATGATTGTTGCTAATCATACCTCAATGGCTGATATTATGCTGATGCTTGCCACAATTAAAAACCCTTTTGTTTTTGTAGGCAAAAAAGAATTATCAAAAATTCCCTTATTTGGATTTTTCTACAAAAGAACCTGTATTTTGGTGGATAGAAGTTGTTCCAAAAGTAAAATGGAAGTTTTTAATCGGGCACAAAAAAGAATAAATCAAGGACTGAGTATTTGTATTTTCCCAGAAGGTGGCGTTCCGGATGATGAGTCGGTTCTATTGGATTCTTTTAAAGATGGTGCTTTTAGATTGGCAATTGATCATGAGATTCCGATTGTCCCTATTACTTTTGCAGACAATAAAAAAAGATTTTCTTATAAATTTTTTAGTGGGAGTCCCGGACTCATGCGGGTTAAAATACATTCACATGTGGAAACTTTAGGCAAAACCGGATTGGATAGAAAAGAAATTCGCGAAGAAGTACGAGAAATAATTTATGCCCAATTAATTGCTTTCAATTCCATTAAAAATTATAAATAATCCCCGAATACAGTCCAATAAAAACGGGTTTATAATCTCCAGAGTTTTTGGAATAGGTATTCAATTGATACTTAACCATAGGCTCAAAATTAATTTGAAATGATTTTACCAATTGGTATTTAAATCCCAATCCAACATTAGTACTAAAATGGATTTCGTTCAAATTTTTTGCTTCTCCTAATTTTACATTGGTATCAGAAGAAACTAACGATATTTTATTCTGATTTAGAAATAATGTGCTTATTCCGCCAATTACGTTAATGCCAAATCTCTTGTTTAAAACGGCATACGAAAGTTCCAACGGCACTTCGTAATAACCCATTTTTTGATTTAATGCGCCGGTATTAGTTTTTTGCAAGTCTTTTTCAAAAGTGATTAGCGTATTAAGGGCAGATTCGTTTTTAATTTCAATTAATTGGTTTGAACTATAATTGATATTTGCCAAATTATTGTTTGATAACCCCGATGAATAAACAACGTTATTGGTGTTGTATCCTAACGTAAGTTTATTAATACCTGTTCTTATGGCTATTTTTTTAGAAACAGCATAATTTACTCCAATACCAAAACTTAGGCTGTTATCGGCTGTTTTTTCGTTTTTTGAGAATTGAGGGTCAATAGGAGATCCACCTGAATTTGAATTCAGATACACCGCGGCAACATTGGGTATAATTTGCCATTTGTTTTTGTTACTAAGAACAACAGTTTGTTTTTCGGCTTGTTTCGTTTTTAGAATTTCCTCTAATTCGTTTGGCGATTCCGGAGTAATTGAGGGTTCTTTTTTAGATTCTATAGCAGCAATTTTAGTTTTCTCGTTTTCTTGGAGTGCCTTTTTTTCCAGCGTTTGATTTTGATTGTTCTCAAACGAATTTGGATTTTGCGCCTTATTTTTATCCGCAATTAATGGGCTGTAATTAATCAAGTCTTTACGAGTTGCTGTTTGTTTTAACGGTGAATTATTTTTTGAGAAATAAAGGTTAGTATTATTTTGATTTTTCTTTTTGTCAGCAATGGATTTTGATGGAGTAAAAGTTGTAATTTCTTTTTCATGGTTTCTAAAGGTTTTTGGGTTAGTTATTACTACTTGGTGACTGTTTTTTATTTCGAATGGGTTACTCTTTTTTTCAATTTTATTTGGAATGGATTCCTTCTGTTCTAATTTTTTATCCAAAATTTTCTGTTCTAAAACGATACTGTTTTTAGGTTCAGTATTTGTTTTGAAGATCATGTTCAAGGCAAATAAGCCTAAAATAAAGGCAGCGGCGATTCCTGAAAACTGCATCCAAAACGGAATTATTTTTCGCTCTTTTTCCTTTTTCTTTAAAGCGGCTTCTATGTTTATCCAAACTTGATCGTTTGGTTCTGCTTCAAAATCTTTGAATTTTTCTTGAAACAGTCGGTCTATGTTTTTTTTATCGTTCATTTTGCCAATGACTTTATTTCAATTCTTGTATATGCTTCTATTTTCTCTTTTAAAATCAACCGTGCTCTAGCAAGATTCGATTTTGTGGTTCCTGTAGCTATTTTAAGCATTTCTGCGACCTCTTTATGAGAATAACCATCGAGAACGTAGAGGCTGAATACTAATCTATATTGATCAGGTAATTCTTGAATGATTCGCATTAAATATTCAATCGGGATATTTTCATCGTCAATTTCAACTTCCTCTTCAGGAATATTTTCATTGATAACCTCCATGTATCGGACCCCTTTGTATTTTTGGAGCGCATTGTTTATCATTATTCTTTTGGCCCAGCCTTCAAAAGAGCCTTTGCCGCTAAACTGTTCTATTTTTTTGAAGATAATTAGAAACCCATCTTGTAAATTGTCTTGGGCATCAGCATAATTACTGGAATACTTCAAGCATACTCCAAAAAACTTTTTAGCAAACAATTGATACAATTGTTCTTGAGCTTTGGAGCAACTTTTTTTACAGTCATTAATTATTTGATCTAATCCCACAGAATTTATTCTAGTTGTTAGTTGACTACAGGAACTTCTACTTCTTCGAAAATCTCATTACCAGTGGCATCTTTTCCTTTATAGAACTTAAAAATGTACGAACCAGTATTGGTTACATAAAAATTAAAAGACGCTTCAGACGGAGCCGGGATTGATTGTGTACAAACTTGGCCATTCTTTACAGCAGCTTGAATGGCTATAGTTCGTGTATTTAGTTCTTTACTGTAATAAATACCTTGAAAAAAATGACATTCAGTAGGTTTTGTATATTTTAATTTTATTTCATAGGTATTTCCCAATGTAAATTTTTCAGGTAAGGTATAACTGTCTACAGGAAGTACTTCATAGGTATAAGTATCTTGATTGCCATTATCAAGAGAGCATCCTGTCAGGGTGGTAACGAACAGAATAAACAGAGCAAATTTTTTCATTTTTTTCATTTTTTAAATTTATACTATTCAGCTTCATCAAATGTGGTTGACGCTGTTTTTTAATAGATATAATTTTTTGAAAAAGGTTGCGTGTAAAATAAAAAAAAACCCGAATAAATTTCGGGTTTTGGTTTTTATGCTTCTGCTAATTCTTTTATTCTGGCTTTAATTTTTTCTTCTAATTCATCCGCTAATTCCGGATTGTCTTTTATTAAAGACTTAACAGCATCACGACCTTGCCCTAATTTAGTTTCACCATAACTGAACCAAGATCCCGCTTTTTTGATGATTTCAAATTCTACTGCAAGATCCAAAATTTCTCCTGTTTTTGAAATTCCTTCCCCATACATGATGTCAAATTCAGCGATTTTAAATGGCGGAGCGACTTTGTTTTTCACCACTTTTACTTTGGTTCTGTTTCCAAGTACATTATCACCATCTTTTATTTGAGTAGAACGACGAATATCTAAACGAATCGATGCGTAAAATTTCAATGCATTTCCTCCCGTTGTAGTTTCCGGATTACCGAACATTACCCCAATTTTCTCTCTTAACTGGTTAATAAAGAAAACAGTACAATTTGTTTTGCTGATGGTTCCTGTTAATTTACGCAATGCCTGAGACATCAAACGCGCATGAAGACCCATTTTAGAATCGCCCATTTCCCCTTCGATTTCACTTTTTGGAGTCAAAGCAGCAACGGAGTCAATTACAACAATGTCAATTGCTCCTGAACGAATCAAGTTTTCAGCAATTTCTAATGCTTGTTCCCCATTATCTGGTTGAGAAATGATTAGGTTTTCGATATCTACGCCTAATTTCTCTGCATAATTTCTATCGAAAGCATGTTCTGCATCAATAAAAGCAGCGATTCCACCCGCTTTTTGAGCCTCAGCAATGGCATGAAGCGTCAAAGTTGTTTTTCCAGATGATTCCGGACCGTATATTTCAATGATTCTTCCTCTTGGATATCCTCCAACCCCTAATGCTAAATCGATTCCTAAAGACCCGGAAGAAATAGTTTCTACTTCCTCAATGGCTTTATCCCCCATTTTCATTACGGTTCCTTTTCCGTATGTTTTGTCTAGTTTGTCAAGCGTAAGTTGTAGCGCTTTTAATTTGGATTCTTTCTCTGTACTCATCTTCTCTTTTACCTTTTCTTTCATCTATTTGTATTATTTTATAACTGTAAGAAACTGACAGAATGACTAATTATCCTGAAAATTTCGTTTATGTGAGAACATTTATTTTCGTAAAAATACTTCTTTTTTTGATGTAAATTTTCTCTTTCAAGAATATTTTCAAATCTAAATTGTAATAAAAAATAACAAGCTAATATAAGATTGTTACGCGAACAATGCCTTCAATTCAGTAGCATCATGAGGGTTCATTTTTCCTGCTAAAACTAAACTGAGCTGTTTGCGTCTTAGTGCTGCATCAAAACGTTGTTTTTCCAGTTCTGTTTCTGGAACTATTTGTGGTACTTCTACAGGTCTTCCGGTATCATCAACAGCTACAAAAGTATAAATGGCTTCATTGGCTTTGGTACGGTTTCCTGATTGTCTGTCTTCTACCCAAACGTCAATATATATTTCCATTGAACTTTTGAAAGCTCTGGAGACTTTGGCCTCCACATTTACAACACTTCCCAGCGGAATGGCTCTGTTAAACGCTACGTGATTTACGGATGCGGTAACGGTTATTCTTCGGGAATGTCTTCCGGCTGCAATACTGGCTGCGCGATCCATTCTGGCTAATAATTCACCACCAAAAAGATTATTCAAAGGATTAGTTTCGCTCGGTAAAACTAAATCGGTTAATATCGTCAGGGATTCTGAAGGATGTTTTGGAGTCATTTTTTTGTATAAAAGGTAAGTGTTTTTTTTAAAATAGTTGTGGTTTTAGTTTAACCAATAAACGGCCATTATAGCAGGAATAAAATAGATAACAATCGTTCTGGCACCATCATAATCTTTGGCTAATCGTTGTCCGAAAAGCAACATTAATAAAGTGATACAAGA
The DNA here is from genome assembly GCF_048158525.1 of Flavobacterium algoris. NCBI lineage: Bacteria > Pseudomonadati > Bacteroidota > Flavobacteriia > Flavobacteriales > Flavobacteriaceae > Flavobacterium > Flavobacterium algoris. The sequence continues at coordinate 141,320 of NZ_JBLNKT010000007.1, forward strand.
GAAAACCGCTCCGTAAAACCCAAAGATTCTTCCATTGTTTATCAATAATTCGATGCAGCCAACAATGCATAAAATACCGGAAATTAATTCTAAAACTAAAATATTCAATAAAGCTAAAGGCACTTGATTTTTTAATGGGGTTTTAGCAAAATGACCTTTTAACCAGTCTACATTATCTTTCCAATAAAAGAGCTTGTCGTAACCGGATTGCAGAAAAGTAATTGCCAGAAAAATCAAAATTAAAATAGAAGTAATGTTGTTCATGTTTTTATTTTTTGTGAATTAAACGGGTTAGTTTTATAGATAAATCGGTTAAAATAATTTTTGCATTTCCGTTGCGTTCAATATGATACATCGCATCCGAAAGTTCTTTAAAAATATCATTTATATTGTTGCCATTTACAAAAGGGGCAAAATTCTCCAGTTTGAATTTCTCCACTTGTGGTTCCATGTAAACCAAACTTGCGGTTTGATAATTGAGCAACAATGCCTGACGGAACATATCGATGCAAAAGTGTAAAAATTTCTTTTGGGTTTCTCTTCCTAAACTGGCAATTTGTTCGCTCCATTGAATCAAATCCTGAATGGCAGCTGCATTTCCTTTGGCTCTAAAAGCCGCACGAACCCAATCAACAAACCATTTTTCGAAAAAAACAGATTCACTGTCCGGTTGCAATAATTGCAGTGCTTTGTTATAATTTCCCTGTGCTTGATGTGCTATTTTTATAGCCGTTTTAGATTCTATATTTTCTCTTGAAATTAAGGCTTCGGAAATAACTTTTTCGCTCAAACCATTAAAATGCAAAACTTGGCATCGGGAACGAATGGTTTGAATTATATCTTCTTCGTTTTCTGAAATGAGGATGAAAACCGTTTTGTCCGTTGGCTCTTCCAATAGTTTCAATAATTTATTGGAAGCGGCAATATTCAATTTATCGGCCATCCAAATAATCATTATTTTGTATCCGCCTTCGTAGGATTTTAAAGCGAGCGATTTCAAGATTTCCTGGGCATCGTCAACCCTTATTTCTCCTTGTTTATTTTTAACGCCTAACATTTGATACCAATCAAACAAACTTCCGTACGGATTTTGGTTTAAAAACTCCCGCCATTCTGTGATAAAATCAATGCTTTTTGGTTTCGTTTTTACATCTTCGGTACTTACGGTTGGATAGATAAAATGCAAATCCGGATGCGATGTTTTTTGGAATTTGATATTGCAAGCTTCGTTTGAACCTGAGTTTTCTGAGTTTTGATTGCTGCAGATAATGTATTGTGCATAAGCAATTGCCATAGGTAATGTACCACTTCCTTCTGGACCGACAAATAATTGTGCATGGGGAATTCTGCCCAAATTAGCACTTTTTGTCAAATGACTTTTAATGTGTTCTTGTCCTAAAATTTCTGAAAATTGCATGAAGCAAAGATAGAAGAAAATGGTTTAGTCTAAAATTTTAGGATGCAAAGTTTCACGTTAGGAAGTTTGCAAAATGATTCTTAAAAAGGGTTTGAATTTCATAATCAAATACGGCATTCGTTTAAGATAATTTGTAATTACCTCAATAATTAACGTTTTCACCGTAATAATTTGAATGCTACGGGTTAGAATCTTAAATTTGAATGGTTAATTTGATTTATGAAAAAAGATATTTCCTTTTATGTGTTGCATTTTTGTTTGTGCTTAGCATTTATGCTTTTGCCATATGCATTTACTTCGTCAGGAAGTGTTTTTAGTTTACCTAATTTAGCAAGTAATGGTCACGATAGAATCTATTTTCTGATCTATTTCCTGTTGCCCTTCAAAAGTTACCTGTTCCCGAATTTATAAGAGTACACCGTTCTTTTATTGTTCCTATTTCTAAAATTGAAAAGGTGCAAAACAAAATAATTTACATTAATCAGGAAGAGATTCCGATAAGTGCGAGTTATGAAAGTGCTTTTTTTGCTGCAATCCATAAAGAATAAGCTGTTGTGTTATTGTTGAAAATTACAAATTTAATCTAGTTTTTACTTGTTTACCGCATAAAATCTTTCGGTTACCTCATAAATTTCAGCACTTATTTACATTTAAATACTTTTGTCATTGTAATATTAAAAAGGTATTTGCTATGGAAAGAAAAGATTTTTTAAAAGGATTGGGATTAATAGGATTAGGATCCTTAGTCATTCCTATAATTAAGGCCTGTAACAGTGATGAGGCGAATTCTTCAACAGGTTCTACTTCTACATCAGGAAGTTGTACCGTGACTTCTTCAGAAACAGCGGGACCATTTCCTACCAAAACACCTGCTTCATTGGTAACGACTAACATTGTGAGTGATAGAACTGGAGTAGCATTTGCCATTAATGTTGCCATAAAAAACACCAATGCCAGTTGTGCTGCTTTGGCTGGTGCCATTGTAGATATTTGGCATTGTGATAAGGACGGTTATTATTCAGAATATGGAGGAACCGGAATGCAATCAGCCGATTTTACAACAGTTCATTTTTTGAGAGGAAGACAAACTACAAATACCGATGGAATAGTTCGTTATAAATCTATTTTTCCAGGATGGTATAGCGGTAGAGCAACGCACATTGATGTTCATGTGTATAATGCTTCGGGAACCTCATTGTTAGTTACTCAAATTGCATTTCCTGAAGGTTCAAGCAGTGCCGTTGTGTTAGTAAATGCATCCACAGCCAATGGATATTCTAAAGGAATGACGGGCTATACTTATAATGCCAGTGATAATGTGTTTTCAGATGGCGTTGCCAATGAATTATCAACAATTACCGGAAGTATTGCCGAAGGATTTGTCTTGGAACACACCATAAATGTTGCGGGTTAAGTTTTTTGAATTAGTAAATAAAAAACAATACCAAAACCTGTAAGATTTTAAAATTTTGCAGGTTTATAGTTTAATTGTAAAGGCTATTTTTATGATACAACAAAATCCTGCACAAATATTCAAATCTGAATCAAGAGGAAAGTTGGAATCAAATGGACAGAACTGTTTTTCTACTTTCAATTTTGGAAGTTATTTCGAAGAAAGTCGAAAACCATTCGGGATTTTACATTTTTTGAATGAAATTATAGTTGCGCCATAACATTCGATGAAAACGGTTTTAGAAGCTAATAATACGATGCTTATTTTGCCGCTGTTTGCCGGAGTAGATTACAAAGACAGTTTAGGAAATGAAAGTTTTATTGGAGTCGAGCAAATCCGAATTGTTTCTGCCAAAAAAGGAATGACTTTAGAGCTTACTAATTCTTATGAGGAAGAAAATGTCAGTTATTTACAAATAGGATTCAATGCCAAAAGTCAAGATTTCGAAAGTAATTTCAAACAGTTTCATTTTGGTTTAACCGATAAAAACCAATTAATTCCATTATTCGAAATTTCAAAGACATTGGGTTATATTGGTATGTATGACGCAAGAAAAGAGGGGGTTTATTCGCTTAAAAACAATTCGAACGGCGTTTTTGTTTTTGTAATTAATGGTGCTTTTGAAATTGAAAATCGATTGTTAGAATCAAAAGACGGATTAAGTCTGTCTGGGATTGACTCTTTAGAATAGGAAGCCTTATCCGAAAATGCGCTTCTTATCGTTTTAGAAATTCCAAATGCTTAAAAATTACTCTTTAATTCTTTCAATAAACTGATTTCATTTCCCAAATCAATTAAACCGCGTCTTGGTCGGTCTAAATCTAAAGTAACCAAAATCACGACACAAGAAAGAAAGCAAAACCCGACGATAAAATACTTGTCCATTACTTTTTTAGAACCGGAACTATAGCCAATGTAAAATGAAATAATAATCGAAAACACCAATAATAAATAAACGATGGATTCAGGAACAGCCGAATTATACACGGTATTAGTAGAAGATGCGGCATCAAACATATCATTTAAGGCTGGCAACATCATATTAGATTGAATAAAATAATCTTTGTTTTTTGCGTAAAAACTAGCTCGATTCCATAATTTTTTACTGTATTCCTCCGATTTTTTTAGCGATGAATTGATTTTATCATCATCTCTATTCGACTCGAAATAGTCGATTCTAGCGTTTAAATACGTTTGAAAATCAGCTTTATAAACCTTTTTCAAACTATCCGGATAAACATCCGAACGTAAAATTGCCGTTCCAATACTATTTGCTTCGTTTATTAGATTTGTTCTTCTGTTTTCATAACGAGAACCCGCCATTCCAAATGTAAAAGCCAATAACAAAGCCAATAATCCTAATAAAGAGGATAAAATTCCAAAATCATCAGAATCTTTTTTCGGTTTTTTGAATCCAATTGTGTACCCTATTCTTATCGCTATGAGCATGAAAAAAAATAAAAAAACCACAATATAACTGGCATCTAAATCAAACAAAAAAGAATGTTTCATAATTTTAAAAGTCAAAATGAAAGGAGCTATTTTTTTATAGCTAAATTACTTTTAAAAGTATAAAAAATAAAAGTAGGTTCCTTAAAATTAATTTCAAAAAATAAATAATTTGAGACAATTACAACGTTTTCGTTAGTGGATTTCCCTAATTTTCAAACTATTCTTATTTTTTAGTTCCTGAAAAGTTCTATATTTGTTATTCTTTCAAAAAAAACAAACTAAAAATATACTTAATGAAAACTTTAAACGATTTTAATTTTGCAACTAAGAAAGCAATAATACGTGTTGATTTTAATGTGCCTTTGGACGAAAATTTCAACGTAACAGATGCTACTCGTATCGAAGCGGCAAAACCTACAATTGATGCTATTCTTGCTCAAGGTGGAAGCGTAATTTTGATGTCACATTTAGGCAGACCATCAGGTGTTGAAGAAAAATATTCATTGAAACACATCTTGAAAACCACTTCAGAAGTGCTTGGAGTACCTGTTCAGTTTGTTTCAAATTGTATCGGTCAAGAGGCTAAAAACGCAGCTGAAAAATTACAACCGGGAGAAGTTTTATTATTGGAAAATTTACGTTTTCATAGCGAAGAAGAAGCTGGAGATGTTGCTTTTGCAAAAGAATTAGCGTCACTTGGTGATATTTATGTAAACGACGCTTTTGGAACAGCACACAGAGCACACGCTTCGACTACAATTATCGCTCAGTTTTTCCCAACGGAAAAATGCTTCGGATTATTATTGGCTAAAGAAATCGAAAGTTTAAATAAAGTTTTGAAAAATAGCGAAAAACCAGTAACAGCAGTTCTTGGTGGATCTAAAGTTTCTTCTAAAATTACGGTTATCGAGAATATTTTGGATAAGGTAGACCACATGATTATTGGTGGTGGAATGACATTTACTTTTGTGAAAGCATTAGGAGGTAAAATTGGAGATTCAATTTGTGAAGATGACAAACTAGAATTGGCATTGGAAATCTTGAGATTGGCTAAAGAAAAAGGAGTTCAAATTCACATTCCGGTTGATGTTGTTGCAGCAAATGATTTTTCAAATACTGCCGATACTCAAATTGTTGACGTAAAAGAAATTCCTGATGGATGGCAAGGACTTGATGCTGGACCAAAATCATTGGAAAACTTCAAAAAAGTAATTATGGATTCTAAAACTATTCTTTGGAATGGTCCATTAGGAGTTTTTGAAATGGAGAGTTTTGCTAACGGAACAATTGCTCTTGGTAATTTCATTGCTGAATCAACTGCAAACGGAGCTTTCTCACTTGTAGGTGGTGGAGATTCAGTAGCTGCTGTAAAACAATTTGGACTAGAAGACAAAATGAGTTATGTTTCAACTGGTGGAGGTGCTATGCTTGAAATGCTTGAAGGAAGAGTACTGCCAGGAATTGCAGCGATATTAGACTAATTGATTGATTCAAAATGGTTTGATTTTAACTGTAATCCAGATTAAGAAATAAAACCTAATTATAATAATAAGAAACCTTAGCGAAGAACTATTTGTCGCTAAGGTTTTTTTAGTTTTAAAATTTGATGAATTGTATTTTAAAAGAAGTTTTTACAATGGAATCAAGGAAAATTCTTCATAATTGAACGAAATGTTGCATTTTTAACAATATTTAAAGAAATTTTTAGTTTCAACCTCTTAAGTTTGTAAAAATTAGATTTGTAATCATTTGTAATCATTTGTAATATAGGTCATTGATCATAAAAATATGAATATAAAAAATACCACCCTATCGTTTTTTCTATTGCTGTCAGTAACTGTGTTTTCACAAGAACTTGTTGAAAATAAAAACATTGTAAAAATAGAACCCAAATTATCCTATTTAGATTCTATCAAGAAAACTTTCGTGAAAGATGACATGGCCACTTGTGTTGATAGCCTGTGGATGAAAGAATTGACCAATTTAGATTTATACAACAATATAACCGATGATATAAAAAACATTAATATTGACGAAAAAGTGGATTATGAATTGCCTACAGCACTTTTGAAAGAAAGACTGGCGGCGATGGATGCAAAATCACCTTTCAATATTGAATACAATCAAGGTCTGGAAAACATCATCAAATCATTTCTAAAATACAGGAAGAAATCTTTTGAACGATTGATGGGTATTTCCGAATATTACTTCCCACTTTTTGAAGAAGCGCTAGCCAAACAAAATGTTCCTTTGGAAATAAAATATTTAGCAGTGGTAGAATCCGCTTTAAACCCAAAAGCAGTTTCAAGAGTTGGTGCTACAGGACTTTGGCAGTTTATGTATCAAACAGGGAAACAATATGGTTTGAAAATCGATTCCTATATTGATGAACGGAGTGATGTATTGAAAGCTTCTGAATCTGCAGCACAATATATGTCTAATATGTACAAAATATTTGGCGATTGGGACTTGGTTTTAGCCTCTTATAATTCTGGACCGGGAAATGTTTCTAAAGCAATCAGACGTTCTGGTGGTCAACAAAATTATTGGAATATTAGAAAAAATCTTCCAAAAGAAACGCAAGGATATGTGCCTGCTTTTTTAGCAACAATGTATATTTATGAATACCACAAGGAGCACGGTATAAAACCGGACAGAGCAATAATTAAACATTTTGCTACGGATACAATCCTGATTAAAAAGCAAATGACATTCAAACAAATATCTGATTTGCTTGATGTTCCAATGGCACAATTGCAGTTATTAAATCCATCGTATAAGCTAAATGTGATTCCGTTTTATCATGATGAAAATCATTTCTTGAGATTGCCACAGGAAAAAATAGCTGTTTTTGTTTCAAATGAAGATCGAATTTATGCTTACGCTGACCACGAATTAAATCTTAGGGAAAAACCGTTTCAGGTTACAAAACCTATTTTTAAAAGAGATACAGTTAATTATGCTTTGCAACAAATAAAACTTCCTAAAACTTCCTATTACAAAGTACGACGTGGAGATAATCTGAGTGAAATTGCCGATAAATATGATATCGCCGTTTCTGATTTGAAGAAATGGAATAAACTCCGAAGCAATTCAGTTCCATATGGTAAAAGTTTAAAAATTATTACCGAACAAAGTATTGTAAGAACGGTTAAGAAAGAACCTAAAGTAGAGGAGGTTCCTATTGAAACTGTTTCGGAAAATCAAAGAGTAGCAACTTCTGAGGTTAAAGTTAACAAAGAAGAAGAATTAGCTTCTAATCCTGAACGAAAGGACATAGAATATGTCGTTCAAAAAGGTGATAATCTAGGGAATATCGCTAAGAAGTTTGGAGCAACTTTAACGCATTTACAACAATGGAATAATTTATCAGACCATAATATTGCTCTAGGAGCTACTTTGATTGTTGCCAAAAACGAAATTGCAATTACTATTGATAAAGCTTCGTTCAGTTCTTTCAAGAAAAAAAATATAGCTTCAGTTTCTAAAAAAGAGGCGGCGGAGTATTATGTAAAAAAAGGCGACTCTTTATTTAGTATTGCCAAAAAATATCCTGGAGTAACTATTTCAGATATTAAAAAATGGAACGATATTCGCGGTGAAGGTATTAAACCCGGAATGAAGTTAAAAATAAACGGATAATCCGACAAACTTCTATAAATTTGGGTTTTATTTCAGAATTAAATTATAATGAATAAAACCCATTTTTTATTGCTTCTTGTTTCTCTGTTGTTTTTTTCTTGTGCAAAGAAAAATGATGATTTGCATCGTAAAACGACTGGAAAAATCAATACTATTTCAGTTATTATTGATGATCAGTTGTGGAATGGTGAAATAGGGGACAGCATTCGAAATAAGTTTGCATCACCAGTCATTGGATTGCCACAGGAAGAACCGCTTTTTACCATAAATCAATATCCGGTCAAGCTTCTGGAAGGCTTCATGACAGATACCCGAGCAATTATTGTGGTAAAGAAAGAATCGCAAAATAAATTTGAAATAAAGAAAAATCAATACGCATCACCTCAAAATGTGTTTCATATTTCAGGAAAGACCGGTGCTGATATTATAGCCAGTCTGGAAAAAAATGCCCCACAAATGATTCAATTAATCAAGCAAGCGGAAATTGCCGAAAGCCAGAAAATTAACAATCAATCATTACTGAATCCACAAGTAATTGACAATAAATTTCATATCTCGATAAAGATTCCTACCGGTTATACGTATGTACTCCACAAAAGTAATTTTATGTGGTTGAAAAAGGAAATCAACGGCGGAAATACAAGTTTGTTAATTTATCAGGTTCCTTTGAATTACATCAAAAAAAATCCAAATCTGATTTCCAATATCATAAAAATGCGGGATTCAATAGGTAATTTATATATTAGTGGGACAGAACCCAAAACTAATATGATTACTGAAGAAGCCTATGCACCTTATCTTTCAAAGATTACTCTTGACGGAAAAGATGCTTATGAGACCAAAGGAACTTGGGAATTAAAAAATGATTTTATGGCGGGTCCATTTATCAATTATGCGATTATAGACAAGGAATACAGTAGGATTTTGGTTTTGGAAGGTTTTTGTTATGCACCGTCAAAGGAAAAACGAGACCTGATGCATGAATTGGAATCCATTATAAAATCAGTTGCGATTGAAAAAAGGTAATGTCTAATTACTTTAAATTAAAAATTAATATAAAAAAGAAATAATCCATGGTATTAGAATGGAAAATAAAGCCTTTCGAGGCGCTTACGGTTCATGAACTATATGACATACTCAAACTAAGAAGCGAGATCTTTGTAGTAGAACAAAACTGTGTTTATCTTGATCTTGACGGTAAAGATAAAGTTGCGTTGCATCTCTTTGGAGAATTTGAAGGTGCAATTGTGGCTCATGCTCGACTTTTCAAAGCAGGAATCAGTTTTGATAATGCTTCTATTGGAAGAGTAACCGTTGCTGCAAATTACCGCGACAGGAAATGGGGGCATGACTTAATGCGGGAAGCTATTGCAGGGATTTTGTCTCATTTTGGTGAAAGCAAAATTACCATTGGAGCCCAATTGTACCTGAAAAAATTCTACGAAAGCCAAGGTTTTGTGCAAACCAGCGAAATGTATTTAGAAGATGATATTCCGCATATAGAGATGCAGAAAGTATAATTATATTTTCAAAATAAGAAATTCAACTCTTCGGTCCAGCGCATCGCCTTTTCCTAAAGGAAATCTATTCCCGCAACCTTTGTAAGACATTCGTTGCGGGTTAATTTTTTTTGATATTAGGTATCGATAGACGTTTCGGGCACGATTAAACGAAAGTTTTCTTTCGTGAGTATGTTCGTCTATTGCGTCCTCATAATAACTAGGGGTACAGCATACGTGTCCTCTAATTTCAAATTCCAATTTTTGATTTTTTTGAAGTATTGCTGCAATTTTGTCTAATTCTTTTTTAGATTCTAATGGCAAAACACTGCTTCCTAGCGCAAACAAGATGTTTTCTAGATAAACGCGATCGCCAACTTTATGATTGTCCTGAAACGAATTGTAAATGCCATTTCCAAAACTATTTTTGGCAACAATAAATAAATCGACGCGTCTGTTTTTAGAACGTATTTCAGTTATGTTTTCTTCATTCTCTTTGGTCAAAATAACGCGTCCTTTCCCTTCGATAATTACAATTTTATTTTTGCTGAAACCATTTGCAGTAAGGATATCCTGAACTGTTTTTACACGATTTTTTGATAATTCATAGTTATAATCGTTGTCACCTCTGTCGTCACAATAGCCATAAATTTGGATGGATTCAATTTTTGTGGTATCTGATTTTTTTGCAAAATCGATTATGGTTTTAATCTGTGGATCATCAAGGGCATGTTTGTCAAAATCAAAATAGACAGTTTGTACTGGTTTCTCTTGAGCTGAAAGGTATCCGAAAAATAAAAAAAGAACAATTTTAAAATAATTTTTCATTACAATTTTAAAATAGATTTGTATTCTGGGGTATTGTTCAAAATACTTACGGCTTTCTTAATTTCCGAATTATTTTTTATGTAATATTGATACAAACCTTCTTGATATTGGTAGCGTTTAATTATTTCTTCTAAAATTAAATTCTTGATTTCTTTTTGATTTTTATCCAATAAAGCATCTTCGCTTTTTTGTAAAGCAGAAAGTAATTGTTGGTATTCGGCAGTGATGGATCCGTCTATTTTTTCTTTTTTGGCTACAGCCAAAGTATTTTTCAATGCCAACTCCGTATCCGTGTCAAAAGAGAATTTTTGTGCTTTTAAAAACTGTTTAAAGTCTAAATAGTCCGCATCAGAAATCGTTGGAATGGTAGTGCCTAAAGTTGGGTTTTTGTAATAATAACTCGTTACATAATTAAAAATTCCATCATTTTTCACCAATGCATTTGTAATTGGACTCAGTTTTGTTTCTTCAAGTTCCACGTCCGGCTGAATGCCTCCACCGTCATAAACCGTTCTTCCTTTCCGGGTTTTGAAAGCATTGTAATTCTTCTCTTCGGTTTTTATAGCTAAACCATTTTTGTCTTTATGGGCATAATCCAAAGCTTGAATGCATCTGCCAGAAGGCGTATAATAACGAGAAATGGTAACTTTTAGTTGGGTTCCATACGTTAAATCAACCGGTTTTTGTACCAATCCTTTTCCAAAACTTCGGCTTCCCAAAACCACAGCACGATCTAAATCCTGCAAAGCTCCCGAAACAATTTCTGAAGCCGAGGCACTTTTTCCATTTACAATAATGATCAAAGGAATTTCAGTGTCAACGGGTTCTTTAGTCGTTTTATAGGTATTGTTGTATTTTTCAATCTTTGATTTTGTAGTGACTATAATTTCGTTTTTTGGAACAAAAAGGTTACAAATATTTACGGCTTCGTTCAAAAGTCCTCCGGGATTGCCTCTTAAGTCCAAAACAATTCTTTTAGCGCCTTCGTTTTTTAATTGTTCCAATGCCATTTTGGTTTCTACAGAAGCTTTGTTGTTGAAATGAGACAAAACGATATAACCGGTTTCGGCATCTATTTTGCCAAAGAAAGGAACCGATTTTATTTCGACTTCATCACGAACAATTTGGGTAGTGTAGGGTTTTCCCTGACGGATGTATTTGATGTCAATTTTAGTGTTTTTTGCACCTTTGAATAATTCGGAGGCATCGTCTCTGAAATCAGATAAAAGAATATCTCCTACTTGGATAATTTCATCACCTGCTTTAAGTCCCGCTTTATCAGCCGGAAAGTTTTTGTATTGTTCTTTTACGATGAGTTTGCCGTCTTTTCGGGTCAGTAAAGCGCCTATTCCAGTATATTCTCCGGTATTGTTTATTTTAAAACTCACAACATCCTGTTCATTAAAATAAACGGTGTAGGGATCTAAACTGGCTAACATGCCTTTGATGGCTTTGTCCATTAAATCACCAGGATTGGTTTCATCGACATAGTTCTTGTTCAATTCCTTGAAAAGGGTGGTGAAAATCTCTATTTGCTTGGCGATTTCAAAAAAATCGTCTTTGAAACTCACGCCAACATATAGAAACGCTGAAGCGACAATAGGAATTATAATTTTTTTTTGGAAAAAAGAATTCATGGCTTTTGGACTAAATTTGAGATTACTAAATTAAGAATAAATCACCAAATAATTATATTAGATAAAGTGTAAACGCAATTCTACGGTATTTAGTAAAATTGGACTTATTTATTTTCTAGATTTGAATCGCTTTCTGGTAAAGGTTTTTTATTGTTTTGAGCAATAAACTTCTCAAACAATTGAATGGTTTTGGTATTGATTTCTTCATAACTCAATCGGTCCTTGCTTTGGTAAAAAAACATAAAAGCGTGAGGCTGGTCCAGATTATCAATTAATAAATGCTTGTTGAGACGATAGGTTTCGCGCAACACCCGTTTGAAATAGTTGCGGTCAACAGCTTTCTTAAAGTGTTTTTTAGAAACCGAAACGCCCATTTTGATTTTTTCATCTGTCCCGAAACTTCGGGATTCCGGGTTGCCCAAAGCGCCAGAATAATAAACCAATCGCAATGGATATTTAGAAACTGATTTCCCTTCAGAAAACAATAATCCAATTGTTATTTTACTTTTTAGCTTTTCGTTTTTTGGGTAAGTGAAGTTCATTTTAATAGAAAAAAGACATAGATTTTGATTGGCAAAGTTACGATTAAACGTTGAGCCTGTATATTGTTTCCGATTTAAATCGGGCTAAAAATATATTTCTTACTTTTGTGGCAAATTTTTAAAGCATGCAAAAACTAATTTCGTATCCCATATCCATAATTTATTATTTATGTTTTGGTATTACCTTGGTTATTTTTCACCCAATTCAGTGGGTTTGCTTCCATGTTTTTGGCTACCAAGCCCACAAAATAAGTGTTGATTACCTGAATTTTTTCCTATTAAAATGTACGAATCTTTTAGGAACCACCTATAAATTTGAAAATATAGAAAACGTTCCTAAAAATGTTCCTTTGATTTTTGTGTCCAATCATCAAAGTATGTACGATATTATTGCTATGATTTGGTTTTTCCGCCGATTTCATTGTAAATTTGTTAGTAAGAAAGAATTGGGAAGCGGCATTCCGAGCGTATCTTTTAATTTGCGCCATGGTGGTTCTGTTCTTATTGATCGAAAAGACCCTAAGCAAGCCATTCCAGCCATTAAAGGATTATCGGAATATATAGAAAAATACAATCGTACGGCAGTTATTTTTCCGGAAGGAACGAGAAGTAAAACGGGGAAACCAAAAGAGTTTGCTCAAAGCGGACTTAAAATTTTGTGTAAATACGCGCCGTCGGCATACGTGGTTCCAATAAGCATAAACAATTCTTGGAAAATGGTTAAATACGGATTTTTTCCCCTAGGTTTAGGAAATCATCTTACCTTTGTAGTACACAAACCATTAGCGGTTAAAGAGTATGATTTTGCTGAATTAATGAAAAAAACAGAAACAGCAGTTGTTCAAGGAATAAAAATTTAATTTATATATAATGTCAATAAAAAACATTCGATTAGAAGTAATGCAGTTTTTAGAAAAAAACGTAGATAGCTTTGTCGATCAGTATCTAATTCCAGTAGAAAAAATATGGCAACCAACCGATTTTTTGCCAAATTCTCAAAGCGATACTTTTTTTGATGAGGTCAAAGAATTACGTGAAATTGCAAAAGATTTACCATATGATTTCTGGGTGACTTTAGTAGGGGATACCATTACAGAAGAAGCTTTACCAACCTACGAATCCTGGTTAATGGACGTAGAAGGGATTGATAATGTAGAGCGAAACGGTTGGTCTAAATGGATCAGACAGTGGACTGGAGAGGAAAATCGTCATGGTGATATGCTTAATAAATATTTGTATTTATCAGGTCGTGTAAACATGCGCGAAGTAGAAATGACAACGCAACATCTTATCAACGATGGTTTTGATATTGGAACCGGAAGAGACCCCTACAAAAACTTTGTGTATACCAGTTTTCAAGAATTAGCCACGTACGTTTCTCACAACAGAGTAGCACAAATGGCTAAGAAATATGGCGATAACAAATTGTCTAAAATGTGCAAAATGATTGCTGGTGACGAGATGCGTCATCATCATGCCTATAGCGAATTTGTAACACGTATTTTTCAGGTAGATCCTAGCGAAATGATGCTTGCTTTTCAATATATGATGAAAGCAAAAATCGTTATGCCTGCGCATTTCTTGAGAGAATCCGGTGAAAAAATCAGCACTGCTTTCGAACAGTTTTCTGATTCGGCACAACGTATTGGGGTTTATACCGCAGCGGATTATGTAGACATTATGCAAAAATTAATTGTTAAATGGGAAATTGATAAAATTACTGGTTTGACTGATGAAGCAGAGAAAGCGCGTGATTATTTGATGAAATTACCGGGCAGAATGGCAAAAATATCCGAAAGATTAGTGATTCCTCAAGAGTCACATATTTTCAAATGGGTAGAACCGGCCAGACTTTAAATTTTTGATTTAAGAATAAGGATGTTGATTTTTGAAGGTAGTCTTTGAAAATCAACATTTTTTTTACAAAATATAACAATGAACAACCCTGATTTAATTAGTAAAACAATTCTTTTTGTAAAAACAAAACTAGAAAATGCCGAAGGTGGACACGATTGGTTTCATATCGAAAGAGTGTATCGAAATGCTATTTTGATTTCTAAAAATGAAGCTTGTGATACCACAGTTGTACAACTCGGTGCTTTGCTTCATGATATTGCAGATAGTAAATTCCATAATGGAGATGAAACTATTGGCCCAAAAATAGCTCGGGAATTTTTAGAATTAGAAAATGTTGACGAAGAGATTATCGTTCATGTGGTGAATGTCATTGAAAACATCTCGTACAAAGGAGGCAATTTCGAAAAAAAATTCTCTTCAATAGAACTGGATGTGGTGCAGGATGCAGATCGATTAGACGCTATTGGCGCCATCGGAATTGCAAGAGCATTCAATTATGGCGGATTTAAAAACAGAACGCTCTATGACCCTAAAATAGCTCCAAACACAAGGATGACAAAGGAAGAATACAAGAAAAGTGATTCTCCAACTATCAATCATTTTTATGAAAAGTTATTGCTCTTAAAAGATAAAATGAATACAGAAACCGGGAAACAAATTGCAAAGGAAAGACACCGTTATATGGAAGGTTTCATTTCGCAGTTTTATGCAGAATGGGAAGGGGAGAAATAGGATTTTTGATTGCGGATTAACGATTTTAAATTTCAGATGGTTTTTCGATTGCTGGTTTTTCAATTAAAAATCAGCAATCGTTAATCAAATATCTTAAATCGAAATCCCTTTGGATTTCATTTCTATAATTACATCCGAAGCATTTTTAAAAGTTGGCGCTTGCTCAATAATGCTTCCTACTCTTTTTTTATTGAGTTTAAAGGTGATATCATTCTCCGTTGTAAACAACAAAGCCGTTAAAAACGGGTTATTCATATACGGAGCCAATATAATAAAAGCTTCATCGAGTGTATGGAAACTTTCTACTTCTTCTGTTTTGTAACGTGCCGTAACCGAAAGACTAAATACGTCATTTTCCAGTAAAACGGGACGGACATAAATATTTTTCAGTTCCGTATCACCAATGGTTTTGGCAAGTGTTAGTTTAGCGTAAGTATGGTTTTCGATACTTTCTTTTACCTTTTCCCAGAAAAGTACAAATACAGGTTGGAAGGACATATGTTGAATTTTTTGATGATGGATTATATTCCGAAACGGGTTTACAAAATTAAGTTTTGTAAATCAAACAATCCGTTTTTTGAAGAAAGATTATTATAAATGATTTCACATTGGAGTCAAATGTAAAGAGAGCTATTTTGGCTCTCTTTTGTTATTATTTTCCTGTAAATACCGCTTTTCTTTTCTCTAGAAATGCCGTTGTTCCTTCTTTAAAATCAGTAGTCCCAAAACATTTTCCAAAAGCTTTTATTTCGGTTTCATAGCCATTTTTACCTTCTTTGAAACTGGCGTTGACAGCTTTTATAGCTTTACCAATCGCGTATGGAGAGTTTTTTATTATTCTTTGTGCAAGACTACTACAGTAATCTAAAAGTTCTGCTTCAGGCACAACGTGATTTACCAGTCCAGTTCTATAAGCATCTTGAGCAGTTACCATTCCCGCGGTCATGATCATTTCCATGGCACGTCCTTTTCCTATCAATTGTGGCAAACGTTGTGTTCCGCCATAACCGGGAATCAATCCAAGGGAAACTTCGGGCAAGCCCATTTTTGCATTTTCAGAAGCGACTCTGAAATGACAGGCCATCGCTAATTCTAATCCACCTCCCAATGCAAAACCATTGATTGCTGCGATTACCGGAGTTTTGAGATTTTCTATAAAATCAAATAATTTTTCTTGTCCTTCAGCAGCTAATTGCATTCCTTCTTCAATAGAAAAATTAGCAAATTCAGCAATATCAGCTCCTGCAACAAACGCTTTTTCACCTCTTCCAGTTAGAATAATAGCACGAATTTCATTGTTTTTCCCCAATGTTTTGAATGCCTTATACAAATCAGTAATGGTAGCTTTGTTCAAAGCATTTAGTTTTGTAGGGCGATTAACGGTAATCGTTGCGATACTATCCTCTTTTGCAATTAAAATATTTTCGTAATTCATGAGTGTAATTTTAGGAGTTAATTATTGGAAGTGAAACCGTGAAAGTGGTTCCTTTTCCAAATTCAGTATCAAAGGTAATCGTTCCTTTATAATTTTCGATAATGTTTTTAATAATACCAAGACCAAGTCCCATTCCGCTACTTTTGGTGGTGAATTTAGGTTCGAATATGCGGCTGATGTCTTTAGGTTGAATCCCTATTCCATTATCGGCAACAGTAATCAAAACAGTGTCGGATACTTTTTTTATAGTAACAAGTATTGATTTTTTTTCTTGATTTTCAGGAATGGACTGGATGGCGTTTTTTGCTAAATTCGTGATGATTCGAATGAGTTGTGTTCTGTCAATTTTTGAAATAATTTCAGGAGAATCACTTTGGAAATCGATATATTCTTCATTAAAAATATCCATGGCAAGTTCTACAACCTCCACCACATTCAAGGTTTCGTTTTGTTGTGCCGGCATAGATGCAAAATTAGAAAAAGCCGATGCAACGGCACTCATTGTATCGATTTGTTGTATCAAAGTTTCGGAGTAATCCTTCATTTTTTGTTTTACATCTGCATCATTAGGATCAAATTTTCTTTGAAAACTCTGCACTGTCAGTCGCATTGGCGTAAGCGGATTCTTGATTTCATGTGCAACTTGTTTTGCCATTTCGCGCCAAGCTTCTTCCCGTTCGCTTTGGGCTAGTTTTATGGCGCTTTTCTCTAATTCGTCCACCATTCCGTTGTACGCTTTTATCAATAAATTAATTTCTTTGCTGCTGGCTTCTAATACGATTTTTTCGTTTTTTTGATTTAAGCTGGTTTCGCTTAACTTATCTGAAATTGTTTTTAATGATTTAGTGATATAAGTCGAAAGGAAATAGGCTAATGCAAATGCAACGATCAGCATAAACGAATATACTTGTCCCAAGCGGATGAGGAAACTATTTAATTCGTTTTCATAAAAGCCGTCATCTTCTACATAAGGCAAATTCAAAATACCAAGTGGTTTAAACTTATCATCCTTAATCTGACTGTATGAAGAACGATTCTTGATTCCATTGATTGTTTTAATATCAACGTATCTTTTTTCGATGGAAGAACGAACTAGTTTAAGAATGTATTTTGGTATAGGAGGGGATACTTTATCTACTGAAAATGATTCTTTTGAGGATTTCAACAGTTTTCCGTCCAGACTGTAAATGTTGATTTCAATATTGTGAATTTGTGCTAATTCGTGAATTTTATCTTTGAAAATTAAGCCTAAATTCTTCGTTGTTAAAGGGTAGGTTGTAGTGGAAAGCACATAATTGATGTGTTCTTTTATAGCATCTTCTTTGCGTTCTAAACGTTCTTGATGGTATTCTTTGGCTTCGTTTTTAAATTGAATAATAGAAATAGATGCCAATAATATAGATGCCATAACTATCAATACAATCATCGAAAGGAAAATCCTGATTCGTAAAGAAAGCATCGATATTTTGAAGTTTTTTAGCATAAGTGTTCAGTGTTCAGCTTTTCAATGTTCAGAATTCAGAGTTCAGCTTAACAACTGAATACTAACAACTGATCACTAATCACTATTTTTCTCCCGAATTCGTTTGTAAAATCTAAATCCAAGCATGATCAATACAGAGAATAGAATAATTCCTATTACCCCGTAAATCCAGTTCACGGCATTTTTTAGTACGACTAAAAAAACCACCGAAAAAAGTATTATGGTTGCCCCTTCATTCCACAGGCGCATGAAATTTGTAGTGTATTTTATTTCGTCGTTCTGCAATTGTTTGAATATTTGATGGCATTTACCATGATATAAATACAATATAAATACAAAGCCAAGTTTTACTTGCATCCAAGGCATTTGCAACCATGCATGACCTAATTCAGTAAATAACAACATCCAAAAAGCAAATAGACTCGCTAAAACTGCCGAAGGCCACGTGATAATATACCACAAGCGATAAGTCATTATTTTGTATTGTTTTTGAAGAATTTCTTTCTCTGG
The DNA here is from genome assembly GCF_048158525.1 of Flavobacterium algoris. Taxonomy (NCBI): domain Bacteria; kingdom Pseudomonadati; phylum Bacteroidota; class Flavobacteriia; order Flavobacteriales; family Flavobacteriaceae; genus Flavobacterium; species Flavobacterium algoris. Next base: position 159,807 of record NZ_JBLNKT010000007.1, read on the forward strand.
AGATGGTTTTTGCGCGGCTTCAATTTGGTAAACAAACAAGCGAACAATATAGAATAATCCTGAAAACCATGTGATTACAAAGATGAGGTGTAAAGATTTCAGGTAATTATAATAGTCCATCAGTAGTTTGAATTAATTTTGTATTCATTTCTTTTTTTAGAAAATAACCAGTCAGTATCGTTGATAAAATATCAGCAATTGGGAATGCAATCCATACTCCAAAAATACCTAAAAAATTTGGTAGAATCAGCACTAATGGAATTAGGAAAAATCCTTGTTTGCTTAATGTCAAAAGCAATGCTTTTTTTGCCTTTCCCGTCGCTTGAAAATAAGCAGCCCCGATTAATTGAATCGATATAACGGGTGATGCTGCAAAAACCCAGCGCAAGGCTTCAGGCGTTTGAGCAATTACGAGTGTATCTGTGGTAAAAACGGCTACTATTGGTTTGGCAAAAAACAAAATAACAACAAAAATAAGCGTGGCCAAAAAAGCAGCATATTTTATGGAAAGCAGGACACTTTCCTTGACTCTTTCATAATTCATTGCGCCGTAATTAAAGCCTGCAATGGGCAGGAAACCTTGCGTAATTCCAAGAATTGGAAACAAAGCAAACATCAACATTCTACTTACAATACCATAGATTGCTATAGATTGTTCGCCTCCGTAAATGTATAAAGTATGATTCAGGATTATAGCCAAAATGCTGACTACGCCTTGTCTCGAAAAAGTTACAAAACTCAGTTCTGTGATTTCTTTTACAATGGGAATTTTAAATTTAAAATGTCTTGTTTTTAGCTTTAATTCACTTTTAAAAATAAAAAACCACAGCACAAATGCAAAACACATGAAATAGGAAATTGCTGAAGCCATTGCGGAACCGAACATGCCCAAATTCATTACTTTTATAAAAAGAACATCAAGTGCAATATTTACAAAAGCAGGAATAATCATGGCAATCATGGCAAATTTAGCTTTGCCTTCTGCACGGACAATATTGTTGCCCATCATACAAAGTGCCAAAAACGGAACGGAAAGAATAATTGGAAAGAAAAAATCCTTGGCAGGTTTCATTATTTCACCTTTGGCCCCAAAAAGCAATAGCATTTCATCACTAAAAAACACACCAAAAAGCACAAAAATAGAGGACAATAAAAACGTCATCATAATTTGATTGCCAAAAGTGTGCAATGCTTTTTCTTTTTGATTAGATCCCAAAGCTCTTGAAAGAACAGAGCCTCCGCCCACGCCAATTGCCATTCCCAATGATGAAATCAAAAAGGTAATTGGCAATACAACCGTTACTGCCGCTATGGCTAAAGAACCAATCCATTGTCCAACAAAAATAGTATCGATTAAAATATTAACCGACATGAATAAAATTCCAATAGAGGACGGAACTGCTTGTTTTATCAAGAGTCTTTTGATGTCTTGTGTTCCTAGTTCATCGGCAGTAGCAGCCATTTAAGCGTTTATTTTTTCAGAGTCAACTTTAACAGATGAAGAGGCATTCGACCAATTTGTAATCCAGTTACTCACGGTTTTACACCAATCGTCGCTGTCATTTAAGCACGGTACTGCTAAAAATTCCTCGCCGCCATGAGCTTTGAATTCATGATTGGCTTCCATGGCAATTTCTTCCAAAGTCTCTAAACAGTCGGATACGAATGCGGGGGTTACGACGGCAAGTTTTTTAATTCCTTTTTCGGGCATTTTGTTCACTTCTACATCCGTGTACGGTGTCAACCATTTGTCTCCCGCTAAGCGCGATTGAAAGGTCTGGCTGTATTTTCCTTCTGGGATTCCCAGTAATTTTACGACTTGTTTTGTGGTTTCATAACATTGGTGGCGGTAACAAAATTCATGAGCCGGCGAAGGCGTGTTGCAACAAGAACCGTCAATTTTACAATGTGATTTAGTAATATCCGTTTTACGAATGTGACGCTCCGGAATTCCGTGGTAGGAGAATAATAAATGATCGTAATCAAAACCTTCTAAATGACCTTTGATAGAATCGGCAAGGTTTTTTAAATAATCCGGTTTGTTGTAAAACGCAGGAACTATTGTAAATTTCATTTCTGGGAAATATTTTTTGCGATGTTCTTCTGCTAATTCTAAAATTGTAGTTGTAGACGCCATAGCGTGTTGTGGATACAATGGAAAAAGCAACACTTCATTCACACCTTTATCATGCAATTCTTGCAAACCAGACAATAAAGATGGATTTCCATAACGCATCGCTAAGGAAACGGGAATGTCAACTAATTGCTTCACTTTGGCGTGCATTCTTTTCGAAATCACCACAAGAGGAGAACCTTCGTCCCACCATATTTTTGCGTAAGCGGCAGCTGATTTTTTAGGTCTTGTTTGTAAAATTATCCCGCGAACTAATAATGCCCGTAACAAAAACGGAACGTCAATTACGTATTTGTCCATTAAAAATTCATCTAAATACGGTTTAACATCCTTAGGAGTTGGACTTTCGGGAGAACCTAAATTAACTAATAGTACACCTTTCATGTTATTTTTTTTTGTTGGTACAAAAGTAAATAAACTTACTTTTTTATAAATTGCGATTAACTATTTTTTATTTATTGTTTAATATAAGAAATCAATTGTTTACTGCATATTTGGATTTATCGACATCAAATATTTCTTTGGCGTAGTGGCAAATTTCTTTTTGAATGCTGCTATGAAATGACTTCCGGTGCTGTAGCCAATTTTCAACCCCACTTCGTTTACGTTATAGGAGCCGCTATCGAGTAATTTTCGGGCAAAATCCATTTTATAGTCAAATAGGAACCCGTAAACCGTATCACCATAAATTTGTTTGAAACCCATTTTTAGTTTCTTAAGATTTAAACCTATTTGATCCGCCAATTCCTGTAATCCTGGTGGTTCGGCCATGTTGGTAATGATGATTTCTTTAGCTTTTTTAATCTTCATGACATTGTCCTCATCAATTAGAAACGGACATTGTTCTGCGTTTGGATCTTCGGTTCTATTGAAATACAAACTCAATAATTCGTATCCTTTGCCTTTGTAATATAGATTTTTTATGGACGGATGCAAATTGTAATGAAACAATTGCGATAAAACAATCGCCATTGAGGGACTGATGTTGCCTTCGTTGTAATATTTTTTGTCTTTATTGTCAGCACTTAAAAAAGTAATATAATCCGCCTCTGTCGAAAATAAGGCATGAAACTTCTTGATGGAAATAATCACCGATATCACCCAGGAATTTGGCGCTAATTCTAGATTTAAAGGCAGTTCCTTTTGTGGATTGTACAAAAGCAATGATTTTTCCTCTTTCAGTTCCAAAGCATAATTACCCTGATTGAAGATGAACTTGGCACTTCCTTTTAATCCAAAATGGAACTGAATCAAACCGCTGCCCACTTCGCGTTGTGCATTGAAAGTATCAATACTATCATTTTGAAAACGAATCAGGGTAAAATCATCCTCAATTTTTATAATTTCCTGAGAACCCATAGCGATATTTTTTTTAAATGAAAATGATATTTATCAAGTTATTATATTTAGAACGACTCTAGATAAGGTGTATCAAACAACTTGGTTTCACCACAAAAATAGATTTTTTTAATATAAAATAAGCATTTAGTACTAAAAAATCACTTAGCGACACAAAAAGAACTTCTAGCGTTACTTTTATAAATACTATAGTGATAATTTTGTCCCACTTTCTGGAAAAGTACAAATATGGAAAAAAATATTACATCAAAGCATCACTATTTTTACGCAGTTGGATTGAGCTATAAAAAAGCGGATGCTGAGATTAGAGGGAAATTTAATTTAGACGCAGCTGCAAAAACGCGTTTACTGGAACAGGCCAAAACGGAAGGAATAGAGAGTTTGATCGTTACTTCTACCTGTAACCGAACCGAAATTTACGGTTTTGCGGAACATCCCTTTCAATTAATCAAATTAATTTGCGAGAATAGCCAAGGTTCTGTTGAAGCATTTCAAAAAGTTGGTTTTGTTTATAAAAACCAAGAAGCGATAAGTCATTTATTTCGTGTAGGAACCGGTTTAGACAGTCAAATCTTAGGAGATTTCGAAATTATCGCTCAAATAAAATCCAGTTTTGCACAATCAAAAGCTGCGGGTTTAGCCAATACTTTTATGGAAAGATTGGTGAATGCCGTTATACAAGCCAGTAAAAAAATAAAAACCGATACGGAGATCAGCTCTGGGGCTACTTCGGTTTCTTTTGCGGCGGTTCAATATATTTTTAAGAATGTAGAAGACATTGGAAATAAAAATATCCTATTATTTGGTACTGGAAAAATTGGTAGAAACACCTGTGAAAATTTAGTAAAACATACTAAAAACGAGCATATTACTTTAATTAACAGAACCAAAGCCAAAGCAGAGGCGCTAGCCGGAAAATTGAATCTAATCGTAAAAGATTATTCAGAATTGCATCTTGAACTGCAAAAAGCAGATGTTGTTGTGGTAGCAACCGGCGCTCAAAACCCTACGGTCGATAAAGCAATTCTGAATTTGAAGAAACCGTTACTGATTCTGGATTTATCCATTCCAAAAAATGTGAATCAAGATGTGGAAGAAATTGAAGGTGTTACGCTAATTCACATGGATTATTTGTCGCAACTAACAGATGAAACTTTAGAAAACAGAAAAAAACACATTCCTGCAGCAGAAGCAATTATAGAAGAAATAAAAGAAGAATTTATTACGTGGACCAAAGGCAGAAAATTTGCACCGACAATCAATGCTTTAAAAGCAAAGTTGAATGCGATAAAAACATCTGAATTGGATTTTCAAAGTAAGAAAATTTCAAATTTCAATGAAGAGCAAGCGGAAATCATAAGCAACCGAATCATCCAAAAAATAACGACTCACTTTGCCAATCATTTGAAAGATGATGACACTATGGTAGATGAAAGCATCGAATGGATTGAAAAAGTTTTTAAAATTGGAGTGACTACAAAATAATGAATAAAACCATACGCATAGGAACCCGCGATAGTGAACTCGCGCTTTGGCAAGCCCATACTGTCGAAAAAAGATTAAACGATTTAGGATACAAAACCGAAATCATAGCGGTAAAATCACAAGGAGATATTCTTCTTGACAAACCACTTTACGAATTAGGAATCACAGGAATTTTTACTAAAACGCTGGATATCGCCATGATCAACGGTCAGGTTGATATAGCGGTGCATTCCATGAAAGATGTTCCTACGGCTTTACCAATAGGAATTGTACAAGCAGCAGTTTTGGAAAGAGCCAATACGTTAGATATCCTAGTTCACAAAGGAAATCTTGATTTTCTTAATGGAAAAGGTACAATTGCGACAGGAAGTTTGCGCCGTCAGGCACAATGGCTTAATAAATATCCCAATCACAATGTAGTCGATTTGCGTGGAAACGTCAATACAAGATTGCAGAAATTGCAGGACAGCGATTGGAATGGAGCAATTTTTGCGGCAGCAGGATTGGAAAGAATCAACTTGAAGCCTTCCAATTATATCGATCTGGATTGGATGATTCCAGCCCCGGCTCAAGGCGCTATGGTTATTGTAGCCATGGCAAATGATGAGTTTTGCAGAGAAGCCGTTTCTGAATTGAATGATATCGAAACTGAAGTATGTACGCACATCGAAAGACAGTTTCTAAAAACGCTCGAAGGTGGTTGTACGGCACCAATTGGCGCTTTGGCAGTATTTATAGAAGATGAAATAGTGTTTAAGGGCGTTTTATTTTCTATTGATGGCAAGCAGAAAATCGAAATAGAAAAAACGGTTCCCTTGCAAGAATGGAAAAAATTAGGATTTGCATCAGCCCAAGAAATTTTAGAGAATGGCGGAGCAGAATTGATGAGAGAAATTAAAATTAATTTGAAGAAATAATGAGCCAAACAAGCATTTTATCCACCAAAACATTGTCGGCAGAACAAAGGCAAGTATTTATTGATGCTAATTTTGATCTTTTAGAACAAGATTTTATCGAAATAAAAAACAACCTTTTTGAACTGAATACAATCAACAACAACTTGATTTTTAGTAGCCAAAATGCTGTTTTAAGTTTGATAGAACAAAACGGTTGGGAAGTTTTAAAGACGAAACCTGTTTTTTGTGTAGGGATCAAAACCAAAGAATTACTGGAATTGCATGGCTTTACAGTTGATGTGTATTTGGATTACGCTTCTGAACTAGCGGAAATAATCACTTTAATTTACAATAAAGAAAGCTATACTTTTTTGAGCGGAAATTTGCGTAAAGAAACGTTGCCTGAAGCCTTAAAAAGCGAAGGAATAATTTTTAATGAAATCGAAGTGTATCAAACAACACTTGCGCCCTTTAAAATATCAGACCAAGAAAATTTTGATGGAATCATGTTTTTTAGCCCATCTGCCGTTGAAAGTTATTTGACAAATAATAAAATCAAGAATGAAGTTTGCTTTTGCGTAGGCACTACAACAGCGTCAGCATTAGAAACAAAGAAAATTAAAAACATAGTAATTGCCGAAACACCAACTATCGAGGAGGTGATTGAGGAAGTTATTGAATATTATACACCGGAAAGCATCTAGCAATCTGCTAAAATTTAAATACATGATCAAAAACGACCTATTTTTAAGAGCACTAAAAGGAGAAACAGTACAACGTCCACCAGTTTGGATGATGCGTCAAGCAGGAAGATATTTACCGGAATTTATCGCTTTGCGTGATAAATATGATTTTTTTACCCGTTGTCAAACCCCAGAATTAGCTGCTGAAATCACCGTACAACCAATACGAAGAATTGCTCCGGATGCGGCAATTTTGTTTTCGGATATTTTGGTAATTCCACAAGCAATGGGAATTGAAGTTTTGATGAAAGAAAATTTCGGTCCTTTTTTGCCAAACCCAATTCGTACGATTCAGGATGTGGAGAAAGTAATAGTTCCAGATGTTCATGAAACATTAGGATACGTTTTTGATGCTATCAAATTGACCAAAGAAATGCTGAATGATGAGGTGCCATTAATTGGTTTCGCCGGTTCTCCTTGGACAATTATGTGTTATGCAGTGGAAGGGAAAGGTTCTAAAAGCTTTGATATGGCCAAAGGATTTTGTTTCCAACATCCAGAAGCGGCGCATGTTTTATTGCAAAAAATTACCGATACCACTATTTTATATTTAAAAGAAAAAGTAAAAGCAGGAGTAAACGCTGTACAAATTTTTGACTCTTGGGGCGGAATGCTTTCACCGGTTGATTATCAAGAATTTTCATGGAAATACATCAACCAAATCATTGAAGCATTGGCAGATGATGCTCCGGTTATTGTTTTTGGAAAAGGATGTTGGTTTGCATTAAATGAAATGGGAAAAAGTAGAGCATCAGCATTAGGTGTTGACTGGACGTGTTCTCCAAGAAATGCAAGATATTTGTCTGGTGGAAATATCACGTTACAAGGAAATTTTGATCCTTCCAGATTATTATCGCCGATTCCTGTTATCAAGAAAATGGTTCATGAAATGATTGACGAATTTGGAAAAGACAAATATATTGTGAATTTAGGTCACGGGATTTTACCAAATATTCCTGTGGATCATGCGAAAGCGTTTATTGATGCAGTGAAAGAATACAATCAGTAGTAAACATTTTTCAGAAAACTGGACTAAAGTCCAGCCTTACCAAATGTACCGAGCCGATGACTCTCACAAGTACGTAAAAGTTCTATAGGAACGGCGTGTTTTGTAGCAACGGATTTTAATCCGTTGAATAATAAACAATTAAACAATGCTAAACAAAGGATTACGAGACCAGGAAAGTATTCGAATAGACAATGTGCTAAAGACATTGCTTTCTATAGTTCTAGTGCCTAAGTTTTGGGATTTAGAAGATAAAAGCAACATAGAAGAGCAATTGAAAGACTTTGGATTTAACATTCAAAGTCTGATCGATTGTAGTGAAAAGGAATTAATCACACATTTATTACGGTGTCATTTGGACTGGAATCAGCTAGAGCAATTTGCCGATTTTTTAGTGATTGCTTCGAAAGACAATCCATTTGATTTTTCTGAAAAAGCTATTGCTATTTACAATTACATTCAACAGGAAAGCAAAGTATTTTCATTTGGAATCAATAGTAAAATAGCTACTGCAAAAGCAAATTTATAATGAAAGAACAATTTTATCAATACATACAAAACCTTCAAGACCAAATCTGTAAAGGATTGGAAGCCGTTGAAGGTCGAGCCAAATTCCGTGAAGACCTTTGGGAACGTCCGGAAGGTGGCGGCGGAAGAACCCGTGTGATTGAAAACGGATCCGTTTTTGAAAAAGGCGGCGTTAATATTTCGGCAGTCCACGGGAAATTACCGGAAGCCATGCAAAAGATGTTCAATGTAGGTGAAGCTGATTTTTTTGCCTGCGGATTGAGTTTGGTTTTACATCCAAAAAACCCAATGGTGCCAACCGTTCATGCCAACTGGCGTTATTTCGAAATGTACGATGACAACGGAAATGTAATCCAGCAATGGTTTGGTGGCGGACAGGATCTAACCCCGTATTATCTGTTTGAAGAAGATGCAATCCATTTTCATCAAACCTGTAAAACTACTTGTGACAAACACAATTCCGAGTTTTATCCAAAATATAAGAAACAATGTGATGCCTATTTCTGGAATGCGCATCGCAATGAAGCCCGCGGTATCGGGGGATTGTTTTTCGATTATTGCAAAGCAACTCCAGAGATGAGTATGCAAGATTGGTTTAATTTTGTATCCGAAGTGGGTAATAGTTTCCTCGAAGCGTATGTTCCAATTGTAGAAAAAAGAAAAGATTTACCCTATACTCCAGAGCAAAGAACGTGGCAGGAAATCCGCCGCGGTCGTTATGTAGAGTTCAATTTGGTTCATGACAAAGGAACTTTGTTTGGTCTAAAAACCAACGGAAGAATTGAAAGCATTCTAATGAGTTTGCCGCCACATGTGCAATGGGTATACGACCATCACGCAGAAGCCGGAAGCAAAGAAGAAAAATTAGTAAACGTATTAGAAAATCCAAAAAATTGGATTGCAGATTGATGATTAACGATTTTTGATTGCAGATTTTCTGTCATCACCAATTTGTTTTGAATCATAAATCAGCAATCGCTAATCTAAAATCATAAATCATATGTTCCCATTACACAGAGGTAGAAGATTAAGAACAAACGAATCCATTAGAAGTTTAGTTCGTGAAACCAGTTTAAGTCCATCAGATTTTATGTTCCCAATGTTCATCGCAGAAGGCGAAAATGTAGAGGTTGCTATTCCTTCTATGCCAGGAATATTTCGTCGTTCGCTCGATTTAACAGTAAAAGAAATACGTGAACTATTCGATTTAGGCATTCGTGCGGTCAATATTTATGTAAAAGTAAGCGAGAATCTAAAAGACAATACAGGCATGGAAGCTTGGAATCCAAACGGATTAATGCAAAACGCCATTCGTGCCATTAAAACAGCTTGTCCGGAAATGATTGTAATGCCAGACGTAGCATTGGATCCGTATTCAATTTATGGCCACGACGGAATTATTGCAAACGGCGATTTAGCCAATGATCCGACTAATGATGCTTTGGTAAAAATGGCCGTTTCTCATGCGCAAGCCGGAGCCGATTTTGTTGCGCCATCGGATATGATGGACGGACGCGTGTTGCGTTTGCGTGAAGGTCTTGATGCTGCCGGATTTCATAATGTAGGTATTATGAGTTATTCGGCAAAATACGCTTCTGCTTTTTATGGACCGTTCCGTGATGCATTAGATAGTGCGCCGGTAGATAGCGAAAATATCCCTACAGATAAAAAAACATATCAAATGGATTATGCCAATCGCATTGAAGCGATCAAAGAAGCGTTATGGGATGTAGAAGAAGGCGCCGATATGGTGATGGTAAAACCAGGAATTGCCTATTTAGACATCGTTCGAGAGGTCAAAAATGCGGTAAATGTTCCCGTAACTGTATATCATGTTTCGGGAGAATATGCGATGATTAAAGCCGCGGCCGAGAGAGGTTGGCTCGACCATGACAAAATCATGATGGAACAATTAATGTGTATCAAAAGAGCAGGAGCAAGTTTGATTTCGACCTATTTTGCTAAAGAAGCAGCCGTACTTTTGAACAAATAAATTTAGATTTTTTTGATTCTAATAATTTTAATTCCTTTTTTTGATTTTAATTTCAAAAAATAAATTATTTTTGAGAAAACTAAAAAAACTAAAATGAAAAGAGTATTAATAATTGCAATCGCATTTTTAGCTTTCTCTTGTAAAAAGCAAGAAGCTATACCAGCTGAAAAACAAGCGGAACCAACTACAACAGAGGCTGCACCTTCTGAAGGAATGCCAGTAGAAGTTCAAACACCGGAACAATTAGGAGAGTCGATTTTTAAAGGAAAAGGAACTTGCGTTTCTTGCCATAAAACGGATTCAAAATTAATAGGGCCAAGTTTACAAGACATTGCCAAAATGTACAAAGAGAAAAATGGTAACATCATTACTTTTTTGAAAGGGGAGAGCAAACCTATTGTTGATCCAGCTCAATATGCATTAATGCAGCCAAATATTGTCCTTACAAAAACAATGACTGACGAAGAGTTAAAAGGATTAGAAGCTTATGTGTATTCAAATCTGAAATAGATTTTTATTCTTAGCATAGTCGAAATAAGGAGCTAATCCCGCTATCATTCCAATCTTTCTAGTCCTGAACTTGTTTCAGTGAAACAAGTCAGGACTAGAAAGGATTTTCCCTTCTATCGGGGCTATAAAACAAGAACCATTCGTGTAATCGAATGGTTTTTTTATTTCTAATACGATTCAATTTTTATTTCTTTGCGAACTTTGTGCCTTCTTCATAAACATTGTGGTTAATTTTTTTATCTTTAAAATATGGAAACAGCTTACATCAAAACTCCTTTAGGAATGGCAACAATCATTGGCGATGAAAATGGTGTTTCGGTAATTTCAGTTGCCGATGAAGGAACTGTTTCAACAATAATTCCAATTGTTTTACAAGAAGCGATCTCCCAACTCAACGATTATTTCGAGGGGAAAAGAATCAATTTTGATTTTAAATTAAATCCTAAAGGAACTGAATTCCAACAAAAAGTATGGAAAGGATTGCTCGAAATTCCATTTGGGAAAACATGTAGTTATATGGATTTATCCAAAAAGTTAGGTGATGTCAAAGCCATTCGCGCTGTGGCTTCCGCCAATGGAAAAAATCCGCTTTGGATTGTCGTTCCTTGCCATCGAGTTATAGGAACTGATGGTTCACTCACGGGATATGCAGGCGGATTGTGGCGAAAGAAATGGCTGTTGGAGCATGAGAATCCAACGTCACAACAAAGTTTGTTTTAAAAGAGACTCCTTAGATTTTTAGAGGTTAGACAAGTTAGATAAAAAGGAGTCTAAGTAAGTCTAATCAAATTTATAAGCCGGTCTAAAAATCTAAGGAGTCTAATAAGTCTAACAAAATCTAAATTATGATAGATAAAATCAACCTCAATAATATTTTATTTCTTGATATTGAAACTGTTCCTGAAGCAGCTGATTACAATGAATTGGATACCGAAATGAAAGATCTTTGGGAACACAAAACCCAATACCAGCGCAAAGACGAATATACTCCCGAAGATTTTTATGACCGTGCCGGAATTTGGGCTGAGTTTGGTAAAATCGTTTGTATTTCAGTCGGCTTTTTTACGATTAAAGGCGACATTCGGAATTTTAGGGTAACTTCTTTTTTTGGTGAAGAAAAGAAAATTCTAAACGATTTTATCAATCTGCTAAACAATCATTTCAATCAGCCGCAGCACGTTTTGTGTGGTCATAATGCCAAAGAATTTGATATTCCTTTCATTGCCCGACGCATGATTATCAATCAAATTGCCATTCCCAACAAACTGAATCTATTTGGAAAAAAACCTTGGGAAATTCCACATTTGGATACGTTGGAATTGTGGAAATTTGGCGATTATAAACATTACACTTCTTTAAAATTAATGTGTAAAGTTCTCGGGATTCCTTCGCCAAAAGGCGATATCGACGGCAGTCAGGTGGGACATGTTTTTTATGTAGATAAAGATATTGACCGCATAGTGACCTATTGTGAAAAAGACACGATAGCCGTAGCGCAAATTTTCCTCCGATTGCGAAGAGAAGATCTGTTGATTGAGGAGGAAATTATTCATGTTTAAAAAAAAATAATTTCAATATCAAAATTCAATGACAATTTGAAAAAGGAATAGTAAAACAATAATCAATTTTTTATTTGAGATTGACTTTTGAAATTGAATAAGAAATTTTTTAAGTTTGAAAATTCAGTTACTGATATTGCAATTGACATTTGCAATTGCTATTGATTTATTACATTTACAAAAATTATAAATTATGGTATTGAGTAGATTTTGGTTGGTTATTTTTATTTCGTCTATTATTTTTATTGTTTTCAGTCTGTTTACTGCCGATACGTATACCATTGATTATGTTTTGAATGGAAAGAAAGATGATCCGATTCTGATTTCTGAGAAATTTGCAGAACAACTTCCTGCCTTTATTAAAGACAGCATCAAAAAAGCACCAGAACAAACCATGATTATCAATCGGGATACGCTAAATGCGGACACGACTTATGTTTATAAAAACAAAACCGTAAAAATTTATAGTGGTGTTCAAAAATCAGATGGTTTATTGCCAACGTGTAAAAGTACTTTGCTAGATTTAGTCCTTCCGCTGATGGCTTATTTGGCTTTTTTCTGTGGATTGATGGAGCTTTTAATCATTTCCGGAGCCTCAGGAAAATTAGCTAAAGCATTGAGTCCTGTTTTTGTAAAAGTGTTTCCGAGTATTCCCAAAAACCATCCTTCTATTTCTTATATGACTTTAAATTTTGCTGCCAATTTCTTAGGATTAGATTCTGCTGCAACTCCTTTCGGTCTAAAAGCCATGGAAAGTTTACAAGAAATAAATCCAGAGAAAGACAAGGCGAGTGATGCACAAATTATGTTTATGTGTTTGCATGCTTCGGGTCTTACTTTGATCGCTACTTCTATAATAGGATACCGTGCTGCTGCAAATGCAAGCAATCCTGCTGATGTTATGCTGCCTTGTATCATCACTTCTTTTATCGGTACGATTGCAGCCTTTCTAATTGTTGGAATCAAACAAAAAATCAATTTTAAAAGTGCTTCTTTGGTGATTGTATTGATAACATTAATAGCTGCAATTGTAGGTTTGTTGATGTATGTAAATCATTTAGATTTAATTGGAAAAAACTATTTTACGGCTAATCTATCTGCTTTAATATTAATTGGAATAATTGCCTTTACCTTGATCTTTTCGTTTATAAATGAGAAAAAATTCACAGAAGCATCTACAACTGTTTTTGAAAGTTTTGTAGTAGGAGCAAACAATGGTGTAAAAACCGGAGTGACTATTTTTCCATACGTGTTGGGTATGTTAGTAGCTATTTCTCTATTTAGAAACAGTGGTTTATTTGAAATTATTAGCAATTGGATTGCTTTCATTTTTTCTAATATGGGAGTAAGTAAGGGAATTACGGACGCTTTGCCAGTTGCTTTACTTCGTCCCTTTAGTTCGGCCGGATCAAGAGGGTTTTTGATTGATTCTATGAACACTTTTGGTCCCGATTCCTTAACGGCAAGATTGAGTAGTATTTTTCAATGTAGTGCCGAAAGTACTTTTTATGTGATAGCCGTTTATTTTGGTTCCGTAAATATTAAAAACACTCGTTATGCACTAGGAACGATGCTTATAGTCGATTTGATTTGTGTGATTACGGCTATTTTTGTGGCGACTTGGTTTTTTTAAAGACTACAAAATATAAAAATAGTTATGGAAAATTTTTTGAAGAATTCTCAATCGGTCTCTTTGCTTGGCAATTATTGCTGCTTTTAATGTTCTTTATTTTTTGTTATATTCTGATTTTATTAATAAAAAAGTTAAGGAAATAGTTTTTCTTGGAATTTTATTTAAATACAAGAGGTTGTCTGAAAAGATAGCCTCTACTTGTTTTAAGGAATACCTGATTTAGCAGAAATTTATTAAAAATTGAAAATATTGCCTTAATAATTGTTCTAAAAGTTTGTTTATTGCCTT
>NZ_JBLNKT010000008.1:0-135152 GCF_048158525.1 Flavobacterium algoris
TAATTAAAATGAGAACCTATAAAACAAAAAACAGTAGTAAACCGGAGCTTACTACTGTTTAAAAATTGTACTTTTATTTTTTATTAATCCTGTATCGTTTTTTCAGGACTAGACAGTATTGTTATTTTTTATTGTCAACTGCCATGTCTTTTAAAGCTTGACCCAGTTCGCTCATGTCATGATTGTATTCTCGTTTAAATGATTCCCAATCGCTGGCTTTATCGTTTTTATAGGTTTCAACTTTAAATTTGATATCCTTATTTTTTTGTTCTAGTTCCTCCACTTTTTTTGCATACAAAGCATCAATAGAGTTTCCGGTTTTTTTCATTTTTGCTTTCAAATCAGTGATTCGTATTTCATTTTCATTGATTGCAATATTAGTTTGATTTTTGAATGCTTTCCACTCCTCGGCAGTTGCTTCTTTTCTGGCGTTCATCAATTCTTCTTTAGCATCTTGTACATCTTCTCGAGCATCGGCTAATTTATCTTTGGCTATTTCTTCTTTTTTAGTTGAAGTCTGACATCCTACTAATACGGATCCTGCCATATATGTTGTTAGGGCAAGTGTATAAAATTTTTTTCTTGTTTTCATATGTTTTTTTTTGAAGAGTAGAGAGAGTATCTTTATTTTTACCATTTTATAATTCAAACTAGAACAATCTAGTTACGCAAGTTTGAATTATTTTAGGGTATTAATCAGGTAATTAATTTAAGAGAAATAGTTGTAAATAAATAAGATATCTTACAAATACAATTATTTACAGGTTTTCAATAATTTTAAGTAATTCTTCTTTGGTTTTACCTAATTTTATTTGAAGCTTCCCAATCATTTCGTCTTTCATACCTTCTTTAAAAAGTAAATCATTATCAGTTAAAGCTGCAAATTTTTGTTTTAATTTTCCTTTTTGCTCTTCCCAATTCCCTTCAAGTTCTGTGCTGTTCATTGCTGTTTTATTTAAGTAATGAAAAAATATTCATCACTTTGCAAAGTTGAGGGAATTAGCGTCAAAATGACTTACACAATTTTAGTGAAGACTTATATTATTCACGGATTTGTTTTAGAACTAATAAATTTAAAATAAACAAAAAGCTAACAGATTAAATTTCATCGTCTAATTCTTTTATTTTTTCAGCTAGTTCACTGTATTCTTTTGAAAGTTCCGTTATTTCTCGTTCTGTTTTTATATCAGCGTTCAGTACAGCATTACTGGCAGTTTCATGAGATGAAACTAATTCATTTACTTTTAAATGTAAAGAAGCCGAAAATCGGTTAAATGATTTTTGGATAATAAATAAGCTTAAAAAGGTAACTCCAAAAATAATATCTCCAATAATTTGATGTATATCCCTTGTTGTAAATAAATTATTTATCCACCACCAAAGTACGAAACATAAGGCGACAATAAATGTAATAGGATTACCAAGTATTGTTGTTACTGTTGAAACAAGTTTTTCAAAAAGTTGCTCCAAATGGCTGTATATCTTTGTCATAAAAATAATTACAGGTTTATTTATTTGCTGTTTCAGAATGATTTGGAGTATATTCCTTTAATAATGAATTCAATGATTCGTAATAATCTTTCAATATTTTAATATTAATTTCTGGACTATTTGTATTAGGAATTGTTACGGGCATTTCTACTAAATATTTCAGTAGTTCAGGATATTCATTTCGTATTTTCAAAGTAATTTTTAGAATAGCATCGTTAAGATCTTTTTCGGTTTCCATGATATTATTTTTTGGTTGATTTAAACTTCTTTTTTCGAATGCTAAAAAAATTAAACTATTAGAAGTATCGCTCAATAAAAGCATGCTTCTAAAAGTTTAATTTTTATTATAAAATTATACATTCTAGAAAACGATATTCTTTTATAGAAGAATTATAGTTCCTAGATCAGTTGTATTACCGGTTGTGACTACAATAGTGCTTTTGGTCACTGGAGCTAAAGGCGATACAGGAGTAATAGTTACATTATACGTTCCTGAAGGAAGTCCCATAACTAAAAATTCTCCACTTGCATTTACATTTGTTGAATAGGATAAATTGGTAAGAACATCAACAGCCGTAACTACAGCCATACTACCTGCAGGAGTAACTTTTCCTTTTATTGAGCCACTTATTGCTGCTTCAACTGTTCTAATTACCGGTTTCAATTTATAGGCTCCGTTACCAGTACTAACAATAGATTTATTAGCATCAAAATCAAGAAGGACACTATACAATATGCCTTGTTCAAGCGTTTGGTGAACCTGTAATTTTAACCCGGTTTGATCAGCGCTAGGTGTGCTTAAAGGATAACTTACGTTGTTAATTTTTACCGTGTTTTCAGTTCCTAGTATAAGTCTTATTTGCTCGACTTTGGAAATTTCCAATGAATCGGTGGCAATTAGCGTACTTACTCCATTAGAAAAATTAAGTAGGTTATAGATCCCTTTTCGCACATTTAGTGTCACTGTTTGTCCGGCATCGCCAGTTACTTCTACACCCAGTATATCTACATTTACTTCATCATACGGACCTGGAGCATCAGTCATTCGTACTGAGTACGGATAACTACGTGTTGTATTGTCATTGTTACATGAATTCAATAAAAATCCAAGTAGAATGAAAGACAGAATAACATTAATTTTTTTCATTTCTTTTTTTTTTTTAAATTATAAAAATATTTTGATTACTATGTAAAGGTACTGTCAGCTTTATAACGAAGTGTTATAGAACTTTATTTTAAAGTTGTATTATTCTCACTTTAAGTGCTTTAAAGCTAAGTGTTTTAGTGTTAAAATTATTTTTTCGCATTATTGTCTTCAACAAATTTTAAATCTTTTTTCATTTCTAATTCTTGCTGCTCATCTAATTCTTGTTGTTTTTTTTCTTCCGCTTTTTTCTGTTTATTAAAATAACCCCTTAATAAAAAATTATGTTTAGCAGCCTCAATAACTTCGTTAAGTCCTTTTGTTCCTGTTTTAACATTGGTTAAGGTTGAGTCAACCATTTTTCCCATTTTTTCATCGCTGACCAGTTTTGCTAAAGCACCTTTTCCGTTATTCATTTTAGTAGTGAAACTGGAAAATTCATTTGAACTACTTTCTAAGTTAGCAAGAGTGTTTTTTAAACTAGCAGCAAATTCTTGATCGGTCATTAATTTTGATAAAGTACCTTTTCCATTGTTCATGTTGTAAGTAAATTGAGCCAATTGGGCAGTAATAATTCCTGCATTATCCACACTTTTTTTTACACTACTCATGACATCTTCCATGTCAATAGGCTTTTTTGAGGCAATTACATCATTGTCTTTTACTGATTTATTCGAATTAGTTCCTGGTGATATAGTTAATACCTTGTCTCCCATTAATCCATCTGAACCAATGCTGGCTATTGCATCCGTTTTAATAAATTGTTGAACCTCATCTTTTATCGAAATACTCACTACTACAGAGGAGTCGGTAACTAATTCGATATCACTTACAGTACCAATATTAATACCTGAAAAGCGTACATTATTGCCTACTTCTAAGCCGCTTACGGATTTAAAGTTTGATTTTAAATGAAATGTTGAACCAAATAGATTTTTCTGTTTTCCTACGAAATATATTGTAGCTACAAAAAGCACTAATCCAATTATTACAAACATTCCCAATTTCCATTGGAACCCAGATTCTTTATTCATAATTTTTAATTTATTTCTTAATTTTCTTTTTAAATAAAAAAAGAACGAACCCATTCATCGTTACTTTTTTCTAGCGATTCATAACTACCTTCAGCATGAATTATACCATCTTTTAAAATTATTATCCGGTCTCCAGTATGTTTTGCGCAAGCCATATCATGGGTAATAATTATAGAACTTGTTTTATTTTTTTTCTGAAGGTCTAATATTAATTCACTTATTTCTCTAGAAGTAATGGTGTCTAATCCAGTAGTGGGTTCATCATATAATATTATTTCAGGCTTTAAAATAAGAGTCCTTGCTAGTCCAACTCTTTTTCTCATACCGCCAGATAATTCTGAAGGCATTTTATCAATAGCATCTGCTAAACCTACGTTTTCTAATACTTCTGAAATTTCATTTTGTAACTCCTCTTTTGATAAACCGCTTACATGTCGTCTCAATGTAAAACTAAGATTCTCCCTGACACTCATAGAGTCGTATAGTGCGGCATTTTGAAATAGAAATCCAATTCTAACTCTAATTTCATTCAGCTCTTTAGCATCTATTTTGGTAATATCAGTATCAAATACATTAATCTCGCCTTTATCTGCCATGACTAATCCAATGATGCATTTTATGGTTATTGATTTACCGGATCCTGACTTTCCTAATACTACTAAATTTTCTCCTTTATTTACAGAGAGATTGACTCCCTTTAGTACTTCGTTATCTCCAAAGGCTTTATGCAAATCCTTTATTTCTATTATGGGAGCATTTTTAATAGTAGTTTTATCAGCATCTATGTTTGTTTTTTCCTGTATCATTTCTAGAAGAATAAATCAGTTAATTGTACCGCAAGCATGTCTATAATAAAAATAGTAAGTGAAGCTGTAACTACTGCTGAGTTTGCTGCTTTACCCACACTTTCAGTTCCATTTGCAGCGGTAAAACCCTTATAGCATCCTATCATTCCTATGAAAAATCCAAAGAAAAATGTTTTAATAGTGGCTGGTATAATATCTAAAAAGGTCAAGGATTCAAAAACTTGTGAAGTATACCGTACCAGATTAACATCATTATGCATATTTACGCCTATATATCCTCCAAAAATTCCAATACCATCAGCATAAATTACTAGAACCGGAATCATAAGCGTAGTGGCTAATATTCTCGTTACTACTAAATATTTGAAAGGATTAATTGCCGCAACCTCCATGGCATCAATTTGTTCCGTTACTTTCATCGAACCCAACTCTGCTCCAATACCGGATGAAACTTTACCAGCACAAATCAATGCCGTAATTACAGGTGCAATTTCTCTTATCAAGGATAGGGCGACCATTCCAGGCAACCAAGATTCAGCGCCAAATTTTGCTAAAGTTGGTCTTGACTGAAGCGTAAGAACTAATCCCATTATAAAACCTGTTATAGTAACTAATGGTAACGATTTATATCCAATGGAATAACATTGCTTAACAAAGGCTCTCATTTCATATGGAGGTGTAAAGACTTCGCTAAAAAAACGTTTTGTGAATAGCGTTACTTTGCCAACATCGTTAAATGTATTTTTTAAATATAGAATCAAAATAGAATATTTTTATTGAGATTAATAGACTGGATGAGATTAGTTTATTCTATGGCGTTTTGATTTTTTTGGGGATAAAAATCAAAATTTAATATTTTAAATAAATATGAAAAAACTAATGTAATAAGTAGGTAAATATCGGTGTGATGAATTACTTAAATAGAATAGTTATTCATTGTTTTAATAAAAACATTTATTTTCAAATAATATTTTTCTTAAGTTAATTATTTTTGAGTTGTCGATATTTATCAATGAATAGTGTTTTTGTAGCATAATTTGCTGCTCAAGACTCAAATTCTTCACCTTAAATAGTAATGCATTTCTATAATATAATCCAGTAATATGTTCGTGTGATTCACAATGGTTAATTACATCCTTACTGTCTTTACAAATAAGAGCGGCTTTAAGATTAATCCAAAATTTAAAAAACTGGTTGTTGATTTTAATTGTCTCTCTTGGGATTCCTCCTAATTTTTTAATTTCTTTTATAAGTTCTAATTTACATTTCAGACTAGTTTGTTGAAACTCCAAAAATAGTTTCTTTAAACTATTTTTTTCTGTTGCTTTTGAAGCAGTCCTATAACCTTCTATCCTGTCGTTATTAATTTCGATAAGTGTATTAAATACGTCGATTGATTTATCTGTGTTCATTTTTTTTTAAATTTAAATTAATGACTATCAGTTTAATAGAATTATATTGTTAGTTACAAAGTTGCAGACTATCGAAACAAAATTTGTTATAGAAATTTATATTTAAATTGTAATATTCACAGTTTTTAGTAGCGTAATTATTAGGCAAGTTGTTTGTTTTTACTAACTATTAAAACAATACCTCCTGTAGCTAATACTATCCCAACTATGGGCGACCATGCAATTGGATGGCTTACTTCTTTGTTTATTTGTATTGGGCCTATATCTACTACTTTTTCTGTAGTTACGTAGTTGAAGCTATTATAAAGCATCAATAGTACTCCAATTATTACCATTCCGATTCCTATAGTTCTTGTTTGCATTATTCTATTGTTTAAAATGATTTGTAAAAAGGGTTATGCTTTTGAAAAATAGTCCCTAACAAAAGCATGTTGTTGATTTGCAGTCATTTTATCTGTATTTTTAATTTCAATTTTCAAAAAGCGTTCATCTTCACTTAATAAGTCAAATAATTCAGTCTTTGCATCAGTAGGTCCAAATAGAATTACTCGTTTGTAATTTTTAATGGCTTCTCCCAGTTTTTTGTAATAATCTTGAAGTAACCCTTTTTCTTTGTTGTACATTGTCTTTTCACTTTTTGCTAGACTTTGATTTTTTACAGCATTAGTGAATTTTGATTCAATCGTTTCTATTTCAAAATGTTTAGATGTAAATTCCATTAAATGTGCAATAGAATGATCCATCCAAATGCCTAATTTTTTTGTAGTTTTCATTCTGTTTTTTTTAATAGTTAATAGAGGTGATGCCGTTTAGCAACTAATTGTAACTTATGACTTTCAATAAGTTAAATTTCAGCTATTTAGTTCTGAAAAACATTATATAACTTTAGGATAAAATTATATAATTCACATGTTTTTATTTTGTTGTTAAATGGTTGTTTTGATAAACAAAAAAAGGGCTGTTGTCACCAACAGCCCTTAACCAAAAACCTAACCTAACCTAATCTTATTATTTTTAGTAGTTCATTTTCAACTCTACTCGTCTGTTTTTTGCACGACCTAAAGCAGTTTTGTTGCTGGCAATTGGTTTGCTTTCACCATATCCTACTGCTGTCAATCTAGAGCCAGCAATACCTTTTTCCATTAAATATTTTTTAACGGATTCCGTACGTTTTTGAGATAATTCTAAATTGAAAGCATCACTGCCATTACTGTCAGCATGTCCTTCGATAACCAAATTAGAAGCTTGATATTTATTAATTAAGGTTACTAATTCGTCCAATTGTACTAAAGAAGCAACTTTTAATTTTTCACTATTATTTTCGAAGAATATTTTACTTCCTAAATAGGTGATTCGTTGTACATCTTGTTTTGTAATTTCAGGACATCCTTTATTTTCCATAGTTCCTTTAACAGTAGGACAACGGTCATCCATATCAGCAACACCATCACCATCAGAATCAGGGCAACCATTTAAACTCAATGGACCCGCAACATCTGGGCAACGGTCTAAATCATTTGTTACTCCATCTTTATCATTATCCATTGGACAACCTGTTGCATCAACTTTGGTTCCCATTTTAGTATCAGGACATTTATCGTTAATATCAGCTACACCATCATTATCAGAATCAGGACAGCCATTTAATAATGCCGTTCCCGCAACATCCGGACAGGTGTCTAAATAATCAGCCACGCCATCTTTGTCTTTATCCAAAGGACATCCGTTTGCATCAACAGCTACTCCCGCTGGAGTGTTAGGACAGGTATCTTTACGATCTGAAACACCATCGTTATCAGCATCTTTTTTGTCTCCAAAATTGAAAGTTAAACCAGCCATGTGAGACAAGTAAGCATCTTTTTTGCCTGCAATTACACCGTCTCTTCTATCTTTATTAGAATAACTGAAGGTTTCCTGTAAATTAAGCATAATTACGGGACTCAATCTGAAATTTAATCCACCACCCGCAGTAGGTAAAGCGTAATCAATTCTATCTTGGTCAAAGTTTAAATCTTTGTCAAACAACATAGCGCCAACTCCTACAAATGCATAAGGCCTTACTATAGATTCCGGTCCAGTCATATTAAATCTTAAATTTAATGCTACCGAATTGAAATCACTCTTGAAACTTCCTGAAGGACTATTGTAACCAATTGTTCCTTTTGAAGCCAGAAAATTTAAATCAAAATAACGACCCAAATAACGCGATACAGATACACCGCCAAAACCATAAAATGCTTTATCCGTTTTATAAAAATTATTACCAAGATCCCCTTGATATTGGGTGATACCAGTATGAAGACCGATGTTCCATTTTTTGTCTTCAGTCTGTGCTTTTGAGGCTATTGTAAATGCTAAGCAGGTACAAAGTAGTAGGATTTTTTTCATTTTAATTTTCATTTATATTAGTTAATGCAAAGGTGGCTAAGATGGAATCCTTGAATGTTACAGAACTTTATGAATAAGTTGCATCATTCCCACATTTGGATTGTTGTAGTTTTTTCTCAAAAAAACGGCATCTATAAAAAAGCCTTTTTCATTAACCGCTCTAGGAGTGATTAACAAAAAAGGCTTTTTAATTATGTAAATGGCTAAATCATTATACAAGGTAAATTTTCGTCTAATTTCTCAAACTCAGTTTCTGTTATTGATTGTTCTTCTTCAAAATGTTTTTTTGCGGTAATTTTACCAACTTTACAATAACTATTAGAGACTAAGGGAACTTCTTTTTTTAATTTTTCCATTTTGTTTTTGGGTTAATTTTTTTTATTTAAATTAGTCTAAATAGCGTCTTAAAGTCCAAGCCATTGTTTCATGTAATTCCATTAAACTGGTTAGGAAATCGGCAGTTCCAGCGTCTTTATTTTCTTGGGTACTCAGGTCAATGTCTTCTCGCAGATGAACAATAACCTTTTCATGATCTTGTAATAATTCCTTTAGCATTTCTTTTTGAGTGGGATATTGATGTGGAGATTCTTTAAGTGTCGTTAAATCTGAAAACTCTTTCATTGTCCCAATAGTTTGTCCGCCTAATTTGCTGATACGTTCCGCAATTTCATCGATTGATTCTTCTACTAGTCTGTATTGACCTTCAAATAATTTATGAAGTTCCATAAAACTTTCGCCTGATACGTTCCAATGAAATTTTCTTAATTTGATATATAATGTCATTTCATTTGCTAATATTGAAGAAAGAATCGCTATACTTTTTTTTAAATGATCTTCTGTAATTCCAATTTGTGGTTTCATGTTTTTTCAATTTTATTTAAGTTAAAACAGTGTTTTTTTAGTGATGATTTTTTATAAATCCTTGTCTTTACGCGATTAAATTCACAAGACATGAATACTGAAAAGTTCATGTTACAAAGATGAGAAGCAAGGGAAGTGGAAATGTTATATAACTTTTTAAAGAATTTACAAGATTCTCACATTTTATTTTTCTACAGCATTCTTTTTAACTTCCTTATTTTTCTTTTTAAAATAACCTCTTAATAAAAAATTATGTTGGACTGCTTCCAAATCTTCATCTAGTTTTTCGGAACTGCTTTCTAAATTTTTAATGGTTTTTTTTAAATTAGTGCCTGATTCTTCATCGTGAAACAAAACGCCAATAGTTGTATTGGGATTATTGCCAGCTTCTTTGAGATTGTTTACAAATAAATTAGCAGTTTCAGTCATTTGATGCAATTGTAGAACCGACTTTTTTATAGTAGCATAGACGATTGTATCGGTTACTAATTCATTTGCAAGAGTTCCTTTGTTATTCAGCTTTGAACTAAAATCATTCAGGGAACTGATTAGTTGTTTTGCTTTTGCGGAAGCATCATTAAGTGATACTGTCACTGAATTTACGTTGTTGTACAAGGTGTTGTCGTTCAATAATTTTCCAACAGTTCCTTCGCTCGTAGTTAACTTTTTGCTGATTGTTTTAAAATCAGTAGTGATTGCCAGTAGATTTTCATTATTCTTTTGTAAAGTATTCAGAATATTCTCTGTAGAAAATGAATTCTCAACAGCTAAAGTATCTCCTTCTTGGACCGCATTGAACTTTGGAGTGCCACCATAAATAACAATCACTTTGTTTCCTATGAGTCCGTCTGTACTTATTTTAACTTTGGCATCTTTACGAATGTAATCTTGTGCTTTTTTCTCTACTTCTAAGCTTACTAAAACATGCGTTTTACTATCGATATTTATAGTACCTACCGTTCCTATTTTTACGCCTGAAAACCAAACATTATTGCCTTTTTGAAGTCCATTTACATTATCAAATAGAGAAACCAATTCCATTTTCTTTTTGAAGGTTTCATGTAAATTACCAACCATTAAAATACCAACGATTAGAAATACCAATCCTAAAAAAATAAAGAGACCTACAATTACAGCGCGTTTATTTGGTGATTCATTCATGGTTTATTGTATAAAATTATAAGCAAAAAACTTTTTGACTTGATCATCATCTGCATTTAAAACGTCTTCAAATGTTCCTACTTTCGAAAACGTTCCATCAATCAACATGGCTATACGGTCGCAGGTATTTTTTGCACATGTTAAATCATGTGTAATAATTACGGAGCTTGTTTTGTATTGCTGTTGCACTTCAATAATAAGCGTATTAATTTCGGCACATGTAATCGGATCTAAACCTGATGTAGGTTCGTCATACAACATTATTTCGGGCTTTAAAATCAAAGTACGGGCTATGCCTATTCTCTTGCGCTGTCCTCCGGAAAGGTCTGCAGGAAGTTCCTTTATTTTATCTTTTAAACCTACTGCATCCAGTGCTTCTTCTACAGCAAGATCCACCTGTTTTCTAGTGAGGTGTTTTACATTCATTGTCAATGGAAATGCCAGATTTTGATAGACATCCATACTGTCATATAAAGCACTACTTTGAAATGAGAATCCAATGCGTAGCCGCAATTCATCTAATTCTTTTCCATTTAATTCCGTAACTTTTTTTCCTAATACGGTTACTTCTCCTTTGTCAGGTTTTAATAAACCGGCAATGATTTTTATTAATACTGATTTACCAGAGCCGGATTTACCCAGAACTGCTATGTTTTCACCTCTGTAAATACTTAAGTCTATCCCTTTTAAAACGTCCAATTCTCCAAAGGATTTATACAATCCTTTGATTGTTATAACCGATTCTTCTTTATTGATACTATGTTGTATTTTGTCTTTTTCCATGTTTAAAAATATCGAATCCAATTCACAACCTGTACAATGACAACCTCTTCAAAAAAGATAAGAAATATGGCAAGTATTACCG
This sequence comes from Flavobacterium algoris, assembly GCF_048158525.1. Lineage (NCBI taxonomy): Bacteria > Pseudomonadati > Bacteroidota > Flavobacteriia > Flavobacteriales > Flavobacteriaceae > Flavobacterium > Flavobacterium algoris. Next base: position 11,163 of record NZ_JBLNKT010000008.1, read on the forward strand.
CTTGATTGGTTGCTTTACCAACGCCACGAGTCCCTTGTGTAGCAAAAAATCCTTTGTAACAACCTATAATTCCTATTGTAAATCCATAAACAATGGATTTGGTTACTGATGAAAAAATATCCAAAAAAGAAATATTTGAAAAAGCATTTTTATAAAAAATTTCTAAACTTGTCATCTCTTCATTATGAACATTGTAATACGAACCCAATAGCCCTATAAAGCTGCAATACAATGCCAGTACAGGAATGGAAATTGTTGTTGCAATTACCCGCGTAACCACTAGGTATTTAAAAGGATTAATTGCTGATACTTCCATCGCCTCAATTTGCTCCGTAACTTTCATCGAACCTAATTCGGCACTGATACTGGAACCTACTTTTCCGGCACAAATAAGTGCTGTTACTAATGGGCCTAAAGCTCTTACAATGGCAATCCCAATTAATGAAGGCAACCAGGAAACTGCCCCAAAAGTTTCCAATGAGGGTCGTGATTGTTTTGTAAAAACAACACCTACAATAAAACCGGTCAGTGTTATTAAGGAAAGTGATTTTAATCCAATCTCGAAACACTGATTAATAATTTCACGCCAATGAAAAGGAAGTATAAATGCCTCTTTAAAAAAACGAACGGTAAATTGATAGCCTTTGTGAACGCCTTCTAAATAGGAATCGATTCCTTTTGAAAATAAATATTTCTTTGTTTCGAGCGTATTCATTTTGGAGCGTTTCTATTTCGTTACTATGCTACCGATTTATTCAGTTACATTTAAAATAGGATTCATTTAAAATAGAATTATATTCCTATCAAATAGCATTATAAATTTACAAAAATAAATTATACGATGCCGATTTATATGATTATATAGTATTTGTAATCAGTATTTTATATTTTGTTTTCGATTAATTAATTTTTTTGGGAAGCTTGTTTTTTTTAGTTTAATAAAAATAGATTTTTGGTTTTTTACAGTTATTATACCGATATTAGTAGGATATAAAAAAGCATTAGTTTTTATGCTATTTTTGAGTTATTTGAAAGGATTTTTTCTAAATATTTATTAGGATCAGGTATACAAATGAAATAGTAAATAACATAATATGGCTTTATTAGCACTTATTCGGCATGGCCAATCCATCTATAATTTAGAGAATCGTTTTACAGGAAATCTGGATGTACCATTGACTTCTTTGGGAGAAGAAGAAGCAAAGCGTGCAGGAATCAAGTTAAAAGGGTTGAAGTTTTCTTGCGCTTACACTTCAGTACTGAAAAGGGCAGAGGAGTCTTTGAGAATTATCTTAGAAGAAATGAAACAAACCCAAATTCCTGTTATTAAGAATGAAGCTTTAAACGAAAGAATGTATGGAAGTTTACAAGGCCTTAATAAAGCGGAAGTAGCAAAAAAGTACGGAGAAAATCAGTTGAAAATGTGGAGAAGAAGTTATGAAGTTCGTCCTCCTGATGGCGAAAGTTTAGAAGATACTTACAATAGAATCGTACCGTATTATAAACAAGAAATAGAGCCAAAGCTAAAATCCGGCAAAAATATTTTGATAGTGGCTCATGGGAATAGCCTTAGGGCACTAATGATGTATTTAGAAAATATCGGTCCGATAGCAATCGCTAAAATAAATATTCCTACTGGCACACCCAGACTTTACTATATAGATGCTACTCTAAAGATTAGGAGCGTGGAATATTTATAAATAAAAGATTAAGCTATGGAAACTTCATTTGCGAGGTAAATTTCCTGTACGGCGTTTATGAGTTTTACGCCTTCACTAAAGGGTCGCTGGAAAGCTTTTCGGCCCATAATCATTCCAGCTCCACCGGCACGTTTGTTTATAACGGCAGTTTTTATGGCTTCCGCCAAATCAGTTTCCCCTTTTGATTCACCGCCTGAATTGATCATACTGATGCGACCGGAATAACAATTTAGCACCTGATAGCGGCATAAATCTATGGGATGGTCGCTGGCTAATTTGGTGTACATATCTGCATTAGTTTTGGCAAATTTTATAGCTGTAAAACCACCGTTATTTGTTGGTAGCTTTTGTTTGATTATATCCGCCTGTATTGAAACCCCTAAGTAATTGGCTTGACCGGTTATATCTGCAGCCGTATTATAATCGATGCCATCTTTAATAAAGCCATCATTTCTGGAATAACACCAAAGAATTGTAATCATTCCTAAATTATGCGCTTCTTCAAAAGCCTTCGCGATTTCTATGATTTGTCTGTCCGATTCGGCAGAGCCAAAGTAAACAGTGGCGCCAACCGCTATAGCACCCATGTTCCAGGCGTCTCGTACACTCCCAAACATAATTTGATCATATTTATTGGGATAGGTCATTAGTTCGTTGTGATTGAGTTTTACCACAAACGGAATTTTATGCGCATATTTTCTGGATAACATAGCCAGTCCGCCCATAGTAGATGCTACGGCATTACAACCCGCTTCCAGAGCTAGTTTCACAATGTTTTCTGGATCGAAATAAATAGGGTTTGGAGAAAAGGAACTTCCTGCAGTATGCTCAATTCCTTGATCTACAGGCAAAATAGAAATATAACCAGTGTCAGAAAGTCGGCCGTGATCGTATAGCTGTGTCAAACTGCGAATTATTTGACTATTTCGATTGCTTTGCAAAAAAACGCTATCGATATGTGATGGATTTGGCAAATGAATTTGATCTTTCGGAATAGTTTTACAGACATGATTCAACAAGGAGTCCTTTTCATCACCTAGTAAAGCTAACAATTGGGATATATCTTTCATTTTAAGTTTTATTTTTTTTGAATGCTCGAGGCTAAACTAACTCTTTTGTAAAGCTTTATAAACGGGATAATCAGTATATCCTTTCTCATCAGCAGTATAAAATAAATCCATATTGAGGTCTTGTGATAAAGGCCAATTGTTTTTAAATCGTTCCACTAGATCAGGATTATTGATAAACGGACGTCCAAAAGCGATGAGGTCCGCTAAACCACTTTCAATTGTTGCTTCGGCAGTTTCTTGATCAAAGCCACCACAAAGAATCAAAGTGTTTTTAAAATTGTGTCGAATCAATTTTTTTATTTCTAAAGGAACTGGTGGTGCGCCCATAGCGGAATGATCTACAAGATGAATATAGGCAATGTCCAGTTTATTAAGTTTTTTAGATAAGTAATCATAAGTGGCTTTAATTTCAGGATAATGCGGCATATCACTGGCTACTCCGTATGGTGATAAACGAATACCAGTTTTTTCTTTTCCAATGGCATCTGCAACGGCGGCTACTACTTCGAGTACAAACCGACATCTATTTTCAATACTTCCGCCATAATCATCAGTTCTAATATTGCTTATTGGTGAAAGGAATTCTTCTAATAGATAACCATTTGCCGAATGTAATTCTACACCATCAAATCCTGCAAATAAAGCATTTTCTGCGGCGGCAACATATTCTGTTCTGGCATGAAGAATTTCTTGTGGTGTCATTTCTTTTGGAACAACAAAATCCTGTAATCCTTTCAAGTCAGTCCACATTTGTCCAGCCGCTTTTACTTGGGAAGGGGCAAGGATGTGAGCATCTTTATGCATATTAAGAGGATGACTAATTCTTCCAGAATGCATTAATTGAACAATTATTTTTCCTCCGTTTTTATGTACTGCAGTTGTTATTGTTTTCCAGCCCACTACTTGTAGCTCACTAAATATTCCTGGAATTCTGGCATATCCAAGACCGTTGGGCGATGGCGATGTTCCTTCAGTTATAATCAATCCAGCATTGGAACGTTGCGTATAATATTCCTTCATAAGTTCATTAGGAACATTGTCAATTGCTCTACATCGGGTCATAGGTGCCATAACAATGCTATTTTTTAATTCGATGGAACCCACTTTTTTTGTTTTGAATAATTCGTGTGTTTTCATGTTTTTTATACTCTTAGATTGTTGATATAAAGATAATTATATTTAACGAGTTGTTTTTTAATTATTTGTAAAAATAAATAGAGTGTTTCATTTAATAAGTCTATTGTAGTTTTAATACCTTCAGAAAACTCGCTTTGATAATTACTAACGATGAAGCCTTGCCTCAGCATACTTCTGGTCAGGAAAATAATTTCAAACGAGATTTCTAAGTATTCAATATAAAATTCCGATTTATTACTTTTTTTAGAATTAACAGTAAGGTCTATTAATTCAATTATTTTCAAAAAATTAAGTTAGATAACATTCTTTTGAAATATTCTGATTAACGGTTATCAAGCTCGTGTACTTATTCGTTGGTCATAGACGGAAGATTGGAAAACCTCTATGTTCTTGATGCCGTTTCGCCAATCTGGAAAATCAGAAAAGCTGTTACCTAACTTAATTTAATGATTATTTTTATTGTAATTAATGCTAAAAAAAACCTGAAAGACTGCTAATGCAAATGAGTTTCTGGTTTAAAAGTTCTTGAATTACTAATTTAGATAATTGACTGACTTAAATCTAATTAACAGTTTCTATTGGCATTTTTTGTTAATTTGAATGATCAATATTTGATTTCTAAGGCTTAATTAAGCCATACATTGCCTCGTATTTTAATATAATGGCAGCTTCACCTATCGAAGTGAAAAACATTTCTAGGCGTTTTATATGTTCTTGCGTAAATTTCAGATGTACTTTGAGAGCATTTACTAATTCCTCAGTAGTTGCATTTTTAATCATTATGGGAATGGAAATTATTAATGCTTTTTCAGAAAAGTAAATTTCTTTTAATTCTTCTACAAAAACATTGCGACAATCTTCTTTTATTTCCGGGATCGCTTTTTTTGAATTTCCTTTACCTTCTTTTAGCGGTGCTTTTTTATCAGTTGCTGTGGTTGTACTTTTCATTTTTAATTTTTTATGTTGTATTTTCTAATACTGTAAAGTTAAGTCTTAGCCTTTTTTAATGTCTTACATAATTTAAAGGATGATTTACAACTTTCACATATTGATATAAAAAAGGTTGTTAAAAAAAAAATTTGTTTTTTTATCACAAATAAATCGCTGTCATTCACAAAGTTTACATTATTCTGGTTTTTTAATAAAAACAGCTATAAACTTATCCTGTTGCATTATTGATTTGTGATCAAATTCTTTTTTAACAACCTCTTTGATTAAAGAGTTATTCTATCTTCTGCTTTCTTCCCAGCGATATCCACGTTGCGATTTTTTCCAATGCCCTTTTTTGTGACCACGACCATTATTTTGTTTGGTCCAATAACCATTTCTTTGTTCATAGTTTCGGTTATTATTTCTCCATACCCAGCCACCATCAATCCATATATAATCACTGCTTGGGCGTGGTGATCTATTCACTTCTATATAAGAAGGTTCTTCAGAAACATAACCTGTAGAGCAAGCACTAAAAAACAATGCAAAACCGGCTAAAATGCTAATAAAAAGTAGCTTTTTCATACTATTATTTTTAAATTTAATTTTACTATCAATCCTCTTTTAATTCTTTTTTAGATGACTGATATTTAGTATACTAAGTTGGGGATGTTTAGTAAAAAATGTGTTATATAATTTTTAGAAATAGTTATGATATTCACGCAGATTTTTATTCTAATATTATTTTTAATAAAGTTTTTTAAATATTTCAGATTAATATTTTGAAGGTAATGCTAAGAAAAATTTATGATTCGTCTTTTGTTGTACGAACTAAACTAATTCCAGAAACGAAGAAAATAATACCTAGCACACCGTAAATAATTAGCGATTTAACATCTCTCATTTCACCAGATGTACCAGAAAATAATACAGCTGTATAAATAAGACCACCTATTCCAAGAGCAGTAAGTAATGCTCCAAAGATTCTTTTTAGATTCATAATTTTTAGTTTTAGAAATTTATTAAGTTTAATGTTTGATTTTTTATTTACTTATTGTTTTTGAATCTCATTAACTTTAAATACACGTTGATAATTTAGAAAAGTGTTTTTTTTAAGAATTAAAATTAAGAAACTAAAGAGCACATATTAAGCGATTTAAAAACCTAATCAAAAGTAAGGTGATTGTATAGTATAGAAGTTATATGATTTTGCAAAAGACTTACATTATTCACAGATTGTCATTATTATGCTGTTTTCTCCGATAAAAAAAAGAGATTGTCCTTATGCAGCCTCTTAGAAAATTAATTTTTTTAATTTATTGTGGTTGTATAACGGGATTCATTTGAAGCGTTACCGCTGTTTGTGCTAACAATCTTCCGTTTATTGTTGCTTCAGTCTGTAAATTAATACTTGTCATTCCTAATATGTTTCCTTCAAAATGACTGGTGGTTCCACAGATGACCGCATCTGAAACTACCCAGAAAATATTTTTGGATTGTACTCCTCCTGTTAATGTAATTCTAACAGCAGAACTCAATTTAAGAGTTCCGGCTACTTGAAAAATAAAAACATCAGTTGGACTACCGGAAATAGTTATATCAGTTGGAATATTAAGCGCAGTTGTCCATTTATATAAATCCGGTGTAAGTATTTTTCCACCAATATTTCCAGCACCTAAATTCAGAAATTCAGGATTAGTTCTTCCAGCTGCGCCAGTATATGCAGTTTGCAGATCACCAATGCTGTTGTTAATCTAGTAGTGTTAGTTACACTACATGGAAGAGCACCTGCTGCATCAACTGTGTATATTGTTCCTACTACTTCTGTACATCGAACTAATATGGCAGCACCAGTTATTGGGCTTGAACCAATATCACCTGTAATAGCTGATTTGTACACATCTGTAATTCCTGTTTTTGATAGAATCGCAAAAATCTCCTGCAATACCAAGATTTACTGCAGCCAATGAACCAATTTTTGGTTCTATATTATGTTTCATTAACGGCATTTATATCAGAAATCGAATTAGCTGATTTTCCAACTGCAGACATATTGGTGGTTAAATCCTCATCCATTTCGTTATTGCAATTAGATATAAAAACTACAAGTAATGCTGCTAGAGTGGATAATGCCTTTTTAAATTTCATCTCTTTGGATGTTTATTAGTGACTTATTTATCACTAAACAAAGATGAACCGTTGATCTTAAAATATGTTATAAGATTACTGACAAAAGTTATAGCATTAACCCTTTGTTAAAAAATAAATGAATTTTTTACCGACTGTATGGTGTTGATAATAAGAAGTATACTGTATTTATGTAAATCTGCTTCAGTTATGACCGTTTATGTTTTATAGTTTTTTAGTTAACTCGACAATTTTATTGAATAATAATTCTTCATCAATAGGTTTAGCGATATAATCATTCATTTCCACAGCTTTACATTTTTCCAAATCAACTGTGGTGACATCAGCAGTTAAAGCAATAATTGGGATATTTAAATTCATGGTGTCACGAATGTATTTTGTAGCTTCAAACCCATTCATTACGGGCATTTGCAAGTCCATTAAAATAATATCATAGGATTTGGATTGTAGCATTTCGATAGCAATTTTTCCATTTTCAGCAATGTCACGTTCAAATCCGAAATCATCCAATATGGTTTTCATCAATAGTTGATTAAGTGGCATGTCTTCTACAACTAATACTTTTATGTTTTTTTGTGAGATATGTGTTTCGTTTGAATTAATTTCTAATTCAGTAGGGTTTTTTGTTTTCTGGAAAGGTAACGTAAAACTAAAAGTAGAGCCTTCATTAATTTTACTTTTAACACGAATATTTCCTCCTTGGGATGTTACCAATTGCTTGACAATAGCCAGTCCTAAACCTGTCCCTCCATAAAGACTGGAAGCTCCATTAGCAGCTTGTTGAAAGTTTTCAAATATTAAATCAATATTATCCTCTGGAATGCCAATTCCGCTATCGGTAACCGCAAATTCGATAATTACTTTATCCTCATCTTCAAACAATAAATTGATATTGACCACAATTGTTCCTTCAGAAGTAAATTTGACGGCATTGCTTACTAAATTCAAAATTATTTGGTGTAATCGAATAGAGTCACCTAAAAGAACATCAGGTATTTGTGTGTCGTAATTTGTGACTAATTTTAAATTTTTTTCCTGAATTTTTGTTTCAAATAACTGAAGCATTGAAGCAATGGAAACGGACATTTTAAATGGTTTTTTTTCAAAAGTCATTTTACCGGCATCCACTTTTGCTAAATCGAGGATGTCATTAATCAATGCAATTAAGGTATCACCACTCAATTTAATCGCATTTAGATATTCTTTTTGTTTATCTGATAATTCTGTTTTTAAGATTACTTTGGTAAATCCAATGATTGCATTCATGGGAGTCCGGATTTCATGACTCATGTTTGACAAAAATTGTTGTTTTGCTTTCATCGCATCTTCAGCAATTCGTGTGGCTTGTTCCGCTTTACTTTTTGCTTCTTCCGCTATTAATGTTGCTAACTCTGCAAATACTTTTGCTTCTATCAATTCGGATTCAATTCTTTTTTGATCCGTTATATCTCGGGCAACAATAACTACGCCCAGCACATTTCCGTTATCATCTTTATAAACAGATCCATTTAATAATACATCGGTCAATTTACCGCTTTTGTGGCGCAGTTTAAGCGGAGAATTTGTAATAAAGCCTTTGGCAAATACCTCCTGATAAACAGCACGAGCTTTTTCGGGTTCCGTAAAATACCCAAAGAAGTCAGAACCTTTTAATTTTTCACGGGATATCCCCGTAATAGTCACGGTTGCCTGATTCATGTCTGTAATTTTACCTTCATTACTGATCGTTGTCAAGGGATCAAGACTTGCTTCAATAAGACTAAGGGAATATTTTTCTTTAAGGTAATAACGAGAACGATCTGTTATATCTTCAATAGCAAGAAGAATTAATTGTTCTTTATTTGTTTTTTGAATAATTAAATGAGCGTTAAGCAACATTATTTTTTCTCCAATTCCCGAAAAAGTATGGGTAACTTCAAAATTTTCAAAACTGCTGTTTTTGGAAAGTATATCATTTAGTATTTCCCGAAGTTTTGTAATATTCCATTGTTTATTTCCTAAATCAAATAATAATTGTCCTTCGGTTTCTTCTTTATCAACAAGAAATTTTTTGTAAAAAGATTTATTAGCTGATATTACATGATAATTCTTATTCAAAATAAGCATTGGCTCATGAATGGTAGCAATAATAGCTTCTGAATATTCATAGGATTCGATTAACAAATCATGGCGCATTTGTAATTCCTGGTTAGTAGAAATAAGCTCTTCATTCGTGGCTTCAATTTCTTCTTTTGAGGTTTCAAGCTCTTCATTTAAGGTCTGGAATTCTTCATTTGAGGAAACGATCTCCTCATTTGCGGCCTGCAATTCCTCATAGATAGTTTCTTGCGTTTCAATGATAGCAATCATCTCTGTGCGCGTAATATTCAGCTCTTCGGTTAGTTTTTTTATTTTTAAGTCTTTGATTGTATTCTTTTTATCGGAATCGGATTCAATAAATTTTTCTATTTGTTCCTGAGGTTTAAAAACAATCAGAAGCAGTGGTTCTTCCCACTCAATTTTCAAGGGGCAAACTTCAAAAGACATTAATCGTAAAACAGATTCGATTTTTATTTCAATGCCTGATTTGTACACGGATTGTTTCGTTTCGATTGCTTTATTAATCGCATTACGGAGTTCAAAAGCAAATTCTGGCCTGGCCATTTTTAAAATATTAAGACTGGCTTTGCCGGAAGCATGTTCCAGGTAGGAGGAGACCGGACCTCTAAACTGGAGGATTTCCATGTCTTTATTGACTACTGCACATGCAGGCATATAACTGGTAAGAAGTGTTGAATCAATAGCGTTTTCAAGATTTTCTTGATTTACACTTATATTTTTAGAAGGAGTCGTTGTTTTTTTACTTGACATATTTGTACGCGTAAAACGAGGTGTTAATTCAAGGATCTTTCTCACTCCCAAATTATTTTTTCGAGAATAGATTTTGAATTTATTATTTATTAAAGTGAAAAGTTGCGATGAGGTTCCTATACTTTCTGCTTTGCCAAGCATTAAATAGCCTCCTTCATTCAATGCAAAATGAAGCGATGCAAAGACTTTTTTCTGGGCGGCTGAATCAAAATAAATAAGAAGGTTACAGCAACTGACAAAGTCCATGCGGGAGAAAGGAGGGTCTCGTAAAATATTGTGGGGTGCAAAGATACACATTTCACGAAGTTCTTTGATAATGCGATAATTGTCTCCTACTTTAGTGAAAAAACGGGACAAATATTTTGGGGGAATATTCTCCAAATCACTTTGGGAATATTCTCCATTGCGGGCATTATTGATTGCCCTTTCGCTTAGGTCAGTTGCGAAAATTTGGACCGGTATTTTGGTTGTTTTATTATCCTGCAATTCAGCAATAATCATTGCAATCGAATAGGCTTCTTGTCCTGTAGAACAAGCTGGAACCCATATCCGAAGGGTTTCTTCCGTGGATTTACTATTTAAAAGCGTTGTTAGGAGATCGGTTTTTAAAAATTGGAAAGTTTCGGTTTCCCTAAAAAAACTAGTTACATTAATTAATAAATCTGTGTATAGAATTTCAATTTCGGTATTTTTTTTGAGTAAAAACGTTACATATTCCTGTATTGTTTTTATTCCATATTGATGCATTTTATGGTTTATTCGCCTCTTAATGGTTGGCATTTTATAGTGGCTAAAATCCACACCGGTTTCTTTGAGTAAAAGTTCAAAAATGGTATTTATATCGTAGTTCTTATTTTCAATAATAGCCTCTTTGTTTTTCTGTTTTTCTTTCACTTTTTCTTTCTCATCACTTCTAGGAAAACCATTGTTGCTGAGACGAACTAATTCGGCGGCAATTTCTTCGGGGGATAAAATATAATCCACCATTCCTGAAGAGATTGCCGATTTAGGCATGCTGCTGGCTTGAGCCGTATCATCTTGCGCAAAGGTTATTCCTCCAGCATCTTTAATGGCTTTAAGCCCAATCATGCCATCATTTGCATAACCGGAAAGAATGATGCCAATAACATTTTCTTTATGGGTTTCAGCAAGTGAGGAAAAGAGAAGATCAATGGTTAGATTGGGAATGTTTTCTTTAATGCGGGGAAGCAATCGAATGTGTCCGTTAATTACCTCAATTACTTTATTTGGTGGAATTACATAAACATTATTGGGTTCCATTTTTTCCATGTTATCAATTTCCTGCACTTTCATTTTAGTAATTTTGGATAAAATGGAAGTCAGTAAACTTTTATAGTCAGGACTCAGGTGTTGGACATAAATGTATGCCATACCGGTATCTGGCGGTAAATTTTTTAATAAAAGGCTAAAAGCTTCGAGTCCTCCTGCCGAGGCTCCTATGGCTACGACAGTAAAAGATTTTTTTTTGACTTCTTTTTCCGGAGGCAATTTATTCGGAGCAGATTTTTTAGCTAATTTCATAATATATTAAATATGTATTTTAATTTATAATTACAGAATAGACTATAAATTTTTTGTTACATCCAGTACTTCATGATACCTTATAATTAAAAGGCAATAATTTTTTTTTAAAAGTAATAAAATATGTTTTATAAATTTATAAATGGGTTATGATTTATGACATATTACTCAAATGAATTTTTGAATTTTAGTAGGTAACAGATTGACGATATTCAATATATGTTATTTTTAATTATATTTAGTTCTTCCTCTAATTCAGCGCATACTTGTAAATAAATTTTTTCAAGTTGTAGCACTAAATCATGTATTTCGTTTGATTTTTCTTGGGCCATTGTAAGTTCTTGAATTTTTTTTGCTAAGTTTTCAAAATCGGGACTTATTCCCATTATTGAAAAAGACGGAATCATTTTATGAGCTGCAGCTCCTAATAAAGACCAATTTTGGTCAGCAAAACTTTGTTTAATTGTATCTATTATTGGAGGGGTTTGTGCTAAATAGAGCGAAATCATTTCCATCATTAATTTTGGATTTGATTTTGTTCTCTGATTTAAATAAGTAAGGTCGATATATCTTAGTTTTTTCTTTGGATTTTCTTCGTTTTCAAAAATTGTATTGACTTTAGCACGTTTAGGTTTGTTTAAGATACCAACTATTTTACTATACAACAGCCTTTCATCAATTGGCTTAGCCATATAATCATTCATTCCTAATGCTTTACATTTATCTGCATCAACAGTTGTTACGTCAGCGCTTAATGCAATAATAGGAATTGTGGAATTCATTGTATTTCTAATGTATTCTGTAGCTTCAAAACCATTCATTTCTGGCATTTGCAAATCCATCAAAATGATATCGTAATCATTTTCTTTAAGTTTTTCAATAGCTATTTTACCATTTTCAGCAATGTCATTAGCAAATCCAAAATCTTCTAAAAGTGTTTTCATTAGTAATTGATTGAGTGCAATATCTTCAACCACTAAAACTTTTATATTATTTATTTCTGAATCTAACTCTAACATTTCATTCTCTAAGGCTGTATCGGCATTTGTTTTTTCAAAAGATAATGTAAAGCTGAATGTCGATCCTTCATTAATTATGCTTTTTACACGAATACTACCGCCTTGTGGCTCTACTAATTGTTTTACAATGGCCAGACCTAGCCCAGTTCCACCATATAATCTTGAAGTTCCGCTGGTTGCCTGCTGGAAATTTTCAAATATTGTTCCTATTTTTTCTTCAGAAATACCAATTCCTGTATCTGCTACCGCAAACTCAAGAATTACTTTATCATTATCTTCATGTAATAAATAAACACTTACCGTAATTTTTCCTTTGCTTGTAAATTTCACCGCATTACTTACCAGATTTAAAATAACTTGATGCAAACGAACCGAATCGCCTAATAGGACTGTAGGTATTTTTGGATCATATATTTTGACTAAGTTTAATTTTTTTTCTTGAATTTTTGCTTCAAATAAATGAAGCATAGCTGAAATGGTACATTCCATTTTGAAAGGCGTTTTCTCAAATGTCATTTTACCTGCATCTACTTTTGCTAAATCAAGTATATCGTTGATAAGAACGATTAATGCGTCACCACTTATTTTAATGGCATTTAAATATTCCTTTTGTTTAGTTGACAAATCTGTTTTTAATACCACTTTTGTAAATCCAATAATAGCATTCATTGGTGTACGAATTTCATGGCTCATATTCGACAAGAATTGCTGTTTAGCCTTTACCGCATTTTTAGCTGTAATGGTGGCACTTTCAGCATTTATTTTTGCTTCTTCAGCAATTGCTGTGGCTAATTCAGCAAAAACCTTGGCTTCAATCAATTCTTTTTCAATTCTTTTTTGATCCGTAACGTCTCTGGCAACAATAACAACTCCAAGCACATTTTCTTTATCATCTTTATATACTGATCCGTTGAATAATACTTCTGTTAACTTGCCGTTTTTATGACGAAGTATTAATGGAGAATCGGCAACGAATCCTTTTTCGAATACTTTTTGATACACTTCACCTGCTTTTTGTGGTTCAGTGAAATAATTAAAAAAATCAGTTCCAATTAGTTTTTCACGTGATATTCCAGTTACTTTTACTGATGCATTATTCATGTCTGTTATTTTTCCTTCGGGACTAATGGCAAATAAAGGGTCGTGACTTGCTTCAATAAGACTAAGAGAATATTTTGAAAGTAATTTTTGGGCCTTAAGATCGGTATTGAGCTTTTTTAGTTGTTCTGCTTGAATTAATAATTCTTGGTTTTTTTTATATAAATCCACAAAAACGGACACTTTTGCTTTTAATATTTCTGGTAAAAGTGGTTTTATCATATAATCGACTGCACCAGCCTGATACCCCTTATAAATTTGTGCGGAATTATCCATACTTGCCGTTAGAAAAATAATCGGAACATGTTTAAGTTTTTCTATTTGACGAATTAATTCTACGGTTTCAAATCCATCCATCATCGGCATTTGTACGTCTATTAATATGATGGCAAAATCTTGTTGGTGCAGCAGAATTTTTAATGCTTCATTACCAGAATTTGCTTTTACACACAAATAATTTTCGTTAGAAAGGATTACTTCTAAGGCAAACAAATTTTCAGGAAGATCATCGACCAATAAAATTTTAACAGGGCTATTTATTTTCATTTTCAATTGTAAAATAAAAGTTTGAATGTTGGAATACCAACAAAAAAAGTTTAATTATAATGAATAGTGGATATACCACCTTCGCAATTACGTTTTATTATTTACTTAACCATACACGCATTAATGACAGTAAACGTTCTACATCAATAGGTTTTGTGATGTAGTCATTAGCGCCAGCATCAATACATTTTTGTTTGTCGTCTTTCATGGCTTTTGCGGTAAGCGCAATTACAGGTAAATTTCTAAATTTTATTTGAGATCGTATTCGCTTCATTGCTTCGTAACCATCCATTTCAGGCATCATAATATCCATTAGTACCATATCAATGTCACTATGCACATTCAGCATCTCCAATGCATTTTTTCCGTTTTCTGATTTTATGACTTCCATTCCTCGTTCTTGCAATATTTTGGACAATGCAAAAACATTACGCATATCGTCATCTACCAATAATATTTTTTTTGAATGAAATATAGCTTCTTTATCATGCAAACTATTAATAATATTTTGTTTCGATTTTGGTAAATTACTGATAGTCCGATGAAGAAAAAGAGCAGTTTCATCCAGCAATCGTTCTTCTGATTTTATGCCTTTTATAATAATGCTCTCCGCATATTTTTGGAGTAGGTTATTTTCTTCTTTTGTAAGTTCTTTTCCAGTGTAAACAATAATAGGGGGCATGTTATGGCCTTTTATATCTTCCAGTTTATTGATAAAGTCAAAGCCGTTCATGTCAGGTAAACCAATATCTAATATGATACAATCGATGTGATTCTCTTGATACAATGCTAAAGCTTCTGTGCCTGTTGCTGCTTCAAAACAATGTACATCACCATTGCCAATGAGTATTTTCATTGCCTTTCTTGAATTTTCATTATCTTCAATAATCAATAGGTTTTTTATTTTTCTATTTACAAAATTTTCAATTCGGTTGAAAGCTTCTTCCAGTTCATTTTTAGCGATTGGTTTCATCAGGTATTCTACTGCACCTTCTCTGATTGGTTCCAGCGAACGGTCATTTGCCGAAATAATATGCACAGGAATATGCCTTACAGATGGATTTGCTTTTAACTCATGCAATACTTGCTGCCCTTTGATTCCTGGTAAACCCATATCGAGAATGATTGCTTGAGGTTTGTATTTTGAAGCAAGTAATAGACCATCTTCTCCAGTTGCTGCCGACAAACATTTGAATCCTTTTTTGTTGGCTTGATTCAAAAGTATAGCCGCAAAATTCCGATCATCTTCAATAATGAGTACTACTTTATCATCTGCGCTTATTGTGTTTCTGTCATCTTTTATGGTATCATAATTTAAATATTCAGATTCAATTTTTGGACGCGGTGTATACAAAACGGGTTTCAATGTAATTGTACTGAAAGTTTCTTGTTCAGGGAATATTTCAAGCGGAATAATGAGTGAAAAAGTTGATCCTTCATCTATAGTACTGCTTACTTTTATTTCGCTTTCTAATAATTTGGCCAATTCTCGTGAAATGGAAAGCCCTAATCCGGTACCGCCATACTTTCTGGATGTACCACCTTCTGCTTGTTGAAAAGCTTCAAATATAGCAGTTTGTTTGTCTTCTGATATTCCAATACCTGTATCAGTAACAGAAATATTCAAAGTAGTTTCTGTATTTGGGTCAATACGTATCGTTACACTTCCTTTTTCGGTAAATTTTATAGCATTGGATATAAGATTTTTCAATATCTGATTCAAACGTTGTGAATCGGTGTGAATAAATTCAGGTAAAGTTGCCGCCAATTTGCAAACAAGTTTTAATCCTTTTTGCTGTGCCTGATGTTTGAAATCACGAAGAAGATCATTTGAGAAATTTTTTAGTGATACTTTTTCAACATTTATAGACATTTTTCCTGCTTCAATTTTAGACAGATCTAGTACTTCATTAATTAGGATAAGAAGATCATGACCGCTTTTATAAATTATTTCTGCACTTTCAACCTGAACGTCATCCAGATTTTTCTTTCTGTTTTCTGATAAATCTTTTGAAAGGATAAGCAAACTATTAAGCGGTGTTCTTAATTCATGTGACATGTTTGCAAGAAATTCTGATTTATACTTGCTGCTAATTTCCAGTTGTTTTGTTTTTTGTTCAATATCATTTTTTGAAGCTTCAACTTCTTTGTTTTTCTCTTCTAATGATTGAGTTTGCTCTTCCAATTCTTCATTAGTCATTTGCAATTCCTCTTGCTGTTGTTTTAGATTTTGCGCCTGTTGTTCTAATTCTTCATTCAGTTGTCTCAGTTCTTCCTGCTGTATTTGCATTTCTTCAGCTTGAGTGGAAAGCTCTTTGTTCGCAATTCCTAACTCTGCTGCTCTTTTTTCTTTTTCTTCGTTTTGATAGGCGAGTTCTTTGTTAGCAATTCCTAACTCTGCCGCTCTTTTTTCTTTTTCATCATTTTGATAGGCCAGTTCTTTGTTCGCAATCCCTAACTCTGCTGCTCTTTTTTCTTTCTCGTCATTTTGGTAGGCGAGTTCTTTGTTGGCAATTCCTAATTCTGCCGCTCTTTTCTCTTTCTCGTCATTTTGGTAGGCGAGTTCTTTGTTGGCAATGCCTAATTCTGCCGCCCTTTTTTCTTTTTCATCATTTTGATAGGCAAGTTCTTTGTTGGCAATTCCTAACTCTGCAGCCCTTTTTTCTTTTTCATCATTTTGATAGGCAAGTTCTTTATTAGCAATAACTAATTCTGCAGCCCTTTTTTCTTTCTCCTCGGCCTGTTGAACAGTATTGACACTAATGGCTATACTGTTCATAGAAACACTGATGAATTCCTTCTCAGTTTCATTGAAATCAGTAAATTTACCTATTTCTATTACGCCAATCGTTTTACCTTCAAGTAAAAAAGGAGTAATGAGTAAATTTTTTGGTTTTGCATTCAAAACAGATGAAGTGATTCGTATTTGATCTTCGGATATATCTGTTAAATAAATTTGTTTCTGTTCCCAGGCGGCCTGACCAATTAATCCTTCATTTAACCTAAAATTTTCTTTAGTATCTTCGGCAGATGAAAAGGCAAATTTACCATTGAGTGTCAGGATATTTTCTTTTTCATTAAAGAGATACACAGCTCCTATATTTGCGTTCAGGTAAGTGCATAAAAAACTGATCGTACTGTTCGCTAACTGTGCTATACTTTGATCTCCTATTAATTTTTCATTAAGTTCAGAGTTACCTGTAAGTAGCCAGTTTTTATTAGCAGTTTCAGATTCGGAACTTTTAAGAGCTTTTAAATTTTCAGTAACGATAGTGTATACAACGACAAGAATCATAACAATGATTAACAATAAAACACCAAAAACAATATTAAACTTACTGGCATCATCTTCACTGATTTGTATCCTTTCGGCAAGTAAAGTTTGTTCAGATTCCTGTGCTTTATCAATTGTTCTTCTTATCTCATCTTGCAATTGTTTTCCTTCGCCTGAAGAAACAAATTCTATGGCTTTTTTAAAATCGGTTGTACGAATAGCTATGCATTTATTTAAATTCTCAAAACGTATTTTAAGCTCTTTTGCAAGTTCCTCAATGTGTTTTTGTTGATTGGGATTGTCTTTTGTTAATTCCTTTATTTTATCAAGTTGCTCTGTTACTTTTGTTTTGGCAGATGTAAAAGGGGTCAGGAAATCGGTATCGCCTGTAATGACATAACCTCGTACACCAGTTTCTGCATCAACAGAAGACATCAGTATTTGTTCAAATTCATATAATACCTGATTAGAATTATTTACCAAGGCATTTGAAGCGACAAATTTTTCACTGTTTTTAAAAGAGAAAATTGCAACTCCTAAAAGGACTAAAGCACAAGCAATAAATCCGATTACTATTTTTCTACCAAGGGTTATTTCCATTCTATAATATTTGTAAAGGTTATCGAAATTATTCTTTTTGTTTATCAATTTTTATCAGTAAAGCGACTATATTCTCCAACGATAAAATATAATCAGATTCAATAGCAGCAATAGCAGACTTTGGCATATAAGGAGATTCTGCGGTTTTCGGGTCTTGAATGATGGCTAGACCACCTAATTCTTTTATTCGTTTAATGCCTCCGGTCCCATCATGATTAGAGCCTGTAAGTATGATTCCAATTAATTTGTTTTTATAGGCTTCAGCCGCCGATTCAAATAATACATCAATTGAAGGTCTTGCAAAACTTACTCGCTCGTCTATGGTAAAGGAAAAGGTTTTATCCTTTTCAATCAGCAAGTGATAATTAGGTGGGGCAATATAAATTTTGCCTTTTTCAATTTTTTCTTTTTCATCCGCTTCTTTTAGATCAAGGAGACTTTTTTTATTTAAAAGTTTTATCCATTGACTATCCGAATGTGCACCTAAATGCTGCACTATAATAATGGGTGTATTGAAATCTACCGGTAAAGATGAGAATATAATTTTCAAAGCATTCATGCCGCCAGAAGAAACCCCTATTACTATTGCTTCATACTGCATTTAATATTTCTTTTTAAATATTCGTTGTTTTGTATCCAACTCAATATATTGCTCATGCAAATCCGTAAATCGTAAACTTTCTTTGGATCCCAAACATAAAACGCCTCCATTAATGATGCTATTATAAAAAAGAGTCTGGACTTTGTTTTGTAAATTTTTATCAAAATAAATCAGCACATTTCGACATAATATCAAGTGTACTTCAGCAAATACACTATCTGTAACCAAATTATGATTGGCCCAAACAATATTTTTTTTTAATGATTGATTCATAATGACGTTATCATAATTGGACGTATAATAACTGGAAAAAGATTCTTTTCCTCCTGATAATTGATAATTTGTAGTGTATTCTTTTATCATTTTGTTCGAAAAAATCCCATCTTTTGCACGGTTCAAAGCTATCTGGTTAAAATCAGTTGCATAAATAGTAGTCCTGTCATACAATCCTTCTTCTTGCAAAATGATAGCCATCGAATACGCTTCTTCCCCAGTTGCACAGCCTGCATGCCATATTTTTATAAAAGGATACGTTTTTAAAATTGGGATGACTTTTTCTCGTAAGGATCTATAAAAGGTTGGGTCACGAAACATTTCGGTTACTGTTATCGATAAATCCTGTAGTAGCTTAGAAGCAAATGCTTCATCTTTCAAAACTTTAGATTGCATTTGAGAAATATCTTCAAAGCTTGAAAATGACATTCTGTTCATGATTCTGCGCCTAATATGAGCTTGAGAATACTGCCTGAAATCATAGCCATATTTTCTATAAATAGCTTCCAATAGCAATGAAATTTCCAGATCCGATGTGTCTTTATACTGCATTTTTGTAAAATAAATTTGGCTTTTTTTATGCCAAATTAAAAATAGATTAATCTAACGAGTTATGAAACTTATGGAGAATTATAGTAAAAAATAGATTACATACGATCCATATACCAACTTAATTCTTTTTCCATTTTTTGATATTTAAAAATGGTAGTTATAATTTTTTGTAAGCGTACAAATGCTGTTTCACTTTTCACAACATAATCAAATGCCTTATGATGCATACAGTTTATAGCCACTTCAATTTTATCTTGCGAAGATAACATTACAACTGGGGTTTGCACATTGAAAGCTTTAATTTTGTCTAAAGTTTCAAGCCCGTTCATGGCATCTTGTACGATACCATCAAGTTGATAATCCAATATTATTACATCAGGATTATGAGATAAATTTTCCACACAAAGTTCTCCTGTAGAATAGGTTTCAATTATAAAATCTGCATTTTCCATAAACTCAATTTCTAAAGATTTTAAAAACAATGCATCATCATCCACCAGAAAAATTTTTATTTTGTTTTCGTTTTTCACTATTATTTATTTTTAATTACATTAAGTTCTTCTTCTAATTCACTACAGGCTTGCAAACAAACTTCTTCAAGTTGTAAGACCAGAGCATCGATCTCATCTGATTTTTCTTGTGCATTTGCAAATTCCTGAATTTTTTTTGCTATGTTTTCAAAAGCAGGACTAATCCCCATTATTGAAAATGAAGGAATCATTTTATGCGCGGCAGCACCTAATAATGACCAGTTTTGATCAGCAAAACTTTGTTTAATGGTGTCAATTAATGGAGGCGTTTGTAGTAAATAAAGCGAAATCATCTCCATCATTAATGTAGGGTTTGATTTTGTTCTTTGATTTAAATACACTAGGTCAATACATCTTATTTTTTTAGTCGTATTGTCTTTTTCATCCAAATTTTCATTAAGTTTTACACTTAGTTTTGCGAGTTTGGGTTTTTTTAATATTCCAACTATTTTGCTATATAATATTCTTTCGTCAACCGGTTTAGCAAGGTAATCGTTCATGCCAACGGCTTTGCATTTAGCTAAGTCTACGGTAGTAACATCAGCTGTTAAAGCAATAATTGGTATTTTTGAGTTCATAGTTTTACGAATGTATTCTGTGGCTTCAAATCCATTCATTTCAGGCATTTGTAAATCCATTAAAATGATATCGTAGTCTTTGGTTTTTAGTTTTTCGATGGCAATTTTTCCGTTTTCAGCAATATCACGATCAAAACCAAAATCATCCAATAATGTTTTCATTAATAATTGATTGAGTGGAATATCTTCAACCACTAATACTTTTATGTTTTTTATTTCGGTATCTAATTCCATAAGTTCATTTTCTAGACCAGCATCAGCATTTGTTTTTTGAAAACTTAATGTAAAGCTGAAAGTGGAGCCTTTATTAACTGTACTTTTCACACGAATACTCCCTCCTTGTGGCTCTACTAATTGCTTAACAATTGCAAGACCTAATCCGGTTCCGCCGTACAATCTTGAAGTTCCGCTGGAGGCCTGTTGGAAATTTTCAAATATTTTTGCTATTTTTTCTTTAGGGATACCAATTCCGGTATCAGTTACCGCAAACTCGATTACTACTTTATCGGTATCTTCATGTAATAAATCAACGCTTACCGTAATTTTTCCTTTAGAAGTGAATTTTACAGCATTACTGACCAAGTTTAAAATGATTTGGTGCAAACGAACGGGATCACCTATAAGAACATCTGGAATCTTACTGTCATATTTCTTAACCAATCTTAAATTTTTTTCTTGAATTTTTGTTTCAAATAAATGAAGCATAGCTAATATTGAGTCTTTCATTTTGAAAGGTATTTTCTCAAAAGTCATCTTACCCGCATCTACTTTTGCTAAATCAAGTATGTCATTGATGAGAACGATTAATGCATCACCACTCATTTTAATAGCATCCAAATATTCTTTTTGTTTAGCTGTCAAATCTGTTTTTAACACTACTTTTGTAAATCCGATGATGGCATTCATCGGCGTACGAATTTCATGACTCATATTTGACAAAAATTGCTGTTTTGCCTTTACTGCATTTTCCGCAATGATGGTGGCGCTTTCGGCATTTCTCTTGGCTTCTTCCGCAATTTCCGTTGCTAACTCAGCAAAAACTCTTGCCTCAATCAGCTCATTCGCAATTCTTTTCTGATCCGTTACATCTCTTGCAACAATTACAACACCAAGTAAATTTCCATTATCATCATTATATACAGAACCGTTAAACAATACATCCGTTAATTTACCGTCTTTGTGGCAAAGTGTTAGAGGTGAATCAGCAACAGAACCTTTTTCAAATACTTCCTGATATACTTCTCTAGCTTTTTGTTGTTCGGTAAAATAATCAAAGAAATCAGAATCAGTAAGTTCTTCTCTTGTCATACCTGTAATGTTTACCAACGCTTCATTCATATCGGTAATTTTTCCTTTGGTATTTATTGTAACCAATGGATCAAGACTTGCTTCAATCAAACTAAGAGAATATTGCGAAGCTAATTTTGCAGTATAGCTTAATTCTTCAAGCTCTTTATTTAAAATTTCACGTTTTACTTTTTCATTATTTTGAAATAGAAGTTCTTCGTTAGCAACGATTAATTCGTTCGCCCGTTTTTCTTTCTCATCGTTTTGAAACAAAAGCTCTTTGTTGGCTATAACTAATTCAGCAGCTCGTTTTTCTTTCTCTTCATTTTGAAAAAGAAGCTCTTTATTAGCTATTATTAATTCAGCTGCCCTTTTTTCTTTTACTTTATATTGTAAAGCAAGTTCTTTATTTGCAATTACTAATTCAGCTGCCCTTTTTTCTTTTTCATTGTTTTGAAAAGCCAGTTCTTGATTAGCAATTCTTAAATCTAATGCCCATTTTTGCTCTGCTATATCTCTTGCAACAACAACAACGCCAAGTACATTTCCGCTGTCATCTTTATAAACAGATCCATTAAATAAAACATCGGTTAATTTTCCTTCTTTATGTCTAAGGGTAAGTGGAGAGTCAGTCACTGAGCCTTTCTCAAACACTTCCTGATAGACTTCTCGGGCTTTTTGTTTCTCAGTAAAATAATCAAAGAAATCTGATTTAGTTAGTTCTTTACGCGTCATACCGGTAATGTTCACTAATGCCTCATTCATATCAGTAATTTTGCCTTCAGTATTTATGGTAACTAATGGATCAAGACTTGCTTCGATTAAGCTTAAAGAATATTTTGAAAGTAATTTTTGGGCTGTAACATCTCTCGCAGCCGCAAAAACCCCAAGAACATTTCCTTTATCATCTTTATAAACGGAAGCATTGTATAACACATCCGTTAATTTTCCGTTTTTATGTTTTATCGTTAGTGGATAATCAGCAACAAAACTTTTCTCAAAAACTTGTTGATATCCTTGTTTTGCTTTTTCTTGTTCTGTAAAATAATCGGAAAAATCAGTTCCAATTAAATTTTCCCTAGAAATTCCTGTAATTTTTATTGATGCTTCGTTTACATCAGTAATCTTCCCATCAACACTAATTGTAACAAACGGATCTAAACTAGCTTCAATTAAACTCCGGGTATATTGAGACTCGTGTTTGTTTGTTGTGCCCATTTTAATTATTTATTTCATTAGAATTTCCAATGTCTTCAATTGGATTTCTTCTTTTATCCTTCAATTGTTTGAAATGCGAAGGGGATAAACCAGTGACTTTTTTAAACTGACTGGAAAGATGCGCTACACTGCTGTAGTTCATTTTCCAAGCAATTTCAGTAATGTTTAATTCACCATAAATAATTAGTTCCTTTATTCGTTCCGTTTTGTGAGAAATTATAAATTGCTCAATTGTAGTCCCTTGTACTTCCGAAAATAAGTTAGACAAATACGTGTAATCATGATTTAGTTTTTCACTTAGATAATCAGAAAAGTTCACTTTTATGTTTTCAGTAGAATGGTGAACCATTTCAATAATCACATTTTTTATTTTTTCAATGAGCATGGCTTTCTTATCATCCATTAATTCTAGCCCAGAATTCAAGAGCGCTGATTTAAGTTTTTCACGTTGATCCATAGAAATAGTTTCCATGATTTCAACTTCGCCTAAATCGACAACAATGAAGTGTAGTCCCAGTTTTTTCAATTCCTCTTTTACCGCCATTTTGCAGCGATTACTAACCATGTATTTGATATATAGTTTCAAATTATTTTTTTTAACAGATTATGTAAAAATCGGATAAACAGTATTAGAAACACTTACATAACTTTAAAAAAAAGTTGCATAATTCACACATTATTAATTCAATTTATTTTTAATAATGTAGCCTTCGGTAGGAAAATGAGTAATTAAAAAGGGCTCTATTTTTGAATAAAATAAACCAATTGGCTATTTTAATTTTTTTTAAATTTACGAATAAACGCCGATAAAGACGCATCATTCGAATTTTAATAAAATAATGTGGGGTTTATCATCTAATAATTTGCAAATAATTTTAAATAGATTAGCCCACAGATTCATCAAAGTAATGAATCGTTTAAAGACAAAATACTTTAGTCAGTTATTTTCTGCTATTGAACTGCTCTATTGATACAAAGTTGTTATTTGTATAGCTGTATCGTAATTTTTTTTGGTTTTATCGGAAGCTGTCGAAAAGTATGTTTTTCGATTAACAGCAGTAAAATTACCTATTTGACTACTAAATTTACGGGCATTTCCTTTAATGTTAAAACGAATCGATTGAATATCGGTAGTTTTCATTTTATTCATTTCTAAAGGAGAAAAGGTGTAATACGATACAATGTTATTTTCTATATTTTCCCTAATCCCTTTATCAGAACATATTATGATGGTATTATCAGTTAAATAAACATAGACTACTCCTGAAATATTAAATGTGGGGTTTGTAGTTGCAACGGCTAATTTTAGGATACCGCCATTTTCTGTTTTTGCAATTTGTATAGCTGTAATTCCTGTCAAGGCATAATTTTCACAAATAAAATCCCAAGAATTCGTAGCGTGATACGATTTAGAACCTTTAAAGCTCAATGTTTCCTGACTGGTAGCAGAAAACGTAACCATAATTAATAAAATAAGCAGGACTTTTTGATTCATGAATTCAGGGCTATTAATTGAAATTATTTATATTGAAAAGGATCTATCCAATCGAGTGATTTAATAGCCGAAACTTTGTTTTCTTGATTCATTGAAACCCGAAGTTCTTTGTTGGCAACTTTCTTTGTATACAATGCTTTATAACGAAAAATAGTAGCTTGATCACTATTGTTCTTATAGATTTCAACTAGCTGAAGGTCTTTAAAAGTACCATAATATTGACGGAATCTGGTACATGTTTTCGTCAAGCGTTCTTCGGTTGTATTTTTAATTACCGAAGCTGTTGCTTCACTTTCGTTAAAAGGTTTAAACTTAGAAGTATTACAGGTCATTAAAACCCTTTTTCCTAATTCATAGGCTTTGTCTTTTTGAGATTCACTCACTTCAGAAAATGTTAGTTTGACTAATTTGACTTCCTCAGGTTTAGTAGCAGTAACAACGGTTTTAGATTTACAACCAACTAGTAAAACAATGCCTAGAATGAGAATTATCTTTTTCATAATTTATGTGATTTTTAATAATAAGTTAGGATTAGGACAATTTTCTAAATAATAATCCAAATCATTTTTGCTGCAAACTCCTGGATAATCGCCAAAATTAGCTTCGATATTTCTTATAATCTGAAAATGTAAGTGAGGTGCATAATCTCCATTAATTGGTGAATTCCCCAAAATTGCTATTTGTTGTCCTTTTTTAACAATATCTCCAATTTCAATTTTAGTAATACTTTCTAATGAAAGATGGCCGTATAAAGTATGAAAAGTTTCATTTTCTATTTTGTGTTCTAAAATAATGGTTGGACCATAATCTCCTAAACCTGCATTATAATTAAAACTATGAATAGTTCCATCAACAGCTGCTAATACAGGAGTTCCAGCTTTTATCCATAAATCTAATCCAATATGAATATTTCGCTCTTCGGATTTAGTATCATTAAAAACAGCGCTTCGTTTGTATAAATTACGCTCTTCATTATAACCTCCAAATGCGACTTTTGCTCCAGTTGTTGTTAAATGATTTTCGATGTATCTTTCGAAATCAATAGCATTACCAATATCCAATTTTAATAATTCAGGATTAAAAGTTGATAAATCTAAAGCGATATAATTTTTATAATCAATGGACTGATCTATCACTTTGACATTTTGTATGCTTTTTAAAAGAGTTTCCAAAGTGTTCATTTTCTATTATTTTTTAATAAAGTTTAAATTTAAAATAAATAATGCCAACATAAATAATTTATGTTGGCATTATAACTTTTAATTAAGAGAATAATCGAGTATTATTTTTTGATCTCAATTTTTGCTTCACCACCCGAAACATTAACACTCGTTTTAGTTGCTCCATCTTTTGTACTAACATTTACACCATCAGTACTTACTTTTATAGCGGTACTATCTTTCGCTTCTCCTGAAACCACAGGAGTGGATGGTGTAGATGCACTAGATGTTTCCACTTGTGGCGCAATAGGATTATCGTCTTTTTTCTTGCAGGAAACGATTGTCATAATCGAAAGTACTCCTAAAATTAGTATTATCTTTTTCATCTTATTTTTTATTATGGTTATTGACTAATGAATTGATTACCAATTTAGTATTTTAATTTTTTATAAACAAACTATTGATTAAGATTAAAAAAAAAATACCCCCAAATAGTGTCTAGCTTTTTGGGGGCAGTCTGAATTAAAGTTTGGATTTCGATTTATAAAGAATTATGTTTAATACAAACTTGGAAATTTCGAAGGATTTACCTCATTCATCATTCCATATACTTTTTCGAATATATCTTCTGCGGAAGGCTTAGAGAAATAGTCACCATCTGTGCCATAAGCAGGTCGGTGCGCTTTTGCAGTTAATGTTTGCGGTTTGCTGTCTAAATAAGTATAGGCATCTTGTTGTTCTATAATTTGTTGTAAAATATATGCCGAAGCACCTCCAGGAACATCTTCGTCGACTACTAAAAGACGATTCGTTTTGGAAATACTTTTTACCACATCTTGATTAATATCAAATGGTAATAATGATTGTAAGTCGATTACCTCGCAATCAATACCTACTTCAAGAAGCTCTTTTGCGGCTTGTTGTACTAATCTTAAGGTTGATCCATAAGAAACTAAGGTAATGTCAGTTCCTTCTTTCAACGTTTCCACAACGCCAATTGGTGTTTTGAATTCTCCGTAATTCAAAGGCATTTTTTCTTTTAATCGGTAGCCATTCAAGCATTCAATCACTAAAGCAGGTTCATCACATTCCAATAAACTGTTATAAAAACCAGCAGCTTGTGTCATATTTCTTGGAACCAAAACATGAATTCCTCTTATGGCATTTATTATCATTCCCATAGGAGAACCAGAATGCCAGATTCCCTCTAATCGATGACCGCGTGTTCGTATAATAAGCGGGGCTTTTTGTTTTCCTACCGTGCGGTACCTTAATGTTGCTAAATCGTCACTCATGATTTGAATAGCATACAATAAATAATCTAAATATTGAATTTCAGCAATAGGGCGTAAGCCTCTTAAAGCCATTCCAATACCTTGACCAATAATTGTTGCTTCACGAATTCCGACATCAGCTACGCGAAGTTCTCCATATTTTTCTTGCATTCCTTCTAAACCTTGGTTTACATCACCAATATTTCCGGCATCTTCACCAAAAATTAGTGTTTCAGGATATTTTGTGAAAATGGCATCAAAGTTATCACGCAAAATCATGCGACCGTCCGTATCTTCTTTTGCATTTTCAGAATATTCAGGTAAAACTTTTTCTGCTGAGAACACATTTAAATCCGTTTCCGAAAATAAGTTGCTACTGAATTTTTGTTGCGTTTTATTGGTGTACGAAGTGATCCAAAGAGACAATTCCTCTTTACCTTTTTCGTTCATTGCTAAACGCAGCACTTTTCGGGCAGTTACTAGAATCTCTTTTTTTAAAGGTGATTTTATACTGTTTAAATCCGTAATCAGTTTTAGTATTCTTTCTTTGTTTTTACTTGTTTCTGCTATTTTTTGTAATAAAGAAACAAGCTCTTTTTGTTCTTCAATTATAGGTTCAATGAAAGCATTCCAGGCTGCTTTTTTAGCTTCAAAAACGTCTTTCTTAGCTTGTGAATCAATCGCTTCAATTTCTTCAGGAGAAGCAACATTGATAGCAATCATCCACAGTTTCATTTGACGGAGACAATCAAAATCTTTTTCCCATGCCAATCGATTCGAGTCTTTATATCTCTCATGAGATCCTGAACTGGAATGTCCTTGTGGTTGCGTTAATTCGTTTACATGAATTAATACTGGAATGTGTTTTTCACGAGCTATACTTGCCGCTTTTTCATAAGTAGCAATTAATTCGGCATAATCCCAACCTTTTACTTTTAATATTTCAAAACCGTTGGTATTATTCTCTCGTTGGTATCCTTTTAATATTTCAGAAATACTTTCTTTAGTGGTTTGATATCTTGCATGTACTGAAATGCCATATTCATCATCCCAAACACTCATAACCATAGGTACTTGTAAAACACCGGCAGCATTTATAGTCTCAAAAAATAGTCCTTCTGATGTACTTGCATTTCCTATTGTTCCCCAAGCTATTTCATTACCCTCTACAGAAAAATTTGCTGCGTTGGTAATTCCTGAAACTTGTCGGTATATTTTTGATGCTTGCGCTAATCCTAGTAATCGAGGCATTTGCGCTGCAGTAGGAGAAATATCTGCGCTTGAATTTTTTTGTTTAGTTAAATCTTTCCATGATCCGTCTTCATTCAAACTATGTGTTGTAAAATGGCCTCCCATTTGTCTTCCTGCTGACATCGGTTCTTGTTCAATATCAGTATGGCCATATAAACCAGCAAAAAACTGTTGCATGGTTAATTCACCTATTGCCATCATAAAAGTTTGGTCGCGATAGTATCCAGAACGGAAATCTCCATTCTTGAACGCTTTTGCCATAGCTAACTGAGGCACTTCTTTACCATCGCCAAATATTCCAAATTTAGCCTTTCCAGTTAATACTTCTTTACGTCCTAGCAGGCTGCATTCTCTGCTTATCGTAGCTATTTTGTAGTCACTTAATACTTCAGTCTTGAAATCTTCAAATGTCAGGGTAGTATTATTTTTTTCTTTTATCATAATTGAAAAGTATAACTTTGTGCCGCAAATTTAATTAAAAACTAGCTATTTTCATAATTCATTAAAAAAAATATAATTTAATTATTAGTAGTCAATTTCTAATTAGCATATGTATTTTTTAATTATAGGTATTTAAAAAGCTATTTTTTTATAAATAATGTAATAAATAGTGATTTTTATCTTTAATTAGAACCATTTTCGATTAAAAAGATTGATTAATGTTTTTGGAGAGAATGTAACCACAAATCGAATTTTTTCGTTGTAATTATTTTGTCCAATTTCCCATCCATTATTGGAATAAATTGGAAAATACAATTCGAAATAGTCCGTTACCAGATTCAGACGAATTCCACTATCGTATACGAATTTCTCATTTTGGTTTCTGTTTTTAATAAGACCAATGTCGCTATATACTTCCATCCAATTCCAAATATTGAAACTTCCGTTCAAAGTAGTAATCCATTGATTAGCAAAAGGAGTATCTAGTTTTGATTTAAAACCACCTTCAGCCAATATGAATTGTTGGCTAAAAAAACCGCTGTTTTCAGATCGTCCATAATAATTGTAATCAAAGAGATAATCCGTAGGTCTGTCTAATGCAAAACTAAAAAAGTCTGAAGCGGTTCTGTTATATAGAAAACTACCGGCATAAAGGCGTAAATTAATTTGAAAGTTGTTTTCAAATAATTTTCGATATTCAAATTCAGTTGCTACTTTTCCAAATTTACTTGATAGTTGTAAATCTGAGGTAAAGTTAAAATGATTGGTTACTTCAGTTCTTGTGTTGATGTATTTTGCGTCAAAAACCGAATAATTCTCCGTTGAATTGTCAATCACTAAAGCACTTTTCTCTCTGTTTACTAATACTTGGCGAAATAATATTAGCTGTTTTCTATTGTCTCTAAAGTTCTCTTCTCTAATTCGTAATTGTACCGATGGATTTATTCTCAAGTAAGCTGCATCCGGTGCATAATGAAAATAAGAGCCCGAAACCGAATATCTTACGTTGTAAAGTGCACTGTTTCTATAATTTTGATTTACTACCAGGACCGCTGAACCTGTCAAATTATTTGTTTTTGAAGAATAAGCCGGATTGATATCGAATATAAAAGGTTTGTCTAAAATAGTTCTGTTATGTAATCGTAATCCCGGTGAAAAACCATCATATAAGTTATACGTTAGTGTGGGTACATATAAAATCTGATTGTAATAGGGGTCTTCTAAATCCTTCATAAAATTAAATTTTATAGGTCGATTGGTGGGATAAAAACCTTTCAATGATTTCCAATTGTTTCTTAAATTGTATTCTGGAACTTCATTATTGTAATTTAAAACGATTTTATCGGTATTTTTTCTTTCAATGGTAAAAGTACTGTCCGTTTCATTAGCATCAAGCCATTTTTTAAAAACGATTTCCCCTTTTTTTACTCCATAAACAGGAATAGGAACTGAAACATTGGTTTTGTTTTTTATTGAAAAAGTAATACTGTCTTTGGTTTTTGAGACATCAGTAAATTTATAATCTATGATTTCACGAGAACCAATTATGGTTTTAAAAAACCAGTTAATATCTTTATCAGCATTGGATTTTAATATCCTTTCAAAATCAGTTCTCGAAACTTGCTTTTCCTTATTTTCAACGTAGAATTGACGAATGCTATTGTTTACTTCATCATGCTCCAGATAATCGTCCAGATATCTAAAACTTAATCCGGCACGGTATTTACTGGCAATTTGTTCGTTGAATTTTATCAAACTATTTTTTGGATTTCCAAGTGGCTGATCTAAATTTTTTCGAGCCATAAGCATATAAAAATAGCTGTATTGCTCATTAAAACTTAAGTTGGTTAAGTTGTAGCTTTTTAATAATCGAAGTTTAGAAACACTTCCAAACATCTTCGTATTAGGATGGTTTTCATCAATATATTTCATCATGGTATAAACCTGGATTCCGTCATAAATCCAGTTGTCTTTTCTTGGATCTAAACGCAAACTAGTCTTTAAATAGGAATTCAAATAGGTTTTCAAAAATTTAATCTCGAAAATAAATTCATCTGTGAATGGACTTAAAAAAGAAGGCAATTGGTTCAATCCATAAAAAGGATTTCTCTCATAATCAGTTTGAGAAACTATTATTTTTTCATGTGGATATTTACCAACAAGCGTATTTACATAATCCATAACACGATCAATAATAACTGCTTTTTGAATATCACTTATTTTATTTTCCTTCAAATTAGTCAGTACTTCATTGTTATTCTTTTTGAAGCTGATGAAACTGGTTTTTGGTTCTACAAAAAGACTAAAATCAGTTCGGTTGTTTCCAGACAATTTATAGTTTAAAAAATCCCCGGTCTTATTTGGCAAACTGCTGTTTAAATCAGAAGTAACTTCTAAACCTACAGGTATTTTCAAAGTAATATCATAACTAGAAACCGCATTGGCAATATCATCTAAATTGTTGTTGCTGTTTCGGATAAAATCATGGTTTTCATAACGGGCAGGAGTAAGAAACCAGTTTTTAAGATTTATTTCGCCTTTATCATTAAACCCATATTTAGTGAATTTATCACTTGGTATTTTCGTGATATATGTGAGATGCAAAGTAGTTTTTTGATTTGGAAGTAGTTTTTGCCTTAATTTAACTTCAATATAATCCGGATTTTTCTCTGTCCTTTCCCATGAAGCGAATAATAGATTTGCATCAATAATGGTTAAATTATTCGTGCTTCCACGTTCTTCAATTTTAGCCAAATGAAAACCTCTGTAAAATTCATCCGAAAAACGTTTCGCCAGAGGAGTGTTTTTATCAGAATATGCATTGTTCCAATCATTCAACACAATTGAAGTTAATGTGTCATTCGATTGATTGAAAAAAGTGATTTCTTGCTGAATATTCAATGTTTTGTCTGCTGAATTCAACTCAACAATCATTTTAGAATGATGTTGCGCGTATTGTTTTACTGATGCCAATAAAACAAGAAAATAGATCGTGATTTTAAAGATTAATTTCAACTGTTTTCTTTAGAATTTAATAAAAAATAAATATACTTTTTTTTAGATAAAAATAGTAAGAAAACTAACAAATTAACATAAAAAAAGCTGTTGTTTAGACAGCTTTTCAATTAAAAATTAGGAGTTAAATCGTATTTTTTATAGAATTTATCCAAGACATCAACTACTTCATCTTCGGTATCGACAATTTTAAATAAATTCATATCTTCGGCACTTACCGTATGTTCTTTTTCTATTAAAACCGTTTTTATCCAATCAATCAATCCCGCCCAAAAGCTGGTTCCAACCAATATGATAGGAAATTTGGCTATTTTTTTAGTTTGAATCAAAGTCATGGCTTCAAATAATTCGTCCATCGTACCAAAACCTCCTGGCATCACCACAAAACCTTGGGAATATTTAACAAACATCACTTTTCGAACAAAGAAATAATCAAAATTCAAATTTTTATCACTGTCAATATAAGGATTGTAATGTTGCTCAAATGGTAGTACAATATTCAGTCCCACTGAGGTTCCACCGCCTAAATGTGCGCCTTTATTACCTGCTTCCATAATTCCGGGTCCACCGCCAGTAATGACGCCATAGCCAGCTTTACTGATTTTATAGGCAATTTTTTCGGCAAGCAAATAATATTTATCTTCAGGTTTTGTCCTGGCTGAACCAAAAATAGTCACACATGGACCTATGCGCCCCATGCTCTCATAACCATTTACAAATTCGGCCATAATTTTAAAAATCGCCCAACTGTCATTGGTTCGTATTTCGTTCCAGGTCTTTCTTTTCAGCCTGTCTTGGATTACTTTATCCTCATCATTGTCAAAATCTTCTAATCTCATTTTCAAAAATATAATTTAATTTCTGTTTTTTTTGGAGCTATTTCCTGCTATCTATTTCAATCTTTATCGTTTTAAAGAAAAACAATAAAGGATTTCCATTGCTATCAGGGCTAGGCAAATTTAATACGTTTGTTGTTCAATGGATTTTGTTATTTTGGATATAACTTTACCAGTATGTTCAGTAGTTTTTGATTCTATAAGCATTATTAAACAGTCATCAGTGGAAGAAACTCGATGATTTACACCTTTTTTCACCACAAATAAATCACCTTTTTTTAAAGTGAATTTAGGTTCGTTTTGAATTTCCATTAAAAGTTCTCCTTCTACAATGTAAAATAATTCATCTTCATTTTCGTGATTGTGCCATGGCAAATCTTGGCCTTTGATTTTTGCCACTTTAATAAATTGATCATTAACTTCACCAATTATTTTAGGTGAAAAGTAGTTTTCGACATTGCTGAACGCTTCTTTTAAATTCATAATTTGCACATTTTTTTTTATGTATACTAAAGTAGCTCTTTTTTCAAAAACTGCGCCGTATAACTCTTCTTAATTTTTATAATTTCTTCCGGAGTTCCTTTGGCAATAAGTTGTCCGCCGCCTTTTCCACCTTCGGGACCAATGTCTATAATATAATCGGCTAGTTTAATCACGTCCATATTGTGCTCGATAATCAAAATCGTATTTCCTTTGTCAACCAGTTTATTAATCACTTCCATCAATACTCTGATGTCTTCAAAATGCAAGCCAGTTGTGGGTTCGTCCAGAATATAAAACGTATTCCCCGTATCTTTTTTGGATAATTCTCCTGCCAGTTTGATGCGTTGCGCTTCACCTCCGGAAAGCGTCGTGCTTTGTTGACCAAGCGTAATATAGCCCAAACCAACATCCTGAATAGTTTTTACTTTTCTGTAAATCTTCGGAATCATTTCAAAAAACGGAACCGCTTCATCCACCGTCATATTCAACACATCCGAAATGGATTTTCCTTTGAATCGAATTTCCAATGTTTCCCTATTAAAACGTTTTCCTTGGCACGTTTCACATTCTACGTAAACATCGGGCAAAAAGTTCATCTCAATCGTTCGCACACCAGAACCTTCGCAGGTTTCACAACGTCCGCCTTTTACATTAAAACTAAATCGACCCGCTTTATATCCCCGAATCATACTCTCAGAAGTCATCGTAAACAAATTTCTGATTTCGGTAAAAACTTCCGTATAAGTTGCTGGATTGCTTCTTGGAGTTCTTCCAATCGGGCTTTGGTCAATATCAATCACTTTATCAATATGTTCTAATCCTTCAATTTTTTTATAAGGCTGTGGTTTTTTGACGCCGTTGAAATAATACGCATTTAAAATAGGGTAAAGCGTCTCATTGATTAAAGTTGATTTTCCACTTCCGGAAACTCCAGTCACGCAAATCATTTTGCCTAAAGGCAATTCTATCGAAACATTTTTCAAATTATTTCCTGTTGCTCCGGT
This sequence comes from Flavobacterium algoris, assembly GCF_048158525.1. Lineage (NCBI taxonomy): Bacteria > Pseudomonadati > Bacteroidota > Flavobacteriia > Flavobacteriales > Flavobacteriaceae > Flavobacterium > Flavobacterium algoris. The sequence continues at coordinate 45,075 of NZ_JBLNKT010000008.1, forward strand.
AAGTTTCAGGAATTTTCCATTTCCTTCTCGACGTTTTGCTGGAACTTCAATTTTCATTTCGCCGTTCATATACATCGCTGTTATGGTATGATGTTTCAGGATTTCGGCAGGTGTTCCTTTACTGATGATTTCTCCTCCGTATTTTCCTGCTTTTGGTCCAATATCAATGACATAATCCGCACGTTCAATCATGTCTTTATCATGTTCCACCACAATCACAGAGTTTCCAATATCTCGTAATTGTTCGAGAGAATGAATCAATTTGTCATTGTCTCTTTGGTGTAAACCAATACTTGGCTCATCGAGAATATACAAAACACCAACTAACTGCGAACCAATTTGTGTTGCCAATCGAATGCGTTGTGCTTCACCACCAGAAAGTGATTTGGAGCTTCGGCTTAAAGCCAAATAATCCAAACCTACATTCATCAAAAAGTTCAATCGATCCTTAATCTCTTTGATTACTTCAGTGGCGATACGTTTTTGTTTATCTGACAAATGATTATCTAAATCATAAAACCAAGCGGTCAAATCTGAAATGTCCATATCACACAATTCGGTAATATTTTTTTCATTGATTTTAAAGAACATCGCTTCTTTTTTCAAACGGGAACCTTCGCAAACAGGACATTTTATTTCGTCCATAAACTCCTTCGCCCAACGTTTTATAGTTGTTGAACCGCTTTCGTCATGTTGGTTTTTTATGAAATGCGAAATCCCTTCAAAATCAATTTTGTATTCTCGAGCAACGCCTAAATCTTTGGAGTTGATGGTGAATTTTTCTTTTCCGCCATTTAGAATCATTTCCATAGCTTCCTGCGGAATGGTTTCTATGGCATCCGTCAATTTGAAACCATATTTTTCTCCTATGATTTCCAATTGCTTAAAAATCCACGAACTTTTATATTCGCCCAAAGGAGCAAATCCACCACTTTTTATGGATAATTTTGGGTTTGGAATTATCTTTTTGGTATTGATTTCGTTTACCGTTCCTAAGCCGTTGCAATGATCACAGGCCCCTTTTGGTGAATTGAAAGAGAATAAATTAGGCTCGGGATTTTGGTATGAAATTCCTGTTGTCGGACACATCAAATTTCTGCTAAAAAACCGGACTTCATTAGAATCTTGATCTAAAACCATCAATACATTTTCCCCATGATGCATCGCCGTGTTGATGCTTTCAGTTAACCGTTTTTCATTTTCAGGAGTATCATCAATCACCATTCGATCTACAACAATTTCTATATCATGGGTTTTATAACGGTCTAATTTCATTCCTAAAGTAATATCCAGGATATCACTGTTTACGCGCACTTTAAGGAATCCTTGCTTGGCAATTTGTTGGAAAAGCTCGGCATAATGTCCTTTTCGAGCGCGAATAACTGGCGCTAAAATATTGATTCGTTTTCCGGTAAAATCCTGAATAATCAAATCCTTGATTTGTTCATCATTATAACTTACCATTTTTTCGCCAGTATTGTAGCTGTACGCATCGGCACCACGGGCAAACAACAAACGAAGAAAATCATAAATCTCAGTGATAGTTCCTACTGTGGAACGCGGGCTTTTACTGGTCGTTTTTTGTTCAATGGCAATTACTGGAGAAAGTCCGTCGATTTTATCCACATCGGGACGCTCCAAACCACCCAGAAATTGCCGCGCATAAGCAGAAAAAGTCTCTACATAACGGCGCTGCCCTTCGGCATAAATGGTATCGAAAGCTAAGGAGGATTTCCCAGAACCCGATAGACCGGTAATTACGACCAGTTTTTCACGAGGAATGGAAACATCTATGTTTTTTAAGTTGTGAACGCGAGCGCCTTGAACTTCAATGGTATTGTCTTTGTCTAACATAATTTTTGCAAAAAAGCAAAGTTACCATTTTGATTTATTCTTTCGATAGAACAGTTTAGAAGTTTATGTTAAAAGAAAAATTAAAATTTATTCAATCGTCATAGATTTTAATTTAGTTCTGTAGGCTTCCAGAGCAACAGATTTTGAGATAAAACCATAGTATTTGCCGTCTTTTATTACGGGAAGAAATACCACTTTCGCATTTTCAAATTTATTCATTACAGTTTCCATACTGTCATTCGGAGTAATGATTTCTATGGGTTGAATCATAACTTCTTTTACCAACGTATATTTTACGCGATATTGATTAAAAATAATTTCTCTGATTGTATTAAAATGGACAATACCAACCATTTTTTGATCATTATCGACAACAGCAAAAATAACCTGATTTGAGTGCGAAATTAAATCGACTAAACGTTCTAAATTTTCATCAGGAGAAACGGTCAAATAATCTGTTTGAATGATGGAGTTGGTGTCTAATGTCGTAAGAATATTAGAGTCTTTGTTACTTGTAAAGGCATGTCCTTTTGCCGCTAAACTCTTTACATCCATGGAATGTTTTTCAAAACGTTTTGAAATTGCAAAACTGATTGAAGCAACAATCATAAGCGGAATCATTAAATTATAACCTCCAGTGATTTCAGCAATTAAGAAGATAGCTGTTAAAGGCGCATGAAATAATCCACTTAAAATTCCTGCCATTCCAACCATTGTAAAATTACTGATAGGTAATTTGGTCAATCCCGTTAGATTTAGAAATTTCGAAAAGAAAAAGCCCACATAAGAACCCAGAAATAGGGAAGGAGCAAAGTTACCACCATTACCACCACAACCTAAAGTAATTCCAGTTGCAAAAACTTTCAACATCATTGTTAAACCAATAAATATCAAAAGTGCCCAACTGTTATTTCTAAATCCACTGAAAAGTGTATTTTCAAGTAACTGTCCCGGATCATTTTCGGATAAAGTTTTAATACTCTCGTAACCTTCGCCAAAAAGTGTTGGAAAAACAAAGATTATAATTGCCAATATTGAAGCACCAAATAATGCTTTTTTATAAGAAGATAATTTAAGTCGAGCGAAAAAATGTTCTATCCTAGCAAAGTTTCTGGAATAATAAACCGAAATAAACCCTGTAAAAATACCAAGAAGGATGTAAAAAGGAATGTTGTGAAAATCAAATGTTTGTTGCTGTTTGAAAGACAATAAAATACTTTCATCTAAAACGATTACAGATACTAATGCACCAGTTGCAGCAGCAATCATAATTGGTGTAAAAGCTGAAATACTTACATCAACCAGCAGCACTTCAATTGCAAATAATACACCAGCAATTGGTGCGTTGAACGCTGCTGCGACACCAGCTGCGACACCACAACCAATTAGCAAGGTTCTGTCTTTATAACTTAATTTGTAACGTTGTGCATAATTGGAACCAAACGCAGCACCTGTAATTACAATTGGACTTTCTAAACCAGCAGAACCACCTAAACCAACTGTAAGCGAACTCGTAATGATTTGGGCATACATTTGTTTTTTTGGAATAATACTAGCTTTTTTTGCAACGATATACAAAATCTGTGAGGTTCCTTTTTCAATAGTACCACCCAAAACTCTTTTTACTACAAAAACAGTAAGTAAAATACCTATTATGGGCAAAATACTATTGACGAATCCCAATTTTAAAATTCCACTGACATACGTGGCAAAAGAGAAAACCCAGTGTGCAAAAGTTTTTAAAACGATAACGGCAAAAGCAGCGGAAATGCCAACTAAAACAGCCGATAAAAAGATAAACTGCTTTGGCGTTAACATGGATTGCGCAAAAGCTATTATTGTTTCTAACTTGGATAAAAATTTTTTGAACATTATAATTTTTTAAAAGGGTGCAAAATTACTACTATTTTAACCGCAACAAATATTTTTTAATGCTTCTTTTGTACTTAATGGTTTTAAATTATGGTTTAAAACAAAATTCTTAACCGCATCGGGATTTGTTTTTGCATATTCCCGTAAAGCCCAGCCAATTGCTTTTTGAATAAAAAATTCCTTAGAATGAGCTTGTTTTAAACATTCTGAAAATAAAAAAGTAGTGTCCGTTTTTTGTTTATAACCCAATTGGAATAAAATGGCACTTCGGTTCAACCACATATTCTCTGACTTTGAAAATCGTTCTATTACATTTTTGGTTTCTAATGGAAATTCCAATAAATATTCTCCTAAAATGTATTTCGCAATCGTATCGACGCTGTCCCACCAAGTATTTGTAACAATTAATTTTTCGATGAGTTGAATATCTTCTTTTTTATAATTTCCTTTAAGTTCTTTTATCAAAATTTCTATAGCGCAATAATGGAATTCCCGCTGTTGTTTCGAATATAAAGCAATTGCAATTTCTCTTGCATTTTCGGTAACTTCTTGTTTGTTTTCTTTCCAAATTGTTGTAAAAAGACGTCTTCGGTCTTCTGTTTTTATTCCAAAAAAAGGAAAATTATTTTTCATGTATTTTGACATTGACAAAGCATTTTCAGGATTGCAATGTTTTTGGAAAGCTAATTCAAGCGTGTTTACAAAACTCATCGGTCTAAAATCCAACTGCTTTATCATCTCCTCTAAAATCGGCTCCACCTTCTAAAGTTTTATTTGGCAAAGCCAAAATAGCGTCTACTTTACCAATAACCGGTGTTGTTTTTTCATTGATAAGATATCCTTTTGATTTCAAGGTTTCAAAGGTTTTCGTGTCGAAAGTATTAGGCTCAAAAGTGATTAAATCCGGTAACCATTGGTGGTGAAAACGGGGTGCGTTTACGGATTCCTGCATACTCAAACGATATTCATAAACATTTAATATCGTTTGCAATACGGATGTGATTATCGTAGAACCGCCAGGGGAACCCACAACCATAAATAATTTTCCGTTTTTCTCAACAATTGTTGGTGTCATAGAACTCAACATTCTTTTTTGAGGAGCAATGCTGTTGGCTTCGTTTCCTACCAACCCAAACATATTCGGTTCACCTGGTTTAGCACTGAAATCATCCATTTCATTATTTAGAAAAAAGCCCAATTCATCACAATAGTATTTAGAACCATAACCGTCGTTTAAAGTAGTAGTTGACGAAACTGCATTACCAAATTGATCTACAATAGAATAATGGGTAGTCTCTGTACTTTCATTATAATTTACCTTTCCTTCTTTTATTTCCGATGATAAAGTCGCTTTTTCAAAACTGAAATTTGACATTCTTTGTTTTAAATAATCATCAGACATTAAAGCTTTTAAAGGAATTTTTACAAAATCAGGATCGCCCAGAAAATAACTTCTGTCTGCATAAGCCCTTCTTTCTGCTTCAACAATAACTTGAATGGCTTCTGTTGAATTATGCCCCCTTTTTGCCAGATTATAGGGTTCAATCATTTTGAATATTTCGGCCAGACAAATTCCGCCGCTGCTAGGTGGAGGCATGGAGATTACTTTTAAATCTTTGTAATTAAAAGTAAGAGGTGTTCTCCATTTGGCTTCGTATTCTGCCAAATCTTCCAAGGTGATTATCGCTCCTTTTTCCTTTAGGTATTTTACTAATATTTTAGCTGTCTCACCTTTGTAAAATTCATCTCGACCATTTTTTGAAATCCTTTTTAATGTCTCTGCCAGCGCAGGATATTTTATTACATCATTTTCTTTGAAAGCAGTTGCAAATAAAGTTTTGTCGCCATTTATTTTTACGATTTTTGCTCTATAAGAATTTAAGCGGTCTTCTTGTTTTTTGGAAACAATAACACCTTTTTCTGCTAATGCTATTACAGGTTTCAGAATTTCTTCAATCGGTAATGAACCCAATTTTTCATGAACTGCAAAAACGCCGGCAATCGTTCCGGGTACTCCAATAGCAAGAGGAGATTCAGTACTTTTCCCTTTTATAACATTTCCTTTTTCATCCAGAAACATGTCTTTTGTGGCTGCTAATGGTGCTTTTTCGCGGTAATCCAAAGAACCAATTTCTCCATTTGCTTTTCGATAGACCATAAAACCGCCGCCTCCAAGATTACCTGCAAACGGGTAAGCAACGGCTAAAGCTAATTCGGTTGCAACCATCGCATCAAAAGCATTACCGCCTTTTCTCATGATTTCAACACCTATTTTTGAAGCTTCTTCACGTGCCGAAACCACCATTGCTTTATTAGCAACCAGTCCAGTAGGTTTTACCATAACATTTTGGGTTTTGCAACCAATAGAAAAAACACTTAGTAGAATAATAATTTTTTTCATTCGAAATAGTATAAATTTAAAAACCAACGGCTCTATTATCACCTCTTTTATCTGCGCCACCTTCTAGTTTACCATTTGGAAGAACTAAAACTGCATCTACTTCGCCAATGATTTCCTTATTTTTTTCATTTATGATGTATCCTTTTTTCTTCAAATTATCCAATAATTCTTTATCGAAAGAATTCGGTTCAAATGTAATTTCATCGGGTAACCACTGATGATGAAATCTAGGAGCATTTACTGCTTCCTGCATGCTCATCCCAAATTCATAGACATTCAATATCGTTTGTAAAACGGAAGTGATAATGGTGGAACCTCCCGGAGTTCCTACAACCATGAAAAGTTTACCGTCTTTCTCAACAATTGTTGGCGACATAGAACTTAACATTCTTTTTTCCGGAGCGATGCTATTGGCTTCGGTTCCTGTAAGTCCATACAAATTTGGAACTCCGGGTTTAGCGCTAAAATCATCCATTTGATTGTTTAAAAAGAAACCCAATTCATCACAATATATTTTTGAACCATAATTGTCATTTAAAGTAGTCGTTACTGATACTGCATTCCCTTTCGTATCCACAATTGAATAATGTGTGGTTTGTTTGCTTTCATATCCTTTGATTTCCCCGTGAGCAATATCCGAAGATTTTGAAGCTTTATCAAAAGAGAAATCACTCATTCTCTTTTCTAAATAGGTTGGATCCACTAATTCTTTCATAGGAAGTTTTACAAAATCAGGATCTCCTAAGAAATAGTTACGGTCAGCATAGGCTCTTCGTTCCGCTTCCGTGATTACTTGAATCGTTTTTTGACTATTATGACCCATTTGTGAAAGGTTATAAGGTTCAATCATTTTCATGATTTGATTCAAACAAATTCCGCCGCTGCTTGGCGGAGACATTGAAGTAATCTTTAATTCTTTATATTGAAATGTAATGGGAGTCCTCCATTTTGCTTGGTATTTTTTCAAATCTTCCATAGTTACATTTCCGCCTTTTTTAGCCAAAAAAGCAACTAATTTTTGAGCAGTTTCTCCATTATAAAATTCATCACGACCGTTTATGGCAATTCGTTTTAAAGTGGCTGCCAATGCTGGGTATTTGATAGTATCATTTTCCTTATATTTTTTCGAAAACAAACTGTTACGTCCGTTAGCCTTGATGAAAGAAGCTCTATAATCAGCTAAACTTTGTGCTTGAAATTTAGTCACAACAACACCTCTTTCTGCCAGAGCAATTACAGGTTTTAATATTTCACTTATTGAGAGAGAACCATATTTTTTATGCACTTCGAATATTCCTGCAATAGTACCCGGAATTCCCGACGCCAAAGCGGTTTCTCTACTTTTGCCTTCAATTACATTTCCGTTTTCATCCAGATACATCTCTTTAGTGGCTGCCAAAGGTGCTTTTTCTCTGTAATCGAGAGCACCTGTTTCACTATTTGCTTTTCTGAAAACCATGAAACCACCACCGCCAATATTTCCTGCCTGTGGATGTGAAACCGCCAAAGCCAGTTCAGTTGCTACCATAGCATCAAAAGCGTTTCCGCCCTTTTTCATGATGTCAATTCCAATTTGCGAAGCTTCGTCGCGAGCAGAAACCACCATAGCTTTTGAAGTTACTAAACCAGTTGGTTCAACAGTTTTTTCATTCGATTTACAACCCAAAACAGCAAAGGCAAGGAGAAATAGTATTTTTTTCATAAGGTCATTATTTTATCATTCGAAAATAATATTAATTCTTTAAAAAACTCGCTAAACTCGGTTTCAAATTCCGAATAAAATTCCGAAAGTTCATTTGCAGCAAAGCGCATTTTGGATTCATTTTTGGTGCGATGATCCATTTGTGTCAAAATCCGATTGATTCCTTCGACTGTTTGATAACTCACCAGCCAATTGTGTTCAATCATGTAAGGCATCATTCCCTTAGTTCTTTCAGATAGAATTGCAGTATTGTCTTGTAAGGATTGATAAAAACGTGCTACAAATTCCTCCAATTTCTCATCAGAATACGTGTTCCAGTTTTTTGCCAAAAAATGATCGTAAAAAACATCCACAATGACACCCGCATAATGATGGTATTTTTCATGCAGTTTTTTGGTGCTTTGTCTAAAAATGGGATGCGCATCGGTAAAAGTGTCAATGGCACGGTGAAGAATGATTCCTTTTTGAACATCAGTAGGGTAACTTTCAAAATGTTTTCCACGAATTCCATCGGCCATGAAATTGCCAATTTTTATTAAATCGTTATCTCCGGAAAGGTATATGTGTGCTAGAAAATTCATTCGCCTAATTTATGAATTATAAATGACTATTGTAAACTGTCAATTATTATATTTGTGATCAAATTAAAAATTTATATTTCAAAATTTAAAATACTAATAATGACTTTAATAAAATCAATATCAGGAATTCGTGGGACAATAGGAGGTAAAGTTGGTGATAATCTTACACCAGTTGATGCTGTTAAATTTGCTTCGGCGTACGGAACTTGGTTGAAAAAATATATAGGAAAAGAAAAAATAACTGTTGTTGTAGGTCGTGACGCCCGTATTTCGGGACCAATGATTCATAATTTAGTGGTAAACACTTTAATAGGTTTAGGAATTGACGTGATTGATTTAGGTCTTTCGACAACGCCAACTGTTGAAGTGGCCGTTCCGTTAGAAAAAGCCGAGGGTGGAATTATCCTTACTGCTTCGCACAATCCAAAACAATGGAATGCCTTGAAATTATTAAATGAAAAAGGAGAATTTCTGAATGGCGAAGAAGGACTTAAAATTCTTGAAATAGCAGAGGCTGAAGCTTTTGATTTCTCGGATGTGGATGATTTAGGCGTTATTATGGTTAACGATGCGTACATGGATATTCATATTGATGAAGTATTAAATTTGCCTTTGGTAGATGTTGATGCCGTAAAAGCGGCTAAATTCAAAGTAGTGGTTGATGGCGTGAATTCATCGGGAGGAATTATTATTCCAAGATTATTGGAATTAATGGGCGTTGAAGTAGTAGAATTATATTGTGAACCGAACGGACATTTTCCTCATAATCCGGAACCTTTAAAAGAACATTTGACTGATATTTCAGAATTGGTAGTAAAAGAAAAAGCTGATTTAGGGATTGTTGTTGATCCTGATGTTGATCGCTTGGCTTTCATTTGTGAAGACGGTGAAATGTTTGGCGAAGAATACACTTTGGTGGCTTGCGCCGATTATGTTTTGAGTAAAACACCAGGAAACACGGTATCTAATATGTCGTCTTCCCGTGCATTGCGTGATGTAACTAATATTCATAACGGAAGCTATGAAGCCAGTGCAGTAGGTGAAGTAAATGTAGTGGAATTAATGAAGAAGAATAATGCAGTAATAGGTGGTGAAGGAAACGGCGGAATAATTTATCCTGAGTTGCATTACGGTCGTGATAGTTTGGTGGGAGTGGCGCTATTTTTAACGCATTTGGCGAACAAAAAAATGACGGTTTCTGCTTTGCGTGCTTCATATCCGGAATATTACATGAGCAAAAACAAAATCGAATTGACACCACAAATTGATGTTGATGCGATTCTTGTTGCCATGACAGAAAAATACAAAAATGAAGATATTACCACTATTGACGGAGTGAAAATTGATTTTACCGAAAACTGGGTTCATCTTAGAAAATCGAATACGGAGCCAATTATTCGTATTTATACCGAAGCCGCTTCTCAAGAAAAAGCAGATACTTTAGCACTAAGAATCATAGATGAGATAAAAGCTATAGCAGGAATATAAGTTCCAAGAAAGATATATTGTCGCAATTATTAAAAAGAGTTTTTGCCACAGATTGGGAGGATTAAAAGATTTTTAAAGCTATATAACGAATTAATCTGTGCGAATCTGTGAAATTTGTGGCAAAGAAATTAAGAGCTTTATTAAAATACGATATTAAATTTCAGCCATTACTTAATTCCAAATTTCAAATAAAAAGAACCCTTTCAAAATAGAATTTGAAAGGGTTTTATGTTTTTTATACGATATAAAATGGAATTAAAAATTTACTCTAAAACTTATATTTGGCGTTAAGCCTAATGATTTGTTATTTACTTGAACAGCATCATTAGAGTCATTTGGATTAACTTTGTAATACCTATTGATAACATTATCTTGATTGGTAGCATTAATTACACCCACAGTAAACGAAGCTTTAATAAATTGAGACAGGTTGAAATTATAATTTAAGGAAGCGTCTAAACGCATAAAATCAGCTAGAGTTTCACTGTTTGGCGAATCATAATTTACCATTGTAGTATTTCCCTTTTGGATGGTTTCTTTGCCTTCAATTGGTTTTGTATAAGGCTGACCATTTCTCCAAATACCGCCAACAGCTATTTTTAGATTTTTAAATATATTGTAATAGAAACCTAAAGATACAGAATGCCTTATATCTACATTATTAGGGAAAGTTGAAGGTGTAAAAGTATCAAATTCATAGTCGTTTTTACTAAAAGTGTAACTTACCCAAACGCTATATTGATAAGCTGTTTTATTGGCTAAAAATTCCAAACCTTTTGCAATGTAACTTCCATTCGCATTATTAAACTGAAAACTGTTATAAAAACCTTGATTGGAAGCCGTAATGCCATCTACAATTTTATAAAAACCCGTAGCCTCAATATTCAGTTTGTTTTGATTGAATTCTACACCAAAAGAACCTTGTTTGCTCGTTGCAATCGGAATGTCTTTATCGTTGACTAAAACCCAACGTCTTTTTTCGACACCTAAAAAATTATCTTCAAAATCAACTATTTGGGTAGTAGATTGATTTTTAAATTCGCCTTCTAATTTTAAAGCAAATTCATTTGATAATTTTTGTCTGATGTTTATTCTTGGCTCGACCAAAAGCTTTTCAAATTTTTGAAAATAATTCAACCGCAATCCAACTCTCAAATAGGTATTATTCTTGTTGTATTCCACCTCAGAAAATAAGGCCTGATTCAATAAAACATCTTTTTTCGTACTAGAGTAAAACGGAGCACTAACAGTGGTTTGATTTAACATCCCCGTTTCATTGAATTGGTACCCAAACAAGAAATTTAAGTTATCATTTGTTTTATATTGAGTATTGAGTTTTGTTCCTGTTTCAAGAACTTCATTGGCTTCCGTTAAACGTTGGTCTGTTTCTTCTCTTAAATCAGTAGCGTTTATGTTATATCTGGAAAAATAAGTGATTAGGTTCGTACTTAATTTAGGACTCCATTGCGCTTTCCAATTTCCTCCGTAACCAATATTTTTTTGAGATAAAGTACTGACTTTAGATTCGGTTTCGTTTGAGTTTGAAGTGTTTCGTTCCGAATAATCTAAAGCGTTATTGATCCCTATAATGTTGGCTCTAAACTGATGTTTTTCATTCAAATCAAAAAGTAATTTAGCAGTATAATCATAGAAGTAAAAATCAGAAGAAGTATTCTTTTGGTTGCTATCTGCATTGATTTCAGTGTCTTGAAAACTTCGTTCAAAATATTTAGTGTAAGTTGGAGATTTGAATAAATCAGTGATGGAGCGACGTCCTGAAATATGTAACTCTAATTTTTTAGTTATTGGAATTTCTAAAAAGGCATCGGCACTTATTAAATTAATTCCTCCGCCACCAGAAAAAACGGTTGCAACATCGTCTTTGGTTTGCATGTTTATCGTACTGGAAACACCATCGCTGTATTCCGCACTTGTTCCGTTTTTACTAACGATTACTTTGTTGGTAAGATTCGGGTTGTAAGCGGATATTAACCCGAAGAAATGACCGGAATGATACATTTTTATATTATCCCAAAGCACTAAATTTTGATCGTTTGTTCCGCCACGAACGTTGATATTAGCAATACTTTCATTGGTACTTTCAACCCCGGGAAGCGCTTGTATAGATTGCAAAATATCGGGTTCTATTAATCCAGGAAGAATACCAAATTTTTTAGTGTTTAAAACAGTGCTTCCATCTAAATATTTTTGTAATCCAGGCGTTAAATAGACATTTATCAAAACCTGATTCAACTCTTCATTTTTTGTGGAAAGAATAATTTCTTTGCAATTATTTTGTGCTGAAAATAACTCCTTTGCCGCCAATTGTCTGGATTCAAAACCCAGATAGGAAATAGTTAGCGTTGCATTTATTGGAATATTCGGTAAATTGAATTTACCATTTTCATTTGTAATTACACTTCTTCCAATGTCATTTACAACTACTGAAGCACCAATAAGAGGCGTTTTTTTTTCGTTGGATAAAACAATGCCACAAACGGATATTGTTTTGTTTATGACCGAAACGGTAATATATCGATTGTCTAAAGCTTTGAAATTTAAAAGTGTTTTCGAGTTTAGGTAATCAATTGTTTCTTGTAATGTAAATGAAGGATTCGGTTTTTCAATTGCAATAGCGGCTATATCCTCTACAGCGTACGAAAACTTAATATCAAATTGTTTTTCGATGGAAACAATAACCTCAGTTAGAGCTGTTTTTTTAGCCGTATTTTGTCCATAACAAATACTTCCAATGCAAAGTAGCAGATAAACCAGCCATTTATTTAACATCATAATTGTAAAATATAACGGTTTTGCCTTCAATTCTGTAACTTAATTTAAGCGGAATTGTAACTGCTTGAAGGGCTATTTTTTTGTCAGTATGTGTAAAACTACCCGTAAAGAGTTTTGAAGTATCCACACCTTCTACTTTAATTTTTATATCATACTGACGCTCTAGTTCTGCAATAACCTGATCTAAAGGAATTCGATTAAAACTCGATTCTTGTTGAATCCATGAAGGGTTTTTGGCATTAAAATCTTCAACATTTTCAATAGAGCCATTTATAACTCGGAATGTTCTTCCAGAAGGCAATTTAACGGTTTTATTATTGTAAGTCACACTTACTAATCCTTCATAACAATTTACTTCAAAATAGTTTTTACGTTCTTTTACATTAAAATGTGTTCCCAGAACTTTTACTACTCCAACCTTTGTATTTACACTAAAAGTTTGCCCTTTTTGTACCTTAAAATAAGCTTCTCCCTCTAAAGTCAAATCTCTTTTGTCTGCCCATTTTTTTTCATTAAAAGTCAACTTTGAAGCGGAGTTTAATATTACTTCAGAATTATCAGGTAGTGTAATCGTTTTTGTTTGTGCTATTTGAGTTTCGAAAGATTTAGTGTTATTAAAAAATAAGAAATAAGCGGAGGTTAACATAACAACCAGAACAGCGGCTACTCTATAGAATGTTTTGAAATTTAAAGATCTAACTTTTGTTTTCTTTTTAGAATGGTTTTTGGTCTTAAAAGCTTCCAAGGCAGCTTGGGCATCTACTTTTGGAGTTTCCAATTGTGATGCATAATGAGCAATTTTTTCAAGTGTTTTCAAATCTTCAGATTGTTTTAAATCTTCAATATCTTTGCTTGAAAGCTCATTATTTAACCATTTTAATATTTCTTTTTCATTTTTCATTTTATATCTCTATGTTTATAAGACAACTAAGGTTTAGATTACCCTACAGCTGAATGACTAATTTATATATTTTCTATTTGAGCTTTTAATATTTGTAGTGCACCAGACATTCTTTTTTCTACAGTTTTTTGAGAAATATTGAGTAATTCAGCTATTTCTCTGTACTTTTTTCCATCTATTCGATTCATTAAAAATACTTCTCGCTGAGCTTCACTCAATGACGCAATAGCTTTTGTAAGTTTTTGTTTGAATTCTTCTTCTTCGAATAAATATTCAGGACTTTGATTATTGGTGTCTAAATTTGGAGCGTCTTTAGCATACCTTAATACCACTTTTTGATGCTTTATAGTATTTAGAAATAAATTATTAATGCTGGTAAACAAATACGTTTTTACTTTACTAAAGTCAATTTTGGAACAATTCTCCCAAATTTTGGTAAACGCATCTTGTACTAAATCTAATGCAGCGTCATCATCACCACATTTGTAATACGCAAAATTATTTGCAGATTGCACATGCTTTAGGTAAAAATCCCTAAAGTGATTTTCGTCGCAAAGTGTACTTTTTTCGTCGCTCATGGAGTATTAATTCATTTTTTGTAGGCTGTAAATGTAAATTATTTTTTCAAAAAGCAATTGCGTTAATTACAATTGCTTTTTATGAAAAATAGTTTAAAACATAATTGTTTGATTTGTATTGTTTTATGGATTTATTTGTAAAATTTTATATTTTTTTTAAAATTTTGGTAGGGTAAAAATAAGCGTAGTTGTCTTACCAATAGAAAGGCGCTAAAAAACATCGCTTGTAAATATAAAAATACATTAAATTTGAAAATTATGAAAAAATTAAAAATTGTTACAGGAATTGCATTGATGGCTATCTTAGGTTTTACATCATGCCAAAGTGAAGTTGATGATGTACAGGGAGAAAATCCAAATACGAATTCGGCGAACTCCACTACAACAACTAACCTGAAACGTACTTCGATGTATGATGGTTCATTTGATAATTTCTTGGACGGGGCATCATGTTCTTCTATTGTATTGCCGGCATCCGCCAGAGTAAATGGGATTCAGGTTACTCTTTTAAGTCAATTGGATTACCAACAAGTTATTACTATTTTAGGACAGTCTAATAATGACCAAGATACCGTTGTATTCCAATTTCCTTTAAGAGTTAGATTAAGTAATTATACAGAGGCCACCGTTAATAATCAAACCGAGTATAATACTATTCTTAATGCATGTACATCTGCGGAAGCTTCTGGTCAAGATGCTATTTCTTCTGTAAATATTAGCTTCCCAATTACAATTTTAACGTATAATTTAAGTTTACAACAAACAGGAAGTGTGGTCATCACATCCGAACAACAATTATATACGTATATGTCTAACGTAAGCAGTACGGAATTATTTTCAGTAAACTATCCAATTTCAGCTACAATTGCTGATGGAACGAAAACAACTGTTTCGAGTGATGCTGAATTGCAAGCAGCTATTACTGCATCTATAAAGACAGAAGCAGCGATGAAAGCAGCAGTTGAAAATTCAAAAAAATTAGAAACGATTTTAGTTAATGGAAAGTTTAAAGTAGATTCATTTATTAGTGCAGGAGTTAACTCGGCAACAAATTATAAAGATTTCACGATAGATTACGCAAGTAATTTATCAGTAACTGCCACAAATCTATTGGGTACAACTGTGAGTGGAACTTATGCGGTAAGCTCAGAATTAGATGTTTTTCTAAAACTAAATTTTTCAGGAAATGCTACGTTTGCTTTATTGAATAATAATTGGAAAGTAACAAGTTTTACTGCTACAACAATAACATTGCAAAGTTCAACTAATGCAGCAGTTACATTAGTATTAAAACAAATATAGGCTATATCTCAGTTGGAACTTTTTTAAAGAACAGCTTCTGAACTTAATGTAGCTGTTCTTTAAAAATAAACATATAATACAAAAGGGAATAATGAAAAAAGTAATTATAATTCTAACAATGGGTTTAGTCCTATTTGTGTCCTGTTCAAAAGATGATGCTCTTGATACCAGTGAAACTATAAATCCTGTTACTAATAAACAAACAACCGGAAGTTCTTCGAACGATTTATTATCGGATAAAAAGTTTACCAGCATGGTTGTAGAAGTGGTTTATGTTCAGGGCTTTGAACCATCAACAACTGCTATTAATAATTTTGTGTCTTTTCTTAATGCTAGAACTTATAAACCAAACGGAATAAGTATTGTAAAAAGGGCTATTCCTTCAACTGGTAAAGCAACTTTTACCGACAAGGAAATTGTAGCAATCGAAGATGCTAACCGAACAAAATTCAATACATCAAATCAAATTGCAGTTTGGTTATTTTTTACAGATGGTAAATCCATTAATGATACCAGTACATCCGTTATTTTAGGTACAGCTTATAGAAATACATCTTTGGTTATTTATGAACAAACAGTTCAAGGTTTGAGCGACAGCCCATTTGAGCCTAATAGAAGTTTATTAGAGACTACAGTCATTAGCCATGAGTTTGGACATATTTTAGGGCTTACTAATTTAGGAGCACCTTTACAAAGTAACCATGAAGATACTTCACATCCAAAACATTGTAATGTAGAAAGTTGCTTGATGTATTGGTCATCGGAAACTGGCCATGGTATTGCTAATATGGTTTCTGGTGGTTCAGCTCCACAACTGGATGCACAATGTCTTGCAGATCTTCGTGCCAATGGAGGAAAATAATTTAATGAAAAATTAAAAAAAATATGAAAAAGAAGAATTTCACAATAGCATTATTTTTGGGAATTGTATTCTCAATAAACGCACAAATGAAAACAATGCATAAATCGAATGCCGGTATAAAAGGAGGATATAATTTAGCTGCGGTAAGTTTTGATGGAGATGGAGAAACAGAACAACGTCATAGCTTTCACGTAGGTATTTATGGAGAGGAATTTATAAGTGAAAGCTTTTCTATCCAACCTGAATTGTTGTATTCTCAACAAGGATATGTAATTACAAATAGCAGTGGGACTTTTACCCAAAAACTGAATTATATCAATTTACCGCTAATGCTGAAAGCCTATCCTTCTCAAAACTTCTTTTTAGAAGCAGGACCACAAATAGGATTAGCTGTTTCGCATAAAGAAGAATATGACGGACTTTTTAGTAGTTCACAACAGTATGATCCTAATAGTTTTGATTGGGGAGTTAATTTTGGAGGAGGTTTTAAAACGGATTCTGGAGTAAGTTTAGGCGTACGCTACCATTTAGGTTTGGGAGATTTATATGATGACGGGAAAGCAAAAAACAGAGTTTGGCAATTTTCAGTAGGTTTTGATTTATAGGTTTACAAACAATAAAATTCAAATGCCCAAGAATTTCTTGGGCATTTTTTTTAATATATTTGAAAGTAAGCTTAAAATGAAATTTTATAAATTAACCCAGCAGTAAATTCTCTGGTCAATCCGTCAGGTCTAATATCTCTCACAACAAATGGTGTTGCCAATGATAATTCGAGGCTGTTTTTAGAATTAATCCTATACACACCAATCAAATTTCCGTTAATAGTCAATCCATTGGAGCCTATAATGGTTTCCCTTTTTCCAAAAGCATTTTCAAAACTGTCTTCTCCTAAATGATAAATGAATAGTACATTAGGTTTGAAAGTAAATTTTTTATTAATTGTTTGAATCGTATAAGTAGTGCGGAATAAAGCATCTGATTTTCTTTCGAATAAATTAGTGGAAGGAAAATCATTTGTATCAGAAAACTCCTTGAAATAGGAATTTTTATTGTTATTAAAAACAGGAATTTGGATTCCAGTATTAAAATCCCATTTTTTATAATTGAGATTAGCACCAACAATCAAGTCAAAAGTTCCTAAACTCGATTGATAATCCAATGGAAGAGAAAAGCCATTAATTTTTTGATTCGAACTAGTAAAAGGTATTTTAAATCCTAATAGCGTACTCCATTGTGTTTTCATTTTTTTTTTTCCAATTGTAATTCCCAATCAAATAGCCATCACCCAAAGCTCCTCGTTTACCAAAACTTCCGCTTGCGACTGAATATGTGATTTTAGAACTCAGTGATAATCGTTCATTCACAGTTTTTGCATAGGTTATGTAAGGTGAAAAATAAGTGACATCGGCTTCTCCAGCGCCAAAAATACTTCCTATTTCAATCCCATTTTTGAATTCTTTCTCTGATGTTTGAAAACTATGTCCAATAGAACAAATTCCAGCATCACTACAACCTTGTGAATAAGATAGCGTATTGCTAAATATTGCTATAGCAACACTAAATAGTAATTTTTTCATGAGTTTGGTTTTAATTTTTAGATAATTGTGCTATTGCAAAAAGATGATTGTATTGCTGACAATGAATCAAGACATATTTATAGGCCGATACGTCAACTTGTGAAGGAATAACATACACTCTTATGGAAGTCAAATTTCCTAAATTCACAAAATCCGAAGGTGTAGCTGTTTTGGAAAGATATACTTTTAAATCAGGTCCATTAGAAATGCTAAAGTTTTTTAATAGTACTTCATTTTTATCGGCATTCAAATAAATTTTGGCTGAACCAGTAACAGTTATTACTGAGGTTGGAGTGAAATTACCTATAAATATAGGAGGTGTACTTTCAGGAATTGGAACACTTAGTTCAGGATTATGTGTCAAATCACCTTCGACTTCACAAGAAAATAGAATTAGAAAAAGCGGGAGTATAAAAACAAATTTTTTCATTGTCAAAATAGATTTTAATTCATTCGTAATTGATTACTCAAATATAAAATGAATCAAAATCATACTTTGTCAGCTACTTTACATTTTGTGGAATTTATATGGAAGATGATTTTGAACTGTATTATTAAGCTTTATTGTTTTTTAGGGAAATAAAAAATACGGGTATTATTTTATAATTCGGACTCTGTTTTAGGAATGTGTTTCATACTCTTTAAATAAAACTCGATGTTAATTTTTAATTTATTGATACGAGAATAATCATTTCCATTAAAAATGATGTAAAGTACTGTAAGAGCAGTAATTATGTAAATAACCACACCTGATGTTTCAAAAATATTAAAGGATATTATTGAGATAACGATACAAAATAATAGTCCAAATATTTTTAATGAATTTTCAGGATTTGATTGGGTAGTATTATTTTCAATAATTTCAGGTAACTGGTTTAATAATGAATCAATATCGGGTTCGCAAATTTCATTTTTTTTTAAATCGGCAATCAAATCTTCAACAGTTTTTATTTTCTTGTTTTTAGAATAGAGATAAGGGAATATCTCCGAGATAAAATTTTGATTTCGTAAATCCTGGATATTTCCAATCAACATTTTAACTTCATTGGGTAAATCTTTTCTTATAGCGATTTCTTTTTTCAAAGCACTGAAAGTTGGTGTCGTTAATGAATCTACGTTGTTATAAATATATTGAGTTAATTCGTCCTCTGATAAATGATGTAATTTTTCTTCTAATGCGCTGTTATCATTCATAATTTTGTGGTATTTATTGATGAATATTGGATTGATTTCTATTTATTTTACAAAAGTATTTCCTTTGTTTATTATTACTTTACGGGAAACCTCATTGACAATAAAAATTATTTTAAAATCTTTAAAAAATAGCCGAAACTTAGAAATAACAAACCTTCAAATTATAAATTCAATAAAATAATAATATCTTTGATTCAAATTAAATAATGATGATCACTATCGAAAAGCCAACTCAGTTAGAACTTTATTTCCAACAGTTTCGTGAGAATATAATTGGAATTAATCAAGAGTTTGAATCACCTTACGGACAAAAACAAATTATCTATACGGATTGGACCGCGAGTGGTCGTTTGTATCGTCCCATTGAAGAGAAATTGATGAATGAGTTTGGTCCTTTTGTGGCCAATACCCATACTGAAACTACTGTTTCGGGAACAGCTATGACAAAAGCCTATCATCAAGCTAGACATATTATTAAACATCATGTACATGCTAATAATGATGATGTTTTAATCACTGACGGAACGGGAATGACAGGTGTTGTCAATAAGTTTCAACGTATTTTGGGTTTGAAAGTCCCAGAAAATTTGAAGGATTTTATTACTATTCCTGCCGAAAAGAGACCTGTTGTTTTTATTTCACACATGGAACACCATTCCAATCAAACATCTTGGTTAGAAACTATTGCTGATGTTGAAGTAATTCCATCCACTGAAGATGGATTGTTCAGTATTGTAAATCTACAAGTGTTATTAGAAAAATATAAAGACAGAAGCTTCAAAATAGCTTCTATTACTTCTTGTTCAAACGTTACTGGAATCAGAACACCTTATCACGAAGCCGCAAAGTTAATGCATCAACATAACGGACTTTGTTTTGTCGATTTTGCCTGTTCAGGACCGTATGTGAAAATAGACATGCATCCTGAAGATTTGGAAAGTTATTTAGATGCAATTTTCTTTTCGCCCCATAAATTTCTTGGAGGACCGGGAACTTCTGGTGTTTTGGTTTTTAATAAAAAATTATACCAAAATTTGGTTCCAGATTGTCCAGGCGGAGGAACGGTAAGTTGGACTAATCCTTGGGGTGAACACAAATACATTGATAATATTGAAGATAGGGAAGATGGTGGAACTCCAGGATTTCTTCAGGTGATAAAAACAGCTTTGGCTATTCAGTTAAAGGAGAAAATGGGAATTGAAAATATTTTGAAAAGAGAACATGAAATCGTTGATTTTGTTTTTGAATCTCTTGGAAATATATCAAATATTAAAATTCTTGCCGGTCAGCATCGAGATAGGTTAGGAGTAATCTCTTTCTTTGTAGAAGATTTACACTTTAATTTGGGAGTGAAATTATTGAATGATAAATTCGGAATTCAAACTCGTGGCGGTTGTAGTTGTGCGGGGACTTATGGACATTTTTTATTGCACGTAGATCAGGAAACTTCGCATAAACTCATTGATGAAATTACCTTGGGTGATTTAATTAGAAAACCGGGTTGGATTAGAATGTCAATTCATCCTACAACCACTAATGCCGAAATTGAATTTGTTTGTAATGAAATTAAAGCATTAGCTGAAAACCATAAAATTTGGGCTTTAGACTATAATTACAATTCAACTACAAATGAGTTTGTACATAAACAAGCACAGTCTTTAGAAGATGAATTGGTTAAAAATTGGTTTTCATTATAATACGGAGGTTCTAAGGAATTAGACCTTTAACAAATAAAAAAATCACTTATTCAAAAGCAATGTAGTTTTTGAATAAGTGATTTTTTATTTTCAGGAAATTATTTTTTTCTGTGTTTCCATCTTTTATGTGTCCAAAAATAATATTCAGGAGCTTCAAGGATTTGCTTTTCGACTTCTTGAATAAAAGTATGTGTAATCCCAAAATCCGGAATTGATTTAGGATCATCAGTAATAGGAATCAATGTTGCTTGATAATAGCCTCTTTTTATTTTTTTTACTTTTGCAAAAACAACATTCAGATCATATTTCTTGGCTAACATTTCGGCCCCTGTGTGAACGGGAACTTCAATACCCATGAAAGAGTCCCAATGAAATATTCTATCGGCTTTTGGGGATTGATCACTGGCTAAACCATATACAGAAAGAATATTTTCTCTTTGGTTTTGTGCAATCAATGGAATAGTTTTATTGGTGACAACTAATTGTGTATTGTATTTTGATCGAATATCTCTAATGAGTTTGTCAAAATATTTATTATTTATTTTTTTATAAACTCCTACACCCTGATATGCTATTTTTTGGTTAAGGGTAATCAACCATTCCCAGCTCGCATAATGGGAAGCCAAAAGCATTATGCTTTTTCCTTTCTTCTCATATTCTTCAATCACTTCCAGATTTGTGATTGTAAATCTCTTGTTCATTTCTTCAGATGAAATGGTCATGGTTTTAATCATTTCCAAAAACATATCACATAAATGGTGATAGGATTTTTTCTCTATAATAAGACGTTCTTTATCACTAAGATGAGGTAGTGCCATCGCTAGATTTGCTCTTACTGTCTTTTTTCGGTAGCCAATGATGTAATAGACTAAAAAATAAATAGCATCAGATAATAAATAGAAAATTCGAAAAGGAAGAATAGAAACAATCCAAAGAAAAGGATATGCTATAATAAAAATAAGAAATTGCATGCAGTAATTTTTTTTACAAATATAATGCAAAAATGAACATCCGTATAAATTTTGATTAGTAACTGTATGGTTATTTGAGAATGACTATATTTACGATTCACAATAAACTAACTTTATGAATGTCATTTTAATTGCAATAATTGTTGTAAATATTTTAATTAGTTACAAGGGATTTAATGATCTTTCCTTTTTTAGAAAATACGAATTTCATGTTGGAAGTATTCGCTCAGGCGAACAAATAAGAATGGTTTCGTCTGGTTTTCTTCACGCAGATTTGCCACATTTGATTTTTAATATGCTTACGCTTTATTTTTTTGCACCAGTTGTTATCGAATATTTAGGTAGTATCTCGTTTGTGTTAGTTTATTTTGGGAGTTTAGTTTTTGGGAGTTTGTTGACCATGCTTTTTCATAAAAACGATTATAGTTATAGAGCAGTTGGAGCTTCAGGGGCAGTAACGGGAGTTTTATATTCAGCAATATTATTACAACCCGATATGATGTTAGGAATATTTTTCATTATTCCAATTCCTGCTTATCTTTTTGGAATTTTATATTTATTGTATTCTATCTACGGTATGAAAGCTAAGAATGATAACATTGGTCATACGGCCCATTTTGGGGGCGCTGTAGGCGGATATTTGATTACACTTATAAAAGAACCCCAATTGTTCATAGATCACACTTTAATGGTCATATTACTGGCTATTCCTATAGTTGTTCTTTTTGTGATGGAAAAAATGGGGAAACTATAATGGCACAACTTTTGAAAGAGAATTACAACAAAAAACAATTAAAATAAAATTAAGATGAAAAAAGCTGTACTAATTCTATCTATCATGTTCATGTCTATGTCATATGCGCAAGAAGTTAAGCAAGTTCCACAAATAAGTGTAAATGGAGAAGGGAAAGTAAAGGTTGTTCCGGATCAAGCGACAATATTAGCTACTATTGAAACAAAAGGAAATAATGCCAAAGACGTTAAGAAACAAAATGATCAAAAGATTGAAGCCGTTTTGAAATTTATAAAAAAAATGAACTTAGCTCCTGCGGATTATAATACCCAACGTGTTTCTCTAAATCCAGAATATGACTATGAAAAAAAGAAACACAATTATAATGCTACACAAACTATCGAAATATTATTGAAAGATTTATCAAAATATGATGAATTGATGGAAGGATTGGTAGACGAAGGAATTAATAGAATTGATAATGTTACCTTCCAATCTTCAAAATTAGTACAATATCAATCAGAGGCAAGAAAACTAGCTATGAAAGATGCTAAACTAAAAGCAGAGGACTATGTTTTTGTTTTAGGCCAAAAAGTGGGGCGTGCGATGACTATCTCTGATAATTCTCAAACCTATTATCCGCAACCTATTCGATATGCTGCTATGAAAATGGAAATGAGCGATGCTCAGGCTCCAAGAGAAACGCTTGCTGTTGGTGAAATTAATATTACTGCTAATGTTAGTGTGAGTTTTATTTTAGAATAGAAATAGTAGTAAAAATCATAAATTGAAAAGTCCCGTGTCATTCTAAAAATGAGACGGGACTTTTTTTGAAATAATATTAAGTCTATCTTAATCGAATTTCATTTACTAGTATTTACTAAAAAAAACTCTTCAATTGCTTGAAGAGTTTTAGTGGGGAGAGCAGGATTCGAACCTGCGAAGTTTACACAGCAGATTTACAGTCTGCCCTCGTTGGCCGCTTGAGTATCTCCCCAAGACTCAACAAGCATTGCTTATTGTGCTAACCGGGTGCAAATATAGAAACTGTTTTGAAGTTTCCAAACTATATTTACACTTAATTTTAGTATTATTTTTAAAGTATTGGTATTGAATAAAATAAAAAAATCTCCACTAGGGAGATTTTTTGTTTTATTCAATTAAAGGAAGTTATTTTGCTAAAAGTGCTATTATTTTTGCTCTTAATTCGTCTCCTCTTAAATCTTGTGCTACTACATTTCCTGAAGCATCAAGAATAAAAGTAGCAGGAATAGATTGAACTTTATATTGAGCAGCTATAGGCTCATCCCAAAATTTTAAATTAGAAATATGATTCCAAGTTAATTTATCTTTTGTAATAGCTTCTTTCCAAGCCTTGGCATCTTTATCTAAAGAAACACCAACGATGTTAAGTCCTTTAGAATGTAATTCTTTATATATAGCAACAACATTTGGATTTTCTTTGCGACATGGTCCACACCAAGATGCCCAAAAATCAACTATTGTAACTTTTCCTAAACATTCTTTCAGGGAAATTACTTTTCCATCAGGATTAGGTCCAGAAAAATCTGCTCTTCATTTAGTTTCAACAGCAGGAGCAGCTGATGGAGCAGTAGGGGCAGCAGCACCTACAGAAGGAGATTTCATTTCCGCAAGTTTAGCTTTTATGGCTTTACCTGGTTTTGTGTTTTTTAATGACTCTTCTAAGCTTTTGTACATTTTTTCTGATTTTTTAGTATCAGCACTTGGATCATTAAGCATTCCTTGGATTATTAAAGCAGAAATGAATGATTTTGGATGTGTTTCAGCATAAGCTACATATTTAGCTTTAGAAGCTGTACCTACTTCTTCTTGAATTTTACCAAATTCTTTCATCAATCCATTGATTAGGGCTGTATCTTTAGTTTGTTGAGCAGTATTCATTGCTTGCATGTTTTTCGTCTGAAAATCCATTAATTTTTTTTGAACTTTAGTGATTTCTTCATTGAAAGCAACATATTCATCATTATTATAAGTTCCAGATACTTTAGATTTTTGTATGCTGTCTTTGTTTACAACTATGGTAATATCTCCATTTTCTAAAATAAAAGGTATTTTTCCTTGAACTCCTTCTACTTGTATTGTGTGAAAAGAAGGTTCTACAGCTTTTCCTTTAATTTCAAATTTACCATTTTCAATTTTTACGGTATCAATTGCAGTTAAGCCACTACCATTTTCATTTGGTGTTTCTAGAATTACTGTTTTTCCATTTTCAAATCCAGTTGCAGTTCCAGAAATGGTGTATTTATCTTTGGTACAAGAAGTCAGCATTACAACAGCCGAAAGGAATAAAATTATTTTTTTCATTATTAGTTAATTAAGTTAAGTGTGCAAAAGTATTTAAAATTATAAATTATATATAATTTTACTACCTAAATTTTTGTTATAATTTTTTATTCTTAATAAGTATTTAGGACTATTAAAAATAAAATAATTTGAATTACTGTAGTAACCCTAATTTGAAATTTTTTTAAATTATTATTTCTAAATAATAAAATATATAATTTGTTGATTGTCAATATCTTTATTAACTATAAAATTAAAGTTCAGGAATTGAAAGTCAATATAATTAAAAAACTAGACTGAGCAGAATAAAAATTATCAGCTACATTTAATATGCCTAAGGATTATTTTTTTTTAGGATTAATGTATTTAATTTCACACTTTTCAATACTATAATCGGCATGTTCTAATTCATTTATAGTAATCTTAATATCTAAATTGATTTTTCTCAATTTTTTGTTTAAATCAGAAGATATTGGATTCGATTCCAGATTTAATTCTATTTGATGTTTTTCTTGTTCCAGAACATCTAGCGTTTCTTTTGCTTTTTTATGTTGGGATTTAAATAATAGGCAAGGATCATTCATAATTTTTACTTTGTAGGTTTATAATTACTAAGAAACGCTAAATTATTAAATATAAGTAAATTAAGCAAGCTTATTTTTTTACATTTTTGTAATATAAATAAACTGTTTTAAAATAAAAAAGCATCCCAGTTATAGGATGCTCATGTTTTTTTATTGGAAAAAAAAACTAGTCTTGATTAAGAGTTTTTCTCCATGTAAAAGAGTTAAGGATATGTCTTTTAGCAAATCTCCCAGGAGAATCAGCATTTACCATTTTCACATAAGTTGCTTTAGGAACACTAATGTATTCATAAACGCTTCCATTTGAAAAATTGATAATCAATCTACCTTCAACAAATTTATAATCCGTGATAGTGGAAGTTGAAATAGTTTCAGTGTATTCCGGTAAATTTTGTTTTATAGTTTCAGGATTGATACTTACCAAAAAGTGATAAGCTTCAATAATTTTTTTACTATTTTCTTCTGCAGCTTTTAATCCTTCATCATTTCCTTGAAATTTGTCAGGATGCGCTTCTTTCATCGCATTACGATAAATCGTTTTTAAATCTTTAAGCTCAGCAGTTTTTTCTACATTTAGTAGTTTGCGGTATTCAACTATTTTTTTCATAAATAAGGTAACTACTTGTCTTTTACTATAAAATCAATATGATTTGATTTCAAAAGCGACAAATTTTTTGCAAAGGTACACTTTTTTTTAAATTTTTAGTTTAGGACTAAAAAAAAATCAAAAAAAGGATTGCTTTTTTTGATTTTATATCAGTTTAAACAACACATTAAGAGGTTATTGTTGTGGCTTATTGTTTGCTTTGTCAAAGTTTTTTGACTTTTTTGGATATTTATTATAACTAATATCGCTTGGATTTTCTATTATGCTTTTAATGGTAATCCAATCACCAACAGCATGTTTTTGAGCCATTTTATAATCTAAAAGATATTCACCACAAAAAAAGTTGTTGTTTTCATCTTTTTCCATAATTCCGGTGTAAACACCTTTTTGTAACATTCTTTCTTCAGAAGCTTTGGTCATAATCAATTTATTTAAAATAATTCTAGTTGGCAAAGTTAATCAATTATTGTTTGTCTTGTTCTATTTTAGACTTTCTGATTACCTTTGTTTCATGCAAAAAATATTTCGCCCTAATCCTAATTCATTCAAAAACACCTTTTGTGTATTTCATGAGGAGTCTTTAGATTCGTTAAAAGGATTGTCTGTTCAATACCAAAGCAAGTCTGGAAGTAGTTATTATTATACAACATTAGGAATGTATCGCTTGTCTAATCATTGGGGAAGATTAGCTAATAGTAAATGGCGATTAGAACCTTTGGAACCTGAAACCGAGTCTAAAATTAAATTAGGTTTTGCTTTTTGGGCTAATTTTTACCCAGATAACGCAGTTGAGGAATTGTATTATTTAGAAGCAAATTATGTAAAAAAAACGGTTAGCTATCAACATAAAAATAATCCGAATTATGATAATAAGGCAATCCTTCGGACTAGTTTTGAAACTACTAAAAGAATCAAGCAAATTCGAAATTTACTTACCTTGACTTCATGGGCTAAATATTTTGAGTATGATGACTTGGATTTTTTGCGTCAACAAATTATAAATGAACTAATTTTTACTAATAAATCTTTAGATGAAATAAAAAGAGAAATAGCTTAATCATTTGTTGCCACTAATATTAAGTCATCAGTTGTTATGGGTTTTGATAAATAACCCAAAATATCCGGATACGTTTTAGTTTTGTTTTTATCTTCAACAGCTATAGAAGAGCTTACAATATAAATATTTATTTTTTTGTTTATTTGAGATTTTATCAATTCCATTTCTTCCATGAATTCCCATCCATCCATAATGGGCATATTAATATCCAATAGAATAATATCAGGATATATTCCTTTGTTTTTTAATGTATTATGCAAGGTGTCGATAGCTTCTTTTCCGTTTTTAAATGAAAAAGCGGTTGAAAACATCTCTGATCTTTGAATAATTTTATTAACTATAATTTGGTAAATAGCATCATCATCTACTACCCATATTACTTTTTTTGTCATTGAATATAAATTTTAAATGTTGTGCCTATATTAGGTTCGCTTTCAACGGTTATATTTCCTCCCATTGCATCAATTTGATTTTTTGTTATAAATAAACCAATTCCTTTTGAATCTGCATTGTTGCTAAATGTTTTATACATCCCAAAAATCTTATCTGCATTCCTTACAAGATCAATTCCAACACCATTATCTGATATTTGAAGGACATTCATTTTATCTTCCATAAACCACTTTATTATTATTTGAGGTTTTCTTTCTGGGTGTTTATAGCGAATGGAATTAGAGATGATATTATAAAGTACGCTTTCCAGATATGCAGGATTATAATTTACCATAATATCCTCTGGCATAATAGTTGAAATGGAAACTTCATTTGATGTGATTTGATCTGAAAGTACTTTTTGTACAGTATGAATGTATTCTTTTAAATTTAGGGATTCAGAAACTAAACCAATATTTGTTCTTATATTTATTACTTCATTCAGGTGAAGCATCGTTTCACTTAGAGAACTTGAAACTGATTTTAATAATTGTATCATTTGGTTTTTTTCATCCTCTGATTCAGAAGATTCAATTAAACTCATTATAGATGCAATGTTACTGGTATGTGACCTTAAATTATGGGAAACGATGTAAGAAAAATTAAGAAGTCTTTTATTTTGTTCTGTAACTAAATTGAAGGAATTATTTAAATCTTTTTCGGCTTCTTTAGTTTTGGTAATATCAATCATGATACCCCTTAAACTTACTGCTTTACCATCTTCAAAAATAACGTTTACAATATCTCTTAACCATACAACAGCTCCATTTTTAGCAATCATTCGATATTCAAAATCATGATTTAAACTTTGGCTACTTTTTGTTATACAATAGTTTAAGGTCCATTCTTTATCTTCGGGATGAATATGGTCAGCCCGAAAAGTTTTACTTGCTAACCATTCTTCTGGACTATATCCTAATATTTTTTCTACTTTTTTACTGATAAAAGAAAAAGAAAAGGTGTCAATGTCACATTCCCATACAATTCCGTCAATTGTATTAATAAGAGACTCAACTCTTTGTTTTGTATCAAGTATAATTTTTTCGGTAGCTAGGCGTTCTGTGATATCCTCAGTAGAAACAATAATTCGTTCGAATGTTTTTCTATAACCTCGAATTACATTCCATCTTAAATTAACATCTCGATATTCTCCTTCGGTGTTTTTTATTCTGGAGTCTATAATAAATTGTTTTTTACCTTGAGTAATTGCAATTAAATGTTTGATGAAATCATCTGTAGATCTGAAATCAAATAGATTAGATTTGTTATTGATTAATTCTTCTTTGGTTTTGACTTTATGAAGTTTAAGGCAGGCATTGTTGATGTTAATTAATTTAACTAATGAATTGCATTTTGTAACTACGTCTGGGTTGCTATAAAAGTAGTTAGAAACGATTTCTGCTTTTTTATTAATTAGATTTAATTCTTGAAGGTATTTTTTAATTTCCGAAAAATCTTCTTCTCTTAAAGGCAGGGGTGAGTCATCAAATAAACTTTTAAATCGTGTTTCTGTTCTTTTTATTAGTTCTTCTGTTTCTTTTTTTAACGAAATATCTTCAATTATTACGATATGGCTTGTTACTTTTTCGTTTACTTTCCAGAGTGGAGACACCGTAAGATTTACCCAAATAACAGTGCCTAATTTTGTCACATACCGTTTTTCCATAGCGTACGTTCTGATTTTTCCTGTCCTTAGTTTTTCTAAATTGATCAAATCATCTTCTAAATCATCGAGGTGAGTAACGGATTGAAAATTTTTCTCTTTCATTTCCTGCTGTGAATATCCTAATAAGTTGCAATATTGTTTGTTAATCTCAATAAAATTACCGGAATAGGAATCTATATAGGCGATTCCGACAGCTGCCTGGTCAAAAATAGCTTCAAACTTTATCTCAGAATTTAAAAGTTTTGTGGTTTGGGTGCTTACTAAAGACTGAAGTTCTTCGGGTATTTTTAAAAGACTAAATATTAAAATACCAAAAAGTGCTGCTAAAATAAATCCTATAATTGCTGGAATTAAAATTTGATAATAAAGATAATTTTGATGCTTAGATATCAGGTATAATTTCCAGTCACCATCGGGAATAAAGGTAGAGATGTTATATTTTTTAGAAAAATCACTTTGATTGGGTAAATAAAAAACTTCTTTTTGGTTAGCAGTGTTTTTCTTTGAAAATTGAAAATAATATTTTGAATCGTCAACATTATTAATTCCCGAACATTTTAAAAAAGTATCTAATTTAATAATAACAGCTGAAAATCCCCAAAATTTATTATTTCTAAAAACAGGAAATCTACCTACAATTCCCATCCCACCTTGTTT
Organism: Flavobacterium algoris; assembly: GCF_048158525.1. Lineage (NCBI taxonomy): Bacteria > Pseudomonadati > Bacteroidota > Flavobacteriia > Flavobacteriales > Flavobacteriaceae > Flavobacterium > Flavobacterium algoris. The sequence continues at coordinate 74,912 of NZ_JBLNKT010000008.1, forward strand.
TAATTTTAGCGGACCAGCAAAATACATTTTTTGATTTTCAATAGATTTTAAAGCTTCTTTAAGATAAGGAGCTTGTAAAATATTTAAATTCATAGCTGCTTCATTCCCTTTAATAGGATAAATATATTTTATCACCCCTTTAGGAACTAATTGAACAGCGCTAATACTATTGTTTGATTCCATCAGTTTTGATCCTACGTAATCAAAATTTTCAGGAACTCCTTTGTCATTAATTGTTAGCGCTAATGTCAAGGTAGTTGTATAACAGTTTTTAAGCGATTGCTCTATATTTTGATTGACAACATGAAGGATCGTATTCATTTCTCGTTGCTCATCTTCTTTTATAAGTTTATACTGTTGTGAGACTATAAAACAAGCAATATAGCTTAGAAATAGAAATGTAAGTAACCCTGTAGTCTTAGGTCTATTTAAGAACCAACTGATGAATTTAGGGTGTTTATTATGATCCATTTATGCTATTTAGAAGATTGACGAAGTTGAGTTATTTAGAAAATAAATGTATAAAAAAATAGAATAAGAGCATAATGTTTTCTTAATTACGGCCATGTTATTGATTTTTAATGCATTATATTGCTTTTTTATGATAAATTGTACTTATTGAAATATTATATTTAAGATAAAAACTATTAATTGTAAAAAATTGTATGTGCAATTGTATTAAATTTCAATTTATAATGGAAAAATCGAAGAATTGAAAATACTATTTAAAAAAATGATTCCTATTAAAAAACAGAAATTATCAAATTAAAAACAATTTGAATTTCAATAAATAACCCGAACTTTGCATCTGGTTTTAAATCAAATAATTGATTTAATAATTAATAAGGAAAAGACAATGAGTAGAAATAACGAAAGAAATATAAAAAAGCACAACGATAAATTGCATAAAGCACAAGATAAAGTAAAACAAGCTGAAATGCTTCGCAAGGAAAAATTAAAACAAATCGTAAAGAAGTTCAATGAAGATAAGTCTTCAGAAAATAATTAAAGATGGAAAACAATAAATTTGCAGATTTAAAAAATGGTGTTCAAGAAATAATTGATTTGATTGCCAATAAAAAAGCCAAAGAAGCGAACAATAAATTAGTTGAAGTTAGCGAGGAATTAGACGAATTACTTGACTTTGCAGAAGAAGATGAAGATTTAATTGAAATTAGTAAATACCAAGTATTATTGAATCAATTACACCAAAAAATAATTGCGCTTGACGGACAAGCAACGGGTACACTTTAAAAATTATTTTAAAAAATGATTGTAAAAAAATGCTACTGCGGTTCTCAAAAAAACTTTCCGGAATGTTGTGAGCCTATTATAAAAGGAATTCAAATATCCCCAACTGCTGAATCCTTAATGCGTTCCAGATATTCAGCTTATGCAACACATGAAATTGATTATTTATTGGCAACAACACATAGCTCTGAACGGAAATACCATTCTAAAGTTGAAATTCTAAATTGGGCAATTTCTAACCAATGGCAAAAACTTGAAATTATAAATGCTACCAAGAATACAGTAGAATTCAAAGCCTATTTTCTGGATAGTAAACTTCAAAACCAAATTCATCACGAACTATCTACTTTCAAACTCGAAAATGAGAATTGGTTTTATGTTGATGGTAAATTTTTCAATTAGCTTTCTTTTTAATAAATAGCTTACTTATTCTTGTCATTATGTTTTTAACTAAAAATTAATAAACGTTTGTCTAGACTACATTTTAAAAAGATGTAATTTTAAAGTCTATGAAAAATGACAATAAAAAAGGATTTTATTTCAAGCAATACGAAGCCGCATTTCAGTCTCCGTTTGATAAACTCTTTGGTATTTTTAAAGAGTTAATCACACATACTTCAGGAGATTTTGATGAAGCAATTGACTGGTTGCGAGAATTAGACAAAGAATATAAACTCACCGATGAACACTATACCATTGATGATTTTATCGAAGATTTAAAGAAAAAAGGCTACATCCGTGATGAACTCAAAGATGATGGTACTTCAGGAATTGGAATTACTGCCAAAACGGAGCGCGCCATTCGGCAACAGGCTTTAGACAACATTTTTGGAAATCTAAAACGATCGGGAAGTGGCAATCATAAAACCAAGCATTCCGGAAACGGAGACGAGCATACCGGAGAATTTCGGGAATTTCATTTTGGTGATGGATTGGAGCGAATCTCCTTAACGGAAAGCTTGCGTAATGCCCAAATCAATAACGGTGTCGATAGTTTCATGTTGACCGAAAATGATTTGGTGGTAGAAGAAACGCAGTTTAAATCCCAAATGAGTACGGTTTTGATGATTGACATCAGTCACAGCATGATTTTGTATGGTGAAGACCGAATCACGCCTGCAAAAAAAGTAGCGATGGCTCTTGCTGAATTGATTACGACGCGTTACCCAAAAGATACTTTAGACATTCTGGTTTTTGGAAATGATGCCTGGACGATCGCAATCCGAGATTTGCCATATTTAAAAGTAGGGCCATTTCACACTAATACTGTTGCTGGTTTGCAACTCGCCATGGATATTTTGCGTCGAAAACGAAATACCAACAAGCAAATTTTCATGATTACCGATGGAAAACCAAGTTGCGTTCGGGAGAAAGATGGCTCCTATTATATGAACAGCAATGGACTCGATGAATATATTGTCGATAAATGCTACAATCAGGCGCAACAAGCTCGAAAATTACACATTCCGATAACCACTTTTATGATTGCCAATGATCCGTATTTGCAGCAATTTGTAAATCGGTTTACCGAAGCCAATCAAGGAAAAGCATTTTATACCGGACTCAAAGGGCTTGGCGAAATGATTTTTGAAGATTATGAAACAAATCGTAAAAAAAGAATAAAATAAAGGACTAGAAAGAATACAAGAAAAGATAATTCACATTATGAAAATAGAAAAGATAAAAACACTCGGAGAATTAATAAAATCAGGTTACACAAGTAAAAGCATCAAGGATGAATTGCGTTCCAACCTTAGAGACAAAATAAAATCAGGAAAAGCTACTTTTGAAGGCGTTCATGGATTTGAGAATACCGTAATTCCAGAATTAGAGCGCGCTATTTTATCGCGTCATAATATCAATTTGTTGGGTCTTCGGGGTCAAGCCAAAACGAGATTGGCACGCAAAATGATTGAATTGCTCGATGAATACATTCCATTTGTAACTGGTTCCGAAATTAATGATGATCCTTTAAATCCAATTTCGCGTTTTGCCAAAGATATAATCGAAATCAAAGGGGATGAAACTCCAATTTCATGGTTGCATAGAAGTGATCGTTTTTTCGAAAAACTAGCTACGCCAGATGTTACTGTTGCGGATTTAATTGGCGATGTTGATCCAATAAAAGCGGCCAATTTGAAATTATCGTATGCGGATGACCGCGTGATCCATTTTGGGATGATTCCAAGAGCGAATCGTTGTATTTTTGTCATTAATGAATTACCCGATTTACAGGCTCGAATTCAGGTTGCATTATTTAATATTCTACAAGAAGGGGATATCCAAATTCGTGGTTTTAAGTTGCGAATGCCACTGGACATGCAATTTGTTTTTACCGCAAATCCCGAAGATTACACGAATCGTGGGAGTATTGTAACGCCATTAAAAGATAGAATTGGTTCCCAAATTTTGACGCATTATCCGGAAACCATTAAAATTGCTCGAACTATTACAGAACAGGAAGCAAAATTGGATGCAGTACAAAGCGACATGGTTTACGTACCTTCATTAGCGCGAGATTTATTGGAACAAATCAGTTTTGAAGCAAGAGAAAGCGAATATATTGATAATAAAAGTGGCGTAAGTGCCCGATTGAGTATTACCGCTTTAGAGAATTTATTAAGCACAGCAGAAAGAAGAGCATTGAAGTCTGGAGAAGATAAAACAAGTTTGCGTTTATCTGATTTTATGGGAATCATCCCTGCAATTACCGGAAAAGTCGAATTGGTTTATGAAGGAGAGCAGGAGGGAGCAGCCGCTGTGGCGCAGCATTTATTAGGTGATGCAATTCATACTTTTTTTCCTGCTTATTTTCCAAAAATTGAAAAACTAGAAAAGCAAGACGAAAAAACACCTTATACCGATATCATCGAATGGTTTTTTGCCGAAAGTGGGTTTGAATTATTAGATGATTGTTCCAATGAGGAATATGAAAGAATTTTAGGAAGTATTGTTCCGCTTGAAATATTAATCAAGAAATACCAACCAAAATTAGAAAAGGAAGATAAATTATTTATGAAAGAATTTATTCTTTGGGGATTAGTTGAATATAAAAAACTGAGTAAGGACCGCTTTTCGGAAGGTTATCAGTTCAAGGATATTTACGGTAGCTTTATCAGTAAATTATAAAATAAAAAAGGGTTTAGATTTTTTTCTAAACCCTTTTTTGCTAGAATTCAGCTATAATCCTGCAAGGTTTCCAAAACCTTGTAGGTATTTTTTTTTAGATTTACCCTACCTACAAGGTCAAAAAAGACCTCGCAGGAAAACCATTTAATACAGTTTATTGGTAAAATAATACTAATTCGGGGTATATAAGTAATAGCTAAAATTTAATGGCGTATTTTATTAAAACTCTAAATTTCTTTGCCACAGATTTCAAAGATTAGCACGGATTAATTCGTCACGTAGCTTTAAAAATCTTTTAATCCTTCCAATCTGTTGCAAAAAAACTCTTTTTAATACTTGCAAAATATCTTTCGTTCTACTTAAATGCCTTATTAGTATTAAAATTGATGCTTTAAGGAGACGAGTTTACAATATAATTTTTTATTTATTTCATAATGAGGTAATAACGGTTTTTATTAGTCTACCTTGTCCCGTTGGCAGTCTAAACTGTCAATGAAAACAGACATGGAAAATAGCTTTGAGGATTTGATTGCGACTTATATTGAAAATAAAGTAGGCATATCCGAACATTTTTTGAGTACCGATTTGGCCAATAATTTAAAACAAAACCTGCTTACTTTGAATCAGGAAAGTTTATTAATGGCTGCCGGAATCGGGAATTCTGAAAAACTTTCTTATGATGGTGCGATACGAAGCGATTCTATTTATTGGTTGGATAAAAAACACAACAATGCATTCGAAAATGAATTCTTTGCTCAAATAGAAGCATTTATTCTTTATCTGAATCAAAGCTGTTACGCGGGAATAACGGGTTATGAATTTCATTATTCGCTGTATGAATCGGGTGATTTTTATCTAAAACATTTGGATCAGTTCAAAAATAATCCAAGCCGAAAATACTCCATGATTAGCTATTTAAACAGCGATTGGCAAGAAAGTGACGGTGGCGAATTGCTGATTCATCAATTGGATAACAATCAGAAAATTTCGCCTACTCAAGGAAAAACCGTTTTCTTCAAGAGTGATGAATTAGTTCATGAAGTTTTGGTTACGCAAAACACTAGAATGAGTATTACAGGATGGTTGAAGAGTGATTAATTTCTAAAAAAGAGTTTCTTGTATGCCCTCTGATTGTGAATTGTTATTGAATTTAAAGGTGTTGATTACAATAAACTGTTTTATAGTGTCTTCAAACTTTCGCAAAACAATACTGTCACACAAAAAATCTATAACTATTGAGGTAAATAAAGTTTTAGCTCTTTCGAGATTTTCCGGAGTTAATCTTCGCGCAATGGAAAGATGCGGATCATTGCTTTTTTTCATATTTTGAATATGAAGTGAGTCTTGAATTCGTTTCATTATGGGTTTCAAAATACTTTTAGAATCTTTGTGGGGCGAAATAAAAAAGGCGCCATTTGGATAGGAGCTGAATTCATTTAAACATATTTTAACTGGTTGTAAAGTGTCACAAAATCGATTCAGTTGATTTTTAATAATTTCAATTTGTTTATCAGTGGCCTTAAATTCACAAATGGTGATATGGCCAATAGAATTTTTACTGTGAAACCAACCCACTTCCTTGGCCAATTGTTCTTTCATCGATTTAACCAATGAAATAATTGCCTCGGAAGGATATATAGCAACAGAATACTCCTTTTCCATAATTTTAATGATTTATGCAAAAGTAAAGAAATAGCTATTGGAATCTTTTGAAGATTTTATAAATCTAGAGCGTGCATTTTTTTTAATCGATATTTTTTTAGTTTACAAATAGAATTTTTTTTAAAGCTTTTCTTTACTTTAATAAAAAGACAATGTAGAAACATAAAATAGTAGTTTTACAGTCAAAATATTGTCTATGTTATTTCTAATTCTAAGCATCATATGCAGTGTGACTGTTGGTGTACTATTTAAATTTTCACGCAAGTATGCTGTAAGTAATACTCAAATTATAGCTTCAAATTATGTAGTTGCTCTTATTCTTTGTTATTTGTTCTTTAGTCCAGAACTTATTGATGTGGGAAATTCAGCACCTTGGAGTATTTATATAACTATTGGTATTTTGTTGCCATCTATATTTCTTTTTCTGGCTGCATCCATAAAACACATGGGTGTCGTAAAAACGGATGCTGCTCAACGACTTTCGTTGTTTATACCTATTTTGGCTGCTGGGCTACTTTTCAAAGAAGATTTTAATGTGTTAAAAATTGGTGCGCTTGTGGTTGGTTTTCCGGCATTATTGCTTATTCTCGCTAAACCTTCTCAAAACACCGAAAATAAATGGATATATCCAGCAGTTGTTTTGCTTGGCTTTGGAGTTATAGATATTCTTTTTAAACAAATTGCCCTTTATACAAGTTTGCCATACACTACTTCATTATTTGTTGTTTTTGGGATAGCACTGCTAATTATGGTTGGGGCTGTTATTTATGAATTGGTAATCAGTAAAGTACCGTTAAATATCAGAAACATTCTTTTTGGGGGTTTGGTTGGTATTTTCAACTTTGGAAATATTCTTTTCTATTTAAAAGCACATCAAGCATTTGTTCAAAATCCGTCAACTGTTTTTGCAGGGATGAACATGGGTGTAATCATTATTGGAAGTCTTGTTGGGATTTTTATTTTTAAGGAAAAATTGACCAAAATGAATTTCGCAGGTCTTTTTTTAGCTTTGGTAGCGATAATTTTAATTGTAATCTCACAGACAATTTAAAGGAAACCAATTCAATCTATTACTAAATTGGGAATGAAGGCGTCTATTATATTTGGTTTTCGTTGTTTAAAATTTACCGTAAATACGCACAATATAATTTCCATTTAAAAATTGTTTTGGATCAATTTGGCTTTGTAAAACAACTCCGCTATGAGGAGTTTCGAGCAATAATTGGGCTGCTTGGACTAATGGTGCTGCGGTAGTTGTTTGGATGGCTCTCAATTGATGTTTCCCTATTTTTTGAGGAAGTATACATTTTGCAATTTCTCGTCTGCGCAAAATTCCAGCTGCATCTTTACCTTCTACTGTAGCATACAAAACGATTTTATCGTCTTCAATATGAGGAATTACAGCTTCCATTTTTTCTTGCAAGCTTTTAATGGTGTCCGGAGTATTTCCTAAATTAATAAGTTGTTCTTGTACCCAAGCATAATGCCCGGGATGTCGTAAAGTCTTGTAGTCAAGCGAACGCACTTTCCCTGATAATGCCTCCGGTAAATCTGCCGCACCGCCCGAAGTGAGATCCTCTTCATAAGCAATGCCGTCAATAATAATAGTGGCTCTTTCTGATAATGCAGGCAGCGTAGTTTTTTTAAAATCTCTTAAGACGATGGTTTCTTTAATATATTCTGTAGCGACTCCCACCGGACTCCAAGTAAAGCCATAATAATGGGGAGTAACGGCATGATTGGTCAGCGCGCCAACTTTAAATTCTAGCTTATCCACTGTATTAACTTTAAAATCAATGCAAAACTGTTGAAAAAGCCCATTGGCCAGCAAGTCGATGTAGCCGGGAGCCAGACCAGTTTGAAGTACAAAACCGGTTTTGGCCTCTTTTGCCAAAGCTATAATTTCTTCGGTTTCTAAAACATATTCTGTAAGGTTAGCATAATGCAGATTAAAATCTTTGGCAAACTGAGCCATCCTTGGTGCTTGGCTGCCCGGCAGGCAGTCGAGAATGATATCTCCTTGGCGCAAAATTACTTTCATTTCATCCGTTAAGCCATTTTCGGCAAGGTGGAAGTCCTTAATGAAACCCGATTTTGTTGTTCCTTCTTGAATCCAATGTGCTACTTTTTTTGCTTTTGAATGGGTTCGGTCACCAATAAAAAGAGTAGGGGGTACTTCACTCCATTCCATCAATAACAAACCAACTGCTTCGGCAATTCCACCGGCTCCAGCTATAATAATATTGTGATGCTTTTTCATGTATTAAAGGTACTATTTTTTCTTGATTTAGTATTTGAGATAATATAGTAATTTGTTAGTTGTGGAAACGATTTCCCTGTCAAGGATAGCAACGAAAAGTACGCAAAGGAAAAGGCCTTTTATAAAACAAACCCTGAAACAGCGACCAAAGGAAGCTCGTTCCGGGGTTATGTTTTATGGGCAACTTCCTCCGGACTTGTAGTGAATAGCCTGCCCGGACAGCATAATAATGCAAAAAGGACTGTATCCGTATTAGTATAGTTGAGTTTACTAAGTTACGGTGTCCTGATTAGTAAATTCGCTATTTTTATTTGTTAAAATAAATCTTCTAATATAATTCTTTGATATTGATGCAGAATGGGTGGTTATGAAAAATTGAAAGCTATTGATGAAGAGAAAATCATCATTTGCTTTTCTTCAAAGCCTCAATTAATTCTGCCAAATCTACCACACCGTAAGTTGATGAATAGTCTGATACGGCATAAGGCAATATAAGGCTGTTGTTGTGAATAATCGAACCGCACGAATAAACCACATTTGGGACATATCCTTCCCGTTCATCTTCCCGTGGTGAAAGCAGGGGGTCTTTAAGTCTCCCAATTTCCTTGGATGGATCATCAAGATCAAACAACGAAGCGCCTATGCAATATCGTCTCATGGCACCTACACCATGAGTAATTACCAACCAGCCTTCTTTGGTCCAAAGTGGCGACCCACAATTTCCAATTTGTGTAAATTCCCATATATATCGCGGCTCCTGGAGGATTACTGGATTATTCCATTGCGTAGCTCTATCAGAATACATAAGGTAATTGTTGACACCATCAATTCTGGATAGCATTGCATACTTGCCCTTGATTTTTCTAGGGAATAATGCCAGATTCTTATTTTGAGCACCGGCTCCATACAAGGGCATTACGCGGAACGTATAAAAGTCTTCAGTAGAAATAAGTTTTGGGAGAATGACATGACCATTATAAGCTGTATAAGTAGCCATTACTCTATCTGATTGATCATCATCCACAAAGCGCACAAAACGAGCATCTTCAATACCACGACTTTCAGAATCTGATATTGGAAAAATAACACGTTCGGTGATATCGGAATCGTGTTTGAATTGTAAATCATAAAATGAATCCGCCAACCACATCACTTCTTCGAGTGCAGTTCTCCTCTCCTGACGAATCATAGGATCGCTTAATGCTTTATTTATCACATTTTTTAATGCGGCATACTCAAATTCATCGGGCAGGTCTTGCATAATACGGGTTGAGTATTTATCCGAAGTATGCATCTCAGCCAATTTCATCAGAAAGCGTTCTTTGTTATATAACGATTTGTGAACAATTTCTGCTTTATCAATGTTATTGCCAATTTTCATGATATGCAGATCATTATTCTTATCCAAGATTCCCCTTCTAAAAACAATTGATGAGATATGACCTTCTCCAGTAGCTCGGAAAGAAATGATAACTCGTTTCTCCCCATTTTCGAGGTCTGATTGATCAAAATCTTCCACAATAGATGGGTTGAAAAAAGCTGCAGATTCTATAGCATACTCCATTGTACAGTAAGAACCAATGAGCATTTTTCGTTCCTCTGACAGACCGTCGTAATTGATTTGCATCCCTTCAATTATCCCTCTAATTTTTTCGCAATGCGTGAAGAAGACGCGTGAAATATTTCGATGCCTTCTTGCAAATTCCCGAAGTGTATGTTCTAGAGTGTCTATGACTTGTTTTTCATCCAACAGCATTATACGGCTCACCATCTGTTGGGTTCGCTGATCACCATTCATAAAATATCGAGCTACAACTCTCCTGGAATCAGGTGTGAATATTATATTTTTTCGGATTACTGGAACTCGCATAGTTTTATTTTATAATTTATAATAAAATAAGTGCGCCTTTTTATGTAGTAATAAAAAGGTGTTTAAGTATTTTTATTTCATAGCTCAGCTCTGGTTTTAGATTACCGTCAAGGTATCTTTTTTAAACGTATGAATTCCCGTTCCGAGTTGTTCTATTTCTAAACTTGTTCGAAGAGTTTTGCTAATCAAGTTTATTCACTTAAGAAATTGGGAATTTTAAAAGCTCAAACTTCAATTAAGTGATTAATTCAAAATTACAAAAATAATAATGAAATAAGTGTTAATGTTTAGTTTAGAGTGTTAAAGCTTTTTTAAGAGTGCTGGTTGATGGGAACCGAATTTTAAATATTGATCTCGATTTTGTTTTGATGAGCTATTTGTGCGGGTTATTTTCTTTGTTGCAATTTTGTGTTTTACTTCCCGATGCAATAAGTAATAATCGTTGTTTTTAAAGGGATTAAAAGGGTAGAGGTGTACAAAAGAAGTACGGATTTTGATTAAGTAGCTATCTTTAGTGTTAATAAAAACAATTTATATTTTTTATTCATTCAAAAACTGCTGGGTTATATACTTTTTTTTATGATAAAAAACGTTCTTTTTGTGATGGAAAGAAGATTGAAATGAAACGCTTAGCTTTTAACAACTTTTCATCAATTCTGTTATGTACAAAGCGAAGTTGCTTTTCATTCAACTCCAATACATGTACAAATTTATCATTTATATTTTAATTAATTTTTACTGCCTTAACAGTAATTAGGTTTTTTTTTTCTAAAATTATATACTTTGTTGAGTTTTAGTAATATTTTTACCGCTATAACAGTAAAATAACAAAGTTTTTTAATGATTTAAACCGTGAGTATTATTAAATTGTATATTTTTACCGTTAAAACAGTATATAATGGATGATTTTGATTTAGGTGCTTTAATTAAAAACCATCGAAAAAAAGCAGGATTGACACAACTTGAACTAGCCGATTTAGCTGGAGTAGGTAAGACCACTGTTTTTGATATTGAAAAAAATAAAGAAACAGTTCGTTTGAATAATCTTTTTGCAGTACTCCGAGTGCTAAATATTAAAGTGGAATTTAAAAGTCCTTTAAATAAATAATTATGAGAAGAGCAATTGTATTTGCACACGGAAAAAGAGCTGGAATTTTAACGGAAATTGCTGCTAACGACTACCATTTTGAGTATGATGAAAATTATGATGGTGAAGCGGTTTCATTGACTATGCCTACAAATCAGAAAAAATATAGCTATACATTCTTTCCACCCTTTTTTGAAGGGCTATTGCCTGAAGGAGTAATGTTAGAGGGATTACTACGAATTGTGAAAATTGATAAGAAAGATTATTTCTCTCAACTGATTGCAACTGGAAATGATTTAGTAGGTTCAGTAACGGTTAAATTGATGGAAGATGAATAGATGTCCTATTACATATGAATTGTGCGGTATGGATAAGTACAGTGAAAAAGGACTTCGAATGATAGCTCCTAAACTGACTTATTTAAATGATTTACCCTATACAGCTGTAGAACTTCGTCAGGAAGCCGCTAATAGAGCTAAAAAGCTATCCATTCAGGGTGTGCAACCAAAGCTTAGTGCAGCTATTTCAATAGTTGATCAAGAATTTAAAATTGTGGATCAATTTGGAACCTATATTATAAAGCCTCAAAATGATTTATTTCCACAATTACCAGAAAATGAAGATGTGACTATGCGAATGGCTAAAGTGTTTGGTTTGGACGTACCATTTCATGGTATGGTATATGCTAAGGATGGCAGTTTGTCTTATTTCATTAAGCGTTTTGATCGTTATGGGAAAGGAAAAAAACTGGCAACAGAAGATTTTGCTCAATTAACAGGAAATACAAGAGATACAAAATATCGTTTTACGATGGAGAAACTCATTCCAGTAATTGATGAGTTTTGTTCGTTTCCTGCTATTGAAAAAGCTGATTTTTTCAAAAGAATACTTTTTTGTTATGTTACAGGTAATGAAGATATGCATTTGAAAAACTTTTCCTTGATTACCAAAAATGGAAAAACAACCCTTACACCAGTATATGATTTTTTAAATTCTACGATAGCTGTAAAAAATCCTGAAGAAGAAATTGCATTGACTTTGAAAGGGAAAAAAAATAATTTAAAAGCTTCAGATTTTACAGAGTATTATGCAAAAGAAAGACTCCAACTCAATGATAAAACGGTAGCAATAATCTTAGAACAAATGCAACAAGCAATTCCTAAATGGAAAGAACTACTTGAAATCTCTTTTCTATCAGAGGATATGAAAGAAAAGTATTTGAATTTATTGGCAACTAAAACACAAATGTTCAAATAGTCTAGATTTAAAAAATGCGGTGATTAAGTTAATTATTCACCGCATTTTTTTATTCTAAAATATATCTTTTAAAAATTACTTCCAATAGGATAGTGCTCATCCTCATAATGACCAACTATCGCAGAAACCTTTTCTAATTCTAAATGCTCTTTTGGTGTCAAAAAATCAAAACCACCTTTTTGCGTAGCAGTATTTAATAAATCATTCATTCTTTTTTCAGCTACTTCAAAATCTTTATGGGTTATTATATTTTTCATCTTGGTGATTGCTGTTTATATTAATAGCAAATTTAACTTTTATAACGGTGGTTTTATTTGATTTTCCTAAAATGTATCTTTTAAAATATAATGCGTACTTCTTCCACCTGAATTGGCTTTAACCAAGATACCTTTATTTATTAAATCGGTTATATCTCTAAGAGCAGAATCTTGGGAAGTTTTGGTTATTTTTGCCCATTTGCTAGTGTTTAAGTTGCCTTCAAAATTATCCATCAATTTATTAAGCATTTTTTGCTGACGCTCATTATTTATTAGGCCAGCATTTTTAAGCCAAAAATGATGCTTTTTAACTACTTTGTCAACTATTATACTTGAGTAAAGAATACTGTTTTTTAAACATTCTAAAAACCAAATGATCCATTCAGTTATATCTAAATCACCTTTTTGAGTTCGCTCTAATATGGTATAATAACTTTTCTTTTGTTTGTTTATTTCAGTTGACATACTGTAAAACCTTTGATTTACTCCATCGGCTTTTGAAAGTTGCATATCTGTAATAGCCCTGGCTATCCTTCCATTCCCATCGTCAAATGGGTGTATAGTAATAAACCATAGATGAGCTACAGCGGCTTTTAGTAACGATTCTACATTTTGTTCGCTATTGTACCAGTCTATGAATTGTTTCATTTCTGATGCTAATTGCTGTGCTTTAGGAGCTTCATAATGCACTATTTCCCGACCCATACCTCCTGAAACCACTTCCATAGCACCTGAACGCCAATTGGCGACTTCAATTTTATGCATACCACTTCTTCCTGTTGGGAATAGTGCAGCATGCCAACCAAACAAACGCTCACTTGTCAAAGTTTTGTTGTCGTTTTGAGTGGCATCTAGCATTAATTCTACAATTCCATCCACGTGTCTATCTGAATGTTCTAGACCGGAATATTCTAATCCGAGTCTTGTTGCAATTGAGGATCGAACTAGTTCAGGATTTAATATTTCCCCTTCTATTTCAGACGTTTGTAGTACATCTTGAATCAAGGTTTCTAAATTGGCTTCGCCTTTTAATTCGAAACCGAGCAATTCAACTTTGCCCATAAGTTTGCCTTGCAAGTTCCTAACTTCGCTTAATAACGAAATAAAATCTTGCTCATTCCACTGTAAATTAGGCCAATTTTTAAGTTGATGAATGTAGATTGCCATTGATTTTAGATTTGTGCGGTAAATATAGTAATTATTCTCCGCAATAAATGCGGTGATTAAATTGTTTTATCACCGCATTTATAGATTAAATGTATTATTAAGATAATGGTACATTCGTTCTCATATTCTTACTTCTCCAGGCTATTATATAACTAATAAGGAAATCTAGATAAAAATTACCATTAAGTCTCTAACTCTCGAACTATCCCAAACAAAAGGGATTTATATTTCTGGAATGGTTATTTCACCTGATTTAACCAAAGTTAAAAAAGTCTATATTAAATGCTGGTTGACTGAATATTTTTTACATAATTAATAGTGTTATTTTAATTTTATTTAACGTATTATTTTTATTTACGTTATAGTGACTAAGCGGTAACATGTTTTTTCAGTTTACCAAAAGTCTCAAACTCTATATACTTTGAATTAAATAATTCAACAGGCATTTTTTTCTGCAATAACAAGTGAAAATTTTCTTCGTGAGTTGAAACAATTAATTGTTTACCTAAAAATAAGATCATACTTCTAAATAAATCGATAAATGACAAAATGTTTATAGTATCCATTGATTGAATTGGGTCATCAATAAAAATGCAATCTATAAATTTTCCAGATTGTGGATTTTTAGTTTTTAAAGCTCTTGCGAGAAATATACTTAAACTTAAAATGTTAATTTGAGCAGTACTAAAATACAAAGACGGTATAGATTCTACTCTTTTCCCTTCAATATACTTTATAGTGTAAATTTGAAGACGTGGGTTTTTATCTGCAAAATCACATTTAAACTCAATTTCACTATAATCGGGATGTGGATCTATTTTGCTGTAAATTTTATTTATTAAATCTTTGTAGAAAAAACTATTAATTGTTTTTTCTAAATATTTTTTCAAATTGTTTTTTTCATTAATTATTTTTCCTTTTACAATTACTAATCTTCCAATTTCATCATAAAGATCTTTTATTTCTTTTTGATTTTTTTCGGCTTCAGTAACTTTTAGACAATCATCTTTTAGTTTATCAACAATCATATAATTTTCGTTGATACTTGATAATAATTGTAGTTTTTCTTTTTCAAAATTTTTGATTTTTTCAAACTCAATATCAACTTGATTTTTATCGATACTAACTAAATCAATTTTAAATTCTGATTTAATATATTGTTCAAAATTTTGAATATTTTTTTTGATTAGAGTAATTGCAGTATCTACTTCATTATACTTTTTTATAGCCTCTTCTTCGGTTAGAGTATTTGCCAATAGTTTAGAATCTATTTCGCTAAAGACTTTTAAATTTTCTTCAACTTCATTTTTTAGTTTATCAAGATATTCATTACTATTCTCAATAGTTTCTTCTAAAATGACTAGGCTAATTTCATTTGTTTTAAGAGTATTAGAATAAAATTTTATTACTTCATTGTAATCATCAACGGTTTTTAGCTCTGCAATACTTTTTAAAACGATATCCTTATTTGCAATTGCACTTTTTATTATATTCTGTTGATCATTTAACGTAGTTTTATTCGTGTTCGTGACATTACTGATTTCTAATATTTCTTTTTCATAAACGGTTATCTCTTTGCTTACCTTTTCTTCAAAATCTTTAAGATTGATATTATTTTCAAAAAATTGATTGATTTCTTTTATCTCATTTTCAGATTTAATTAACTCCTGAATTTTTTCATCTTTCAATTCTGCAAGTCTAATTAATTCATTTTCATTTTTTAATTTATCTTTCTCAAAAGGCTCAATTACTTTTTTTAGATGTTCTTTTAGAATAGATTTATTTACAGAAAGATCATCAGAAAACTTATTAATTTCATTTTCTAACTTTAATTTACTTTCTAAACTTTCTTTTACTATTTTACCTAATAATTTATTTTCAGTGATTTTAGTAGATAGTTCATTAAACGATTTATAGGTATGATTACATAATGGACAATCCACACTATTGTTTTTAGAAACAATTTCTAAACCTTTAGAAACAAAATCTTTTAATTCATTGTTCAGTTCATTTTGTAAATTAATTTTTTCATTAATCGTTATGATCTCTTCTTTTGCTATATTAATTTTATTCTCAATTGCAATTATTGAAGTTATTAAATCTTTATTGTCTTTGAATTCTTCTGAATCAATCAAAACCTCAATGTCAGTATCGATTTTATGGTTAAAAAAATGATGTTGAGTTAACTTAAGTTTTATCCCCTCAATTAATCTTTCTTTTTCTGAAATAGATTCATTTAAAACGTTAATTTGTGGTGTTAATTCTTCATTATTTTTGTTTAAAGTAGCAAATCTTTCTATTTGAAAAGGAATGTTTTTTAACGTAGTTTGTTTGACAATTAACTCTTTTTGTAATCTATCTAAATCAGTAACATTTTTTTGATTTATTTCATTAAGATCATTTATTTGTTTTTCACTTTTGAGTTTTTCACTGTCATAATTATTATAAATCTTATTTCTCTCATTGATTTCATTCTCAATGGTTAAATATATTTTAAATTTTTCTTTGAATAATAAATATAATTTATTCAATTCTAACTCTTCGCTAATTTGAGTTTTTAGCTTATTATCTTTTAATTCGCAATTTTCCTTATATTTAATTTTAGTAACTACATCATTTAGATCATTCTTTACTTTTTCTAAATCAACAATTTTATTTCGATTATCAAAATAAGTAAAAACTCCTTTATTGTTATCATCAGTGCTATCTGGAATGCCATTATAAACAATGTCAATATTTCCAATTCTTAATTTACCTGTCTCAATTTCTATCTCTAAACTTATTATTCTTGACTTAATTTTCTGGTCTAAAAAATCATATTTTGTTTGAGTAAATGTGTCTTTTTCAATTAAATCGATTTCTTCTTTTTTGTCCTTTAAAAATTGAAGTGCTTTATTTATTTCATCAAATTTTTTGCCCTCTTCGTCAAAATCAATTTCTAATTGATTTTTTTGTTTTTTTTCAATTTCTGTATTTAATTCTTTCGTTTTAGATTCAATAAAATCAAATAGTATTGTTAAGTTCTTTAATGAATTATTGTAAGATTTAATTTCGGGATTAAATTCCACAAATTTATCGTACCGTAATTCTGCTTTTTCTTCTTTAATAAATGTGTCAATTAAATCTTGGCTTAATATAACTTCTTTAAAATATGCATTGTCTGGAATTCCTTTTGGGTTATAAACTCTTCTAGTATTGATTGTGTTTTTAAAGACACCTTCTGTTGTTTCAACAATGACTTCTCCTTTACTAGAAACATTATTTAATAAAACATCACCATTATTTTCTTTTCTACTCTTATTAAAATCGGGCATTCTATCAAATCGTTGAATTTGATGAGTTACCCCCCATTCGACAGCATCGTAAAAGGAAGTTTTTCCAAAACCATTTGGTGCATATATGGATATAAAATCAGCTGTTGTATTATCAGGAAGCTCAAAATTAAATGTTGAGTTTTCAACTTTATTAAATGCTCTAAATCCTGAAATTTGAACTTTTTTAATTTTCATTTTCTAGTTGTTTTAATAATTCTATTAAATCTTTTTGCTTACTAGTATCTCCATTAATAATTTCATCTTTTGGGATTAACTTCCATAAATTCTCATTTATTGGCGAATAGTCCTCTTGAATTGAATCATTTGTATCTGCAATAACTTTTATTAAATCAGTATTTGTAATATGCTTTACAATTAACCCATATGCTTTTTCATCTGTTAACTCCGTTTGGAAATTATCTTCAACAATCTTTCTATTTGAAAATCTATTATTTTCAATTTTGTTTTTAAGTTCTTTTGTGGCAATGTCTTGACATAAATAAATGATATAAATATTCCATTTATCAACAGTATCACTAATTTTACTTTGATATTTAAGAGCAACTTCTTCTGAAATTTTCTCCCAATTGTCGTTTTCTTCAAAATCTTTACTTAATCCGTAAGCAAAGAGTACACTAATATTAATGTTTATCTTTTCTATGATGAATTTGAAAATTAAACTTTTATAGGTTTCTGATAGATCTTTTAGTATGTTTTCTTTATAAGCTAAATAATTCTCCATATATGCTATTTAATTTACTTAATAATTCTGCTTGATTGGTGCTGTCAAAATCTTTAAACTCTTCACTTTGTTCTACTATTAGAAATTTTTTTAAAAACTCAAAATGAATGAATGTATATTTGTCAAAAACAAATTCTTTCGCTTCTCCGGCTGCATCATCAATAAAAACATCTCCAAAATTACCATTTTGATAATCCTTCTTTAAAGTGCCAATACTAGGAATAATACTGTCTTTGTCTATTTTGTAATGTCCAATTCTTTCTTTTGCAGGAATATCTTTTGTATTAATTAATACTGTTCCATTAACTTGCAAATCTCTTAAATCACAATTCATACATTCCTTTAAAAAGTCACTTCCTTGCCATTGTGAATTAGTGTTTTTATAAATTAATCTAACCTTGTTGAATAAATCTTCTAAATCTGAAAAGCTATGGACTTTATTTTTTGCAATATTCATTATAACTAAAAATTCTAACCAAGTAGCATAAATTATTTCATCATTTAAGGTAGCTAAATCCGCATTGTTTAAAACAAGTCGTTCTTTAAAAAAATCTTTTATACCAATAGGAGTAATATCACTATTAATTATTTGATTAGCCTTATTTTTTAAAAAGTTTCGTGTAAAAACAATATCATTGTCATCAGGTCCAGCATCTATATTAAATACTTTATCTTTTACGAAACTGAAATTTGCTAAATAAGGAGGTAGTAGAATATTTAATCTATCGCTAAATTCTGTGACGATTTCATTGAAATAAATAATTGGCAAAAAATCAATTTCATTTTGTTCTGAAACAGTTTTTGTCATTTGACTTTGAATTCCAATTAATTTGAAATAATTATCCTTTAATTTTACGATTCCACCGCCAGACATTCCGACAATTGTATTTTGTGTTTGATGATCTAATAATCTCACGGATTTTTTAAAATCTAAATCATTAGAATTTTGAGAAATTGTATAATTGGTAAATTGCTCTAGAAGGTTTCCTTGATTAGCTTTTCTTTTGTCGTCAGGAAAACCACATAAGTAAGTATCGTTATTTATTGTTGTGTTTTCTGAAATATAGAGGTCTTTTATTTCAAATTTCTTGTATTCATCAAATCTAATTTTTAAAATAGCAGCATCAATATTTTCGTTTGAATGAGGGAAATAAGTTTTACCTTTAATTAATTCAAAAGGTATTTCTTCTGTTTTCCAACTGTTTTCAAATATAAATCGAGTTACCTTAATTGAAGTATTATCTACTTTGTCAATATAAGTATCGTCTTCTCCTTTATTTTGTAAAATGTGTCTTGCAGTTAGAATGTAAAAATATTCTTCAGTCATGGGCTGGAACAACACACCAGTTCCTCCATCTACAATTACGCTGTATTGTTTAAAATTTGTTATTTCCATTTTATATGTATTCCGATATAGAACTTATTTTTAAATTAGGAAAATCTTGTCTGTCTTTATCTAAAAAAATAAATCCTGGTAATTTTCCGTAATTGAAATAAATAGTGGCATTAGGGTTCTGATTTACAATTCTAGAAAAAGTTCTTTTATTTGGTAGATTATCGCTTGTGCCATCACTACTTATAATGTAATTATCAGTTTTAATAATTTCAAGTAATTCTTTATTTGTATTTCTACAACTACCATGGTGCGATACTTTTAATATTTCTGAAATAAGTGGATTTTCTTTGTTAAATCCTAAATCGGTTAAAGATTCAATTATATCAGTTGGATGTGAATCTCCAAGAAACACATAGTTTTTTTTATTGAAAGTTAAAATAAAAGTAATTGAGCTTCCATTAGGTACACTATCATCTTCATCGAATTTATATTCTTTTAAGCTTTCTTCAGTTATGAAATCAGAAAGGGGAATTACCCAATCTGACTCTTCTCCACTTGTAAAGTAGTTGTGTTTTGGTTTTTTAAATTCATTTAATAACTTTTCTAAGTTTCTTTTTGTTGGTGTGAGTATTTTAATTTTTAAACCATTTATTTCACTAGTTAGTTCTTTTGAGATGATTTTTTTATCCCAAATATTTTTTTCTATTAAATAATCTTCGAATTTTTTTGCTTGAGGTACACTCGTAAATGAATTGTCGGAAATATCTAAAGTTAGTTCTAATTCTTCATTTTCCTTAAGATTAAAACATTCAGCAATAGTCTTTCCAGAATTAAACCAAACTTTATCAATTAATTTGAAAGCATCTTTATCTTTGGCAAACCATCTTAAAATTCCTCCGATGTGATCGTCATCAATATGAGTAAGTATAAGCAAATCAATTCTTTTGTTTTTGTTTTTGATCGATTCTATCAACGTAAACAAGTCGCCTTTTATTTTTGTCCTATTTTCATAATAAGTTGAGCCTGTACCACCATCAATAAGTATATTTCGTTCTGATTTTTCAGAATCTAAAAATGACAATAGTATTGAATCTCCCTTAAATGCTTTTAATATCTTGATATTCATGTGATTTATTGTTTCTCTATAATCTTAATCTCTTCCTCACTCAATCCATACAACGCATAAATAATTAAGTCAATTTGTCTCTCAAATGAACTTATATTTGATTTAGAATCTATTTTCTTTAACTCCATTATTTCATTTATAAGGGGGATTATTTTTTCTACTACATCTTGATTGTTTTGTGGGAAAGGAAAATATTTTAAATCTTTTATTAAAATTTTTGGAAATACATCTTTATTGGAGTTCCCAGAAGCTCTTAAATGATAGAAACAGGCAAATTTTGAGTTAAGAATTGCTAAGAGTATTTTCAATTCAGTAATATTATTTGATTTACTTTTTATAACATCGACAGAATTTGAAAAAACAGCTTCGTGAGATATTAATGAAGCGTGGATTTTTCCTTTAGATGTTACTTCACGAACTACTAGTCTGTCAGACTGATCAAACCAATCGGGTTGTCGTGGTTCTGCAATCCATTTGCCGTAATTAACATATCCACCTTTCCAATTTGTAAAATAAGGAAATATTTCGCTACCTCCAATTAGAGGCTTATGGGTTGATGTTAATTTTTCAGATGAATGAAAAGATTTTAATTTAGATTCTTCACCTGTTTGAGGAGGAAATCCAATCCCTTTTTTATATATTTTAATTCCCCAAATTACATTAAAAAAATTCATTACAGGAGGATTTGAATTCCTAAGTCTATTCAAAAATTCAACTTCTGTTTGATCTGATTTGACATTTAAATTATATCCTGTTTCTTGTGAGATATTATTGATTTTAATTTCATTTACAACTTCTCTTTTTAGTGAATAAATTGGTAAATATGTCGCAATTGTTTTGTAACACTCAATTATACAAGTCTCTACAACAGCTTCTTCAAATGTGTTTTTCGGGCAATTTGTTATCGAATTAAGAAAACCATTAGTTATTAAATATTTTCTAAAATTAATATCGTAAGTTGATGCATACCAAGCGTTAGGAATTATGTATGAAAGCGTTGATATTTTATTTCCTATATTTATTCCAAGTTCTGTAAATAAAGTATATGATTCAATTTGATAGTTAGATACTTTATACCGATTTCTCAAATATGCGTCTTCTAATTTATTAAAAGCAACTCCATAAGGCGGATTTCCAATCACCATATCAAACCCTAAAAAATCACCCTCATCATTCAAAACATCAGGAAACTCAAAACGCCATTCAAAAGCATTTTCATAAATCTTGTTACTTTTTATTTCCTCAATTTCGGTTTCTTGTTTTTTTATCTTTTCGGCTAACTCTTTCTTGTATTTTGTTTGTACTTTATTTAAAGTTACGTCAAATAATTGTACAGATTCATATTTTGTATAGTATTCATTTTGATTTTTAATCAAATCTTTTATTTCTTTACCATGCTTGTTTATTTCGCTTCTAAAGTTAGTTTTTATATCTGCAATTAGACACTCCATTTCACGCTTTTGTTCTTTACTTTCGGCATTGCGATAGGTGTTAACGGCATTTTTATAAACTTTTATAGAAAGTTTACTTTTCTTTAATGCTTCTTTTAATTCGGCATCCAATCCAAAGCGGGAAATTAAAGAATTCCCACATTTAATATTGATATCAATGTTAGGTAAGGTTTCCAATTCATTAGAATTGGTTTTATAATACGCATTTTTCAATAATTCAATCCACAAACGCAGACGGCAAATTTTGACTGAGTTGGGGTTAATATCCACGCCAAACAAACAGTTTTCAATAATGGTTTGCTTTTCGTGAAACAAAGTTTCCTGTATGCGTTGGCTTTCTTTATTCTTAGGATTGTAGGAGAAAGGGATGCCATCTTCGTCAGTAACGATCAATTCATCATTGACTACTTCAAAATGGTATTCTTTCAGCCGGTTGCCATTATGGTCTTGCAAAACCCGTAAATCATTTTTTATGGCAATGATTTCATTCAAAGCTGAAACTAAGAAGTGTCCGGACCCCACTGCAGGATCACATATTTTTAGGCTATTTATAATTTCGTTAGCTTCTTTTCTATCCTCAATTTTATCATAAAGGGAATCAAAATCGTTACAATCCCAATTTTTGGTTTCATTGAATTTTTGTATCACGGCTCTACGAATCGTTTCTTTACACATATACATCGTAATGAAACTAGGGGTGAAGAACGAGCCATCTTTGTAGCCATTGATTTTTTCAAATATCAATCCTAATACTGAGGCATTAATAAGGGTTTTGTTGTCTTCCTGTATGTCCTCACTTCCCTCACTGGCAAAGTCATAAGCATCAAGGAATGAAAAGAAATAATCCAAAGCTTTTTTAGTACCTGTATTTTTTTTGCCTTGATTGTCTTTAATTACTGTTGCTGGGAGTAGAGGTAAGGTGTTGTTATCTTCCAGTTGTGAAATAAACAACGTTTCATGTTCTAAATCTGTTGGTTCAAAAAGAGAACTGTTTAAGTAGGGTACTTTTGCAAAATCAGTGAATACTCTTTCATTTCGGTCTTCTGGTTTTTTTGCCAAAACCTGAAAGAATAAACTATTAAGGTTGTCATAGTCTTTTATTAAATGGGAATTCAAAAAAGAATAACTTTTGTCTCCTTTATGGTAGGTTATCAGTTGCGCTTCCAGTAATTTTAAAAACAAAATCCGATTCACCCATGTAATAGTTAGTTCTAGTGCGACCGTAAAAAGCCGTTCTTCATTAGTCTCTCCGTATTGTTTTGGGTTTTGTAATCTAGATATTTTATCCAAACTATCCAATTGCTCAATAGCATTCTCTAAGAGGGAACCTGAGTTTCTTTTTCCTTGTTTGTGGCGTTCAATTAGTTTTTTACCACCTTCTTTTACTTCGGTTAAACCAATGATATGCAGTAATTCACTATAAAAGTTTTTATCTAGTGAATTGCTGTCATTGGCGAAAGATAATTTTAGTAGGTGTTCAGGCGAAAGTAATTTAAAAAGTGCAACAAGCGATTTGTCGTCCTCTTTATCAGCGTTTCGCAAAGGTTTATCATATTTACGAATATCAAAATGGGCAAATTCAATAGTGTTTTGCAAAGCTTCAATAAAAGGCTTTGCAATCTCTTTGTAGAAATAATCTGTTGTTTTGCCGGATAATCTTCCTTCCTCAAAATCAATAAATTGTTTTGCAAAGGGTTTATTTTCTGCAAATAACTTATTGAAGAGTTGGGCGTCAAAAACAAACCATTCGTGAATATTAGTAACAACTAAATGTTTTAATTCGGTGTTTTTATGAGTGATGCGTTCCCGCATGTAATACAAAACTAGCTCTTGTAAGGCTTTTCCATTCAGGTTTGCAACAGTAATCATCTCTGTTTTGTTGACTGGACTTTTGGCTTCAATGATTACTCCAACATTCGTTTTGGCATTTTTCCCGTTGTGAATCACTAAATCATTACGTCCTTTTGTATTCACAGAATAGCTGGGATCGTAATAAGTTTTCTTCAAGAAATCAATCACTAAGTTTTTATGAAACTCTTCGCTTTCCTTTTCATTGATTGAATCTAAAATCTGTATCAAATTCGTTTTAAAACTCTCAATGTGAGTACGGTTTGGTTTGATTTTAAGAAAAGCTTTGTTCAGTGCTTTACGAGGTTCTAGAAGTATTGTATTCATGGGTTTTTTGACTGTTCTTTGTTTTGTTCCACTGCAATGCTGCAACAAGTGATTTTTTTGTATTAAAATATTTATAAATGCTAAAGTATCGAATATATATTGAAGTGTAATGAGGAAAAACGTAAATAGTAAAGAAATATCTTTCTTTTAGTATGTTTTTAGTTGTTATTATTTATTCTGGGACTATAAGCTAGTAGCCGAAGTCGGTTTCCTGAAAATAAAGGCAATACATTTTAATTAAAAAACATTTATACATATATACTTTTATACATATATACTTTTATCCATACATATATAAATATATACTTTTATACATATATATATATATAAATATATTACCCTTTTGTTTGACTATCTTATTCTTCTATTTTACCTGAAATTCTGTAAGTTTGTTTTTCTCCAAATTTTGCTTCAGTATTATAAAACAAACCCGAGAAACTTCCGTCTTCTTGAAAAACTATTGTATTTTGGTGTTTGCATAGTAAATCTAAATATCTATTACGATCAGATTCAAATTCGGCTTCAGTAACAACAATAACTCTTATTTTAGTATATGGATCCATATTTGTTTTTTATAATAATTTTAAATTACATAGATAAACTTAGAATACAGGAAAATGTATTTTTTCATAAGTTTCAATAATAGAAGTTATTTCCAAAAATTCAATTGCAATAGGGTCGTTGCTTTCCATTTCGTCAGTAACAATTTCTATAAGTTCATTTAAACGAATATTAGAATTAACATAAGTTTGGAGTGTGATGTTTTCCATTTTAAATTAAGTTTTTTAATGATGTGTACAGAGTAATACCTTTCACCAAAATTGAATAGCTATTTGATTCTCAATTTTTTGGGTTTTCTTTTGCTAAATCATAAGAACTTTGTAAGTTAAGTAAATGACTTGCTGTTCCTCCAAATACTTTTTCTAATCTTAAAGCCATATCGGGAGTAATAGAAGTCTGACTATTTATGATATTTGAAAAATTAGCTTCGGTAGTTCCAAGCAGTTCAGTAATTTTGCGAATAGTCAATTTTCTACCCTAGACAAGTTCCATGTGTAGAATTTGTCCGGGATGTATTTTTTTCATTTTTCTTTCCATGATGTATATTTTTGACCCAAATTGAATAGCTATTTGACTTCTATTTTTCCTAATTCTTCAAAAACATGGTTTGCAAATTTTTTAGAGTCATAATCCTCAATGCATGCTACCTCTTTTTCTAAATAGTTTTTCACGATTTCTTTTAAGAGTTTGTTAATGTCCATACCGTAATTCTTTGGAAATAATTCTAAACATTTTGCTATTTCGTTTAGATCATAAGTTATAATTTCCATGTAATTTTTTTGTGCTCTCCAATAGTTTCGCAAAAAATCGTCTGTAACATTTTTGTATTCCATATTTTTATTTTTTTAGAGATTGATTAAAATTAATACTTCTGATAGATTTCGTTTTTTGTATTGCATCTATTTGATAAAGAAGTTCAAATTTTTCTTGAGGGCTTCCATTTTTCAAAATGTTTTGATTTTTAAATTTTTCAAGTTCTTTCCGGTTATACTTGAAATGTTCGTCGAATGTTTTTTCATTCATATTAATCCATTTAACCCTATCGAATCCAACTTGATACTCATTGTCACCAATTGTTCTACTAGTTGATTTTTCGTTACAGGTAGGGCTTAATTTCAATCTTTGCGTTTTATCTTTTCTGGAAACGATAATGTGTATGTGAGATTGTAAGCCTATTTTATATGTGCCTGAAATTGTTTTTCGATCAAGAACTTCTTTGTCTGTTCCTTTAAATTTTCTAAAATGCTCAATTTTGGCAAAATAGACTAAATCATCTCCCGTGTTAATTCCTTTATCTTGCCGGTTGAAATTTAAAGCATAATTGTCCATTATTTTTCTGCCATATTCTCTAATAAGCCGATTAAATTTTTCGAGTTCTCTCAAGTTAAAATCCCAAACACTTGTAATTTCTCTTTTTTCAGATGCCAAAAAAGCAATATGTTCTAATTCATTTTCGCTAAAACTGATTGTTGGAGCAAAATATTTCGCATCATTTGCACCTAATTTTCTTTTATTGTTATCAATGGAACTAATAGCTTCTATTGTACTAATATTTATTTCTGAATCATTAAAAAAACCTTGTTTCCTGCTCTCTAGTTGATAAACATCATTCGTTGAAGAAGTTTTTTTAATGATTTTGTCTAAATCTTCATTTTCTTTTTCTAAGTAAATAGCTAATTTAGAACAACTCCCTTTATTGTCAGAACCGAGTGAACTATGCGGTTTAGATATTGGCATTATGAAAAGATAGATTTAAGTTTATCAATGGTACCGGACTTGTTTTTCTCATCTAATAATAGACAAATAGCTACAATTGCTTGTCTATTTTTTTCTAATTCAATTGCTATAAGTTTGTTTCTATCAGCATCATTTTTTTTAATTTCATTCATCCTTTCTGAATGCTGATTTAAGAGTTTATTTATTGCATTTATTAATTTAAGAACTTCCTCTTTATGGGAATTTTGATAATTGAAAATATCTTGCCTCAATGGTTTCAAAATATCTCGTTCCTGTACTTTAAGAAAAGAGACAATTCTTTTGTCTAAAGTAGAAATCATTTCAGAAGGATTTTTGTTTGCAGCATCTTTAGGATCGATACCTGTTTTTTTGAAATAATAAATCATCTCTTTAACAAGTGAACCCAAGTTCATTCGCAAACTTTCAGATAATTTTCCAAGTTCTGTATGCGCTTTTTCATCTATAATGATACTTTTTTTAGTCATAATTATAATTTTCAAAACTGTAAATCAGTTAGTTATATTTTTATTGTATTTAGATTATAAAATCTTATAAATTTCATTCTTAAAGAAAGCCTTATTTTCAAGGCTTCGGCCTCGCAGAGCAAGTAGGATAGGGGTTTTTCCGCCCCTGTCCTACTTGCTACTCTTTTAGAGACAGTGAGATTGTGTTTCCATAATTATCTCTAAGGTCAAAGACATCAATCAGAAGCTTTAAATTTTTGTTTTTTTGATATAGTAAGTTTATTAATCTATGTTCATTTGAATCAAGTTTTTTTGGAGTGTAA
This sequence comes from Flavobacterium algoris, assembly GCF_048158525.1. NCBI lineage: Bacteria > Pseudomonadati > Bacteroidota > Flavobacteriia > Flavobacteriales > Flavobacteriaceae > Flavobacterium > Flavobacterium algoris. The sequence goes on from NZ_JBLNKT010000008.1 coordinate 102,081, forward strand.
TTGATGTTTTCTAAAAAATAGTCAGCAATATCGAAACCATTGTTTCTATCCTCAACATTGCCTTTTAATTCTAATAAATTTGAAATTTGAATATCAAATCCTTTACTTTTAAAATACTCACACTTAGATTTCCAAATACTGAACGGACTTCCATTAGGACCACATACACCCAAATCTGGATATAATATAATTTTTCGTTTTTTTAGAACTTCCATTTTTGTTTCATTTAAGCCATTTAGACTACCTGCAGCCAACCAGATATATTTTTTGAATAAAATGCTCATTATACAAGCGGTTTTTTCGGATTCAACTATTGCAATGCTATTTTCGTTACCGTTTATTAAATGTTCGCCGAAAAAGCATTGGCTGAGTTTAAAACCTTTTATTTCATCCCATTTTATTTTTAACGAGTGTACCCAATTAATGTATTTAGTCCTTTTTCCGGATTTATTGTAAATAATTATTTTTCCTCCTCTGATAAGATTTTTTTCATCGATCTGCCAAAATACAGTTCCGAAATGCCAGAAATTTGCAGTTCCTATTTTATATTCATCAACTATTTTTTCTACCTCTTGAATATCAAATTTTGAAAACAGGAAGGATATGAAATTATTTTCTGAATGGTATTTAAAGGTTTCCAGTAAGTCCTTTTCATTATGATATGAAATTTGCTCTTGTTTTACTGATTTGGCTTCGTAGGGAACATGAATTTTATATTCTATGTTATTATCAATAAAATAAGATTTAGGAGTATAGTGATACCCACAATTTATTTCTCTGTCACATCTTCCGACTATCAGAGAAACATATTCCTTTGATTCTACATCAATATAGAGCACCATTGTTTTTTTATTACAGTTTGGACATGGATGTTTTGTTGATTTTTTATGTAATGAATATTTATGCATAATTTACTATGGTTTCACTTTCTTCACTTTCTTCACTTTCCAGTAATAGCAAGGGCTTAACAATGCTACATAGCTTCACTTTGGCTTCATTTTGACTTCACTTTGAAAAGCAATAATGAAATACTAAATTGCACTTTCTTCACTAATTTTGCACAAACTAGTGTTTTTAAAATACTGTAATTCAATATTTTAGTATTGAAAGTGAAGAAAGTGAAGAAAGTGAAGTCTATACTGTTTTTTCATAACTTCCGTGTGCAAGCCGTTTGAATAATTTGAGGTCTTTTAAGTAGGTTTTAAATTGTCTGTCAGAAACTCTGGGCTTGCCTTCAATTAATTTACAAGCTATTTTTATCCCTTCTGCAGTTGTAAAAGTTTTAGGGAGTTCGTTTAAAATATTTTTTTGAAGTTCTGTAAGGGTTTCGAAATAATTCTTTTTTAAAATCTCTGCTCGTACTTGAATAGCATTGTGGTAGAAATAGTCAAATAATTTGATGGCACCTTTAATAGAAGATACATCTACTTGGTTTTTTGATTCGCTTTGTACTGTTGAATGAATTAATTGAAGAATTAATGCAAAACGCAGCACATATTGTTGCAGTTTTATTTCTACGCTTCGTTCATAATCAAAGAAAAACTTGTCGGGTCTATTATTTTGCCATCGGAATAAGTACTCTTTTGCATCAGTTTCCATTGTGAAAACATTAGATATATTAGGATCATCGTCCCCTAAATCAATTAAATTATGAATAAGTGTAGTGTAATTATTGAAAAGCACTTTATTTACTTGTTCTATATTCCAACGTAATATTTTCTCCTCGTTTGGATAAACAAACAGTAATCGATCCATAAAGCCATTAGTTGATCTTCCATCTTTTCCAAAATCCTTTAAAACCGAAATTTGAGTGCTACCAATAACGCTTAAGCAAGGATCTTCTAATCTCAGCGATTTCCCCGAAGCTCTATCGGTTGTAATCTGTGTTCCGCTCCATAAACTTAAATAGGTTTCGGCTTCTCCGGAACTATTGTAACGGTTAAAATTCTTTAACCATCCATTTAATTCATCTACATAAATGCAAATACCTCTCTTGTTAGAACTGTGATGAAGTATTAATGCTTCGGGAGTAAAATCACTTAATAGATACCTCTTTAAGATTGGTTTTTTTTCCTTGTTTTTATGTTCTGAATTTTCAGAATTACTTTTTTCGTATTCAACTAATTGATTTTCATAATCTGCAAATAGTTGACTCTCTTTAATTTGAATAGGGTTGAAGCAAAATTTTAAAGCTTGCGTCTTTGCATCTCCTGGTTGCCCAACAATTACCATAAATAGGTTTACTTTTTCTTGCCATCCATGTTTTACTTCAAGTTTATGGGATTTACCAATTGAAGCCGAAGCAGCCGAAAGAATGCCTGCGCCAAGATAATCTATGGGAAATAGGTGCTTATTATGTATCTCTATAATTATCTCTTGTATGGGTTTTGGATAAATTCCGATTGGGAATAAGTTTCCTTGGGTTTCTTTATGTTTCAAAAAATCAATTTCCAGATCAACGATATCAATTCGTCCTTCTTTTTCTATATCTTTGTTTTGCGAATCAAAGATTTTACCCTTTTTACTTTCCTTAGTAAGAAGGGTATTGTTTTTTAGATCGATCATAACTCAAATATTATTTTTTTGAGTTCACATAATTTGCTGCCTCTTTTTCAATTTGAGAAATTGATTTAGACTTATTTTGTAGTAACCATTCGTCAATCTCGGATTTCATAAAAAAAAGTGTGCGATTATTTGGTTTTGAATAAGATAGGATGTTATGATGCACAAGCTTGTACACATAACTTTTTGAGAACCCCGTATAGTTTACAACATCGTCAACAGTGAAGATTTGTTTGTTAGTCCCAATGATCAGTTTCTCTAATTGGGTTAATTTTTGAATAATTGCATTGCTTTCCATTAGTGATTTGTTTTATCGTTATGGGAGCAAATGTCACTAAAGCGTAATAGAAAAATATTAAGATATTAAGACCTTAATGATTTTTAATCTTTTCAAACATAGATTTCAAGATTTTAATATCATCTCGTTCTTTTGTAAACTTTCTATATTGTGCCATAGAAGAATATATTGCATTGGCCTTTATTGTACCATTTTTGTTCGCAATTTTCGCTGAATATTCAATAGTTGATAATTGTATTTTTATATCAAAATAAGTTTCTAAACAATCAATAAAATATTTAAACAGAATATTGTCCATTTCAAGATGAATAATTGAATTATGACTTTCCCAATCATTTTCAAAAACTTCAATAAATTGATTTAATGAAGTTTTATTCTGGTCTATCAGCATAATTTTCTCCAGGCTTTTATAAAGATTACGTAAATCGCCGTTGTTGATACTGATTTGATAATTTCCGTTTTTATTCCCATGTTTGTTAACATTCTTAGATTTAGTTAGAATCATAACTTTTTCATGGATTTGAGACTGTAGTATTTCGAGATGATTTTCATATTTTTCTAATGCTTCGTTAATATCTAATAAAAAAGAAATTTTTTTATTATCAAAATTATTAACTTCGATATTTACATTGTCTATGTGATTGATTAAAGCACTTTTAAAAATAGACAAAGGATAAGATATATGTTCGTAAATTTTGTCTGACAAAACTAAAAGCATGTGAGAATGAGTTTCTTTAGGGTACTCTCTCATCTCTAAATAAAATGCTAATAATTTAGAAAGTTCCGCTTTACAATTAAAAGCAAGTGATTGTTCAGTAATGGTGTTTGATTTCTCCTCGTTCTTAACTTCTTGATGATCTTGGAAGGGGAGTGGCTCATTACTTTCAATTGTATAATCATAATGTATATAAAAAAAATGTTTTAGTGTTGTACTGTCAATATCTTCAAATCGAAAATAATATGTGTAATTAGAAAGAAATAAAAAGAATTGTGATTCGTTTAACCTTCCTATTGAACTGAATGTTTTTGCATTAATTTCACTTAAATGTTTGTGAATTTCATTTACAGCTTGATAATAACGTTTGTTGTATTGTTTAAAATATGGATAATGTAGCATATTTTTTAAATATTAATGTTAGGGATTAGATTTGATGCTTCTTTCATTTTTTGATCAACAATTTTGGCATAAATTGCTGTAGTGCGTATTTCACGATGCCCTAATCTTTTAGAAACAGTATAGATGTCAGCTCCATTTTCAAGTAATAGAACAGCATTTGTATGTCTGGCACTATGAAAAGTAATGTGTTTTGATATTCCGGCTCGATTGCACCAGCGTACAATTTCGTTATTATAAACAGCACTGTACTTTAGGCCTGTAAAAACTCTATCTATCGGTGACTGGCGTGTTTGCAATAATTCACGAGCTTGAATAGAGATATAAAGGTATTCAACTCCGTCTGTTTTTTCTTGTCTAAAATTGACTTTGCTAACATCACCTTCATCTCTAACTTCTGACCAAACTAGGTTGTTAATATCAGACCAACGCAAACCTACTAAACAGGAAAAAATAAAAGCTCTTTTAAGAACTTCATATTTGCAATCTGTTTGTGCTAATTGTTGTAATTCTTGAAATGTTAAATACTCTCTTTGACTTTCTGCTTGCTCAAAGGATTTTACTTTGGATGCATAATTAATAGAAATATTACCCTCATCAAAAGCACTTCTAAGTGCTGCTTTAAATTTATTAAAATAAGAGTATTTGGAATTAAGAGATAGGGGGGTATCACTTTTTGTTTTTGCTTCTTTATCAAAATAAATACGAACTCGTTTAACGAAATTTTCATCAACTTCTTCAAATAATAAATTTGGACTGATACATCTTTTTAAATGAAGTGAAGTAGCTGCCCAATTTGAATAATTTTTAGGAGAATCAATTTTTTCTTCAGTTTTCTCCATAAAAAAATCTAAAAAACTTCTCTTTGATTTAGCAGTGTTTTTGATGTCAAATTTACCTTGAAAGTATTCCGCTTTTCTGATTGATAATATCTGTTCGCTTAAAGTATCAATTTCTTTATTCTCTTTTTTTTCAGCAGCCGTCTTGGGTTCTTGATAGGGATATAACTTTAAATACTCAAAATCTCTTAAATGAATCCTCTTTCCTTCGATATTTAGGGTAGAGCCTTTGTAGTATTCTATATATAGACTTAACTTGCCATTTTGTAACTTCTTTTTCTTTAAAGTAATATTCATAGGTGTACATATTTACACCTTTTTTGTCGTGAGGTGTACATTGAGTGTAACAAATGTATAAATTAAAGATAACATAAGAAAGTAAAAATACTGCTAAATCAATGGGAGTCAACTAAGAGAAAGTATAAGAAACTTAAAGAAAGTGTATTTATTTCCCGATGCAGAAATTCGCAAATATATTTCCCAACAATTCATCATTTGTGACTTGCCCCGTAATCATTCCAAATTGATACAACGCTTCTTTTATATCGAGAGCCATCAAGTCGCTTGAAAGATTGGTTTCCAGTCCATATTTTACTTTTTGTATTTCATCTAACGCTTTTAGTAGGGAGTCGTAATGCCTTGTGTTAGTTACGATTGTTTCATTATTTCGTAAAGAACCTGTATTCACAAACGAGAGTAATTGATTTTTTAAATCCTCAACACCTAGTTTTTCTTTGGCAGAAATAAGTAAGATTTCTGGAATCTCTGATTTGATATTTTGGATTTCAGTTTCGGTCAGTTTATCGGCTTTGTTACCAATAATAACAAGGGGCTTCAATGGAAACTGATTCTTAATTTTTTCCAGTTCCACTTTCAACTTTAACCCTGAAATTTTAAACTCGGAACTGTCAAAAAGAAAAACGACCACTTGTGCCTGTTCTATTTTTTCGAAAGTTTTTTTAATTCCAATGCTTTCAACCACATCTTCGGTTTCCCTAATTCCAGCCGTATCGATGAATCGAAAACCAATTCCGCCAATGACCAATTCGTCTTCAATAGTATCACGTGTTGTACCTGCAATTTCCGAGACAATGGCGCGTTCTTCATTCAATAGAGCATTCAAAAGCGTCGATTTGCCTACATTGGGTTCCCCTACAATCGCTACAGGAATTCCGTTTTTAATTACATTCCCAACAGCAAACGAATCGATTAATCGCTTTAGCACAAACTCGATTCTATTTAATAATTCATGAAATTGGGTTCTGTCGGCAAATTCCACATCTTCTTCGGCAAAGTCGAGTTCGAGTTCGATGAGTGATGCAAAATTTAATAATTCTTCCCTTAATTTGGCTATTTCATTGGAGAAACCACCACGCATTTGTTGCATTGCAATTTGGTGGGAGGCTTCATTATCAGATGAAATTAAATCTGCAACAGCTTCGGCTTGTGATAAATCAAGTTTTCCGTTTAGGAATGCTCGTAATGTAAATTCGCCGGCATTTGCCATACGGCAGCCTTTTCGAAGCAACAACTGAATAATTTGCTGTTGGATATAAGTAGAACCGTGACAGGAAATTTCTATTGTATTTTCGCCGGTATAAGAATTTGGACCTTTGAAAATTGAAACCAACACTTCGTCCAAAGTTTTGTTGTCATCTACAATATGACCTAAATGTAGCGTATGCGTTTTTTGGGTGGTTAAATCTTTGTTTTTAATGGATTTAAAAACAGCATTACCAATAGTAATGGCATCATCTCCGGAAATTCGGATTACTGCTATTGCTCCAGCTCCCGAAGGAGTTGCCAGTGCCACAATGGAATCGTGAGGAATCATATTTTTATTCAATTTTATGCAAAAGTAAGTAAAATTGACGTGGCAACAAGACCTGCTTATTAAAGCATTAACTTTATTTTTAGTTAAAAATAAGCCAAACTGGTAATTATCATATTATTTCATTATTTGTTTCGTAATTTTATGTAAATATTTGATTTGTAGTAAATTAATATGAGTCATGAAAAAAATTCTATTTCCCACTGACTTTTCGGATGTTTCTAATAATGCCTTCATCTATGCATTAAAATTGGCTGAAATGATACATGCTGAAATTATTACGTTGCATGTGTATCAAATGTTACAACCTAAATTTGCAGATTTTTCAGCTTATTTATATGAAGTTTATGAAGTTACAGAGTTAAGTAATTTTGAGAATTATAGAGACGAAGTTCCTGTTTTAAGAAATATTGCCGAAAAAAATAGTCTGGGACACATCAAGACAAGCCATGTTTTAGTTATGGGTAATTTTATTCACGAAATTCAAAATTTAACGCAGGAAGAAAATATTGATTTTGTAGTTATGGGTACTAAAGGGGCAACAGGATTAAAAGAAACGTTCTTAGGCACAGTTACCACCAAAGTCATGGATGATGTTAAAGCGATTGTATTTGCAATTCCGGCACATTGCCAATATCAACCCATAAAGAGAATACTTTTTGTGACACAATTTAAGCCAAATGACTTTAAAGCATTTAAGAAAGTGATGGAATTGGCTCATTTATTTCAGGCACACATTGATTGTTTGTATGTTCAGCAACACCAGCATGAAGCTAAAAATGATTTTGCTGACGATTGGAAAACTATTGTTGAAAAACAGGATGTAACACTCCATACTATTGTAAGTAATGATGTGGAGAGAATTATTTTAAATTTTATTGAATTGAATAAAATTAATACGATTGCAATGCTTGTATATCATAGAAATTTCTTTGAAAAACTATTTCAAATCAGTCTTTCAAAAAAATTAGCTTTTCATGCTGACGTGCCAATTTTGGCTATTCATGAATAAAAGATATTGAAATATTTATTAAAATATAAATAGTTTACCTGATTCTAAATCAACATCTTAGGTTAAGTTTTTTTAATATAAATACCTGATGATTATCATGTTAAATATTTAGTTTTATAATTAACTTTGATAAATGAAACTATATTAATACTTAATAAAATGAAAAGAATTCTATTTCCAACAGATTTTTCTGAAGTAGCCACTAATGCTTTTGTGCATGCTTTAGAATTTGCAAAAATAGTTCAAGGTGAACTCATTTTATTGCATACATTTGATTTGCCTGTATTTGATAATCAGTTTTTCCCTGAAAATTATGCAGTTATTTATGATTCATTGGAGTTAGCTCAATTTGAAATGTTCAAAGACGAAATTCCTAAACTGCGTGCCATAGCCGAAGAGCATAATCTCGACAAAATTAAAATGTCGCACAGGCTTATGGATGGTGATTTACTTTTTAATATTAAAAGGGCGGTGAAAGAAGATAAAATTGATTTTGTTGTAATGGGAACCTCTGGCGTTACTGGATGGGAAGCTTTTTTTGTGGGAAGCAATGCTGGTTCTGCTATAATTGGTATTGACGTTCCTATGTTGTGTGTCCCCTTGGAAGCAAAATTTAAAAAAATCCAAACGATAGGTTTTACAACCCGTTTTAGACCTAAAGATAAAAAAGCACTTAAAACAGTATTGGATATTGCTAAAAAAATGAATGCTAAAGTGAAATGTCTCTATGTAAAAACCAGTAGTTCTGATGTTTCAAAAGATACTATAGATAAATGGGAAACCGAGTTTATGCAAGAACCCATAGAGTTTTTTGTTATTACCAGTGATGAAATAAAGGAAACCATATTGGATTTTATTCTCTACAAAGACATCGATGTGTTAACGATGCTTACCTATAAAAGAGGCTTTTTTGAAGGATTGTTTAAACCAAGTTTCACAAAAAAAATGGCACCTAATTTTGATATACCAATTTTGGCTATTCATATCGATTAAAGATATTTTATTTGTAGGAATTAGATTCAATTATTCCTTCTTCTATGTTGGATAAATTGTTGTTGTAAGCACTATATTTGTAGTTCATTAAATGAATTATGGAAGTATACAAAGTAAAAAAAGAAGGCTTTTCAATAGCGCTAAATGCAATCAATAAAAAGTACAATAGTATTAGCTTTTTTCGGCTACTCACTATTGTACTTTTTTTAGTGTCCCTTTATTATTATATTAAAACAAACGGAGCTGTTTTTATTGCTATGGCCGTGTTCTTTTTTGGATTATTTATCGTTTTGATGCGTTTTCATTCTAAGTTAGTTTTTCAAAAGCAAATCAAACAAGCATTATTGGATATTAATGAAAATGAAATATCCTATTTGGAAAGAAAAAAAATCCCTTTTGAAAACGGGCAGGAATTCAATGATTTTCATCATCCTTATGCGTATGATTTGGATATTTTTGGAGCGCATTCTTTGTTTCAAAATTTGAATAGAACCGCCACATTCATTGGAAAAAAAACATTGGCAAAACAACTTTTAATGCTTTTGCCAAATGAGGAGATTATTAGAAATCACAAGGCTGTAAAAGAATTATCCGAAAAATTAGATTGGCGTCAGGAGTTCTTGGCTTTAGCCAAAGTAAGCAACGATAATAAATCCAGTTATGAAGCTTTATTACAATGGAATAAATTCGAAAGTACGCCGTTGTCAAAAATGAGTATATTGGTTTCTTTTATTGCGCCAGTTCTCTTTCTTGGGACTTTTACTGGTTATTTAATCACATCAAATTCAGCGTTTTTATCGGTATTATCGATTCTATTTGTTTTTAATTTGGGTTTTTTAGGCAATTTTTTTAAGCGAATTCAAATTGAAATTGAAAATGCATCCAACATTGATAAAATCATTAATCAATATGGTTTATTGATGCAAAAAATCGAGAATGAATCTTTTCAATCCGAGAAACTAATCGATTTGCAACAAAAACTAACCTTCAAAAAAGAAAATGCCAGCATCCATTTAAAACAATTGGCTTCATTATTTTCTAATATGGATACCATTGGAAATTTTGTGACGGGATTGTTATTCAATGGAACATTTTTATTTAATTTTCATGTTTTAAAAAGCTTAATTCAATGGAAAAAAGACCATACTGAAGCTTTGGAAGATTGGATGGAAGTTTTAGGTGAATTTGAAATGTTGAACAGTTTAGCAAATCTTTCGTATAACAATCCTAAATTTGTATATCCTACATTGAACACCAATTTTGAAATAGATTTCTCCAATTTAAGTCATCCGTTACTAAATGATAAAACTAGAGTGGGGAATGATGTGAGTTTTCATCCCGAGTCCTTCATGATCTTGACAGGTTCGAATATGTCAGGCAAAAGTACTTTTTTGAGAAGTTTGGGAATTAACATGGTTTTGTCAGGAATGGGTTCGCCAGTTTGTGCCAGTCAGGCTAATGTGCATCCGTTACCCGTTTTGGTTTCCATGCGATTATCGGATTCATTATCGGATAGTGAATCGTATTTCTTTGCCGAGATAAAACGCTTAAAGCAAATTATGGACGAGTTAGAAAATAGACCTGCATTTGTTTTATTAGATGAAATATTGCGAGGAACCAATTCAGATGATAAACGCAATGGAACGATAGAAGTGGTGAAAAAAGTAATTAGCAAAAAAGCAATTGGAGCCATTGCAACGCATGATATAGAAGTTTGTTTGACTACAAATGACTATCCAACGATACTTATCAACAAATGTTTTGAAGTGGAGATTATTAATAATGAGCTGCATTTTGATTACAAACTACGCGACGGCATTTGTAAAAACAGAAGCGCTACGTTCCTAATGAAAAAAATGGGAGTGATTTAGAATACTATTAGATTTCAATATCTTTTCTCGACAAAAAAAAGGTTGATCCCGAAGAAAACAAAAAACCGCAAATTCCAAAAGAAGTTGCGGTTTTTTAAATATAAAAATGGTTTGGTTAATAGCGTATTTGTTGTACAATGGTAAGTATTATATTTGAATTTTAAAAATATAAATATAACAAAATCAAAATAAAATGTTAACTGTTTAGCATTACCGGCATCACAAGCATGGTTACAGTTTCACCTTCTTCTAATCCATCAACAGGAGTAAGGATTCCGGCTCTGTTTGGCAATGACATTTCAAGCATAATCATATCCGATTGCAAGTTAGTCAACATTTCAGTTAAGAAACGAGAATTATACCCTATTTGCATATCATCACCTTGATAATCACAAGTCAATCTTTCTTCGGCTTTGTTTGAGTAATCAATATCTTCGGCAGAAACATTCAACTCGGCACCAGCGATTTTCAAACGAATCTGGTGTGTAGTTTTATTCGAAAAGATAGCAACACGACGAACAGAACTCAAAAATTGAGAACGGTCAATCATTAATTTATTTGGATTTTCTTTCGGGATTACCGCTTCGTAGTTTGGATATTTTCCATCAATTAAACGACACATTAAAACATAATTATCGAAAGAAAAAGTGGCATTCGAATCGTTATATTCAATTTTAACTTCAGCATCTGAAGTACCAAGAATATTTTTTAAGATGTTCAAAGGTTTCTTTGGCATAATAAAATCAGCCACTTGCGAAGCCGTTACATCAGTACGCGCATATTTTACTAATTTGTGCGCATCGGTTGCTACAAAAGTCAATCCTTGTGGCGAAAATTGGAAGAATACACCAGACATTACCGGACGTAAATCATCGTTTCCGGCAGCAAATATTGTTTTGCTTATGGCTGTTGCCAAAACATCAGCAGGAACAAGTGTTACAGATGGGTCGTCTAAGTTTACTGATTTAGGAAATTCAGCACCAGGAGCATAAGCCAAAGCATATTTTCCGGAATTGGAACTGATTTCAATCGTACTGTTTTCTTCAACTGTAAAAGTTAATGGCTGCTCAGGGAATGTTTTAAGGATTTCCAAAAGTAATTTTGCAGGAACAGCAACACTTCCTTTGCTCTCCGAATCAATTCCTAAAGTAGCAGACATTGTAGTCTCTAAATCGGATGCAGAAACCGTTAGCACATTGTGATCTAAATCAAATAGAAAGTTATCTAAAATAGGCAAAGTATTACTACTGTTGATCACGTTACCTAAAACTTGTAATTGTTTCAATAAGTACGAACTCGATACTATAAATTTCATCTGTTTTGTTTTATTTTTTAACGTATTTCACTATATTCAAAATACGATACATTTTACAAATATATCGTAAACAATTCTAGTTTGGAAACTTTTTTATTAACATCTACTTGCTGTATTTTCTTTTTCGAAGGAAAGTAAATAGAACACCAAAAAGCAACAAAATTAGAATTGGAAGCCCGATAGTTATGAATTGCGTAACGGTATAGTTTTCATAAACTTTTTCTTTATCCAATAATGGCAAATCAAGATCCTTGCTTCGAATGTTAATAAGTCCGTTGTCATCCAGCAGATAATTGACACAATTTATTAAGAAATCTTTGTTGTCATACAAATTTCCAGATCTTTGATCGTAACCTAATTCTACCGGTTGCAAGTTTTTATCCAATTGATTTTTAATTAAATCTCCATCAGAAACCACGATCATTTTATTGTCTTTTCCTTTGATTTCAAAGGTTTTTTGGTCAAAAGGTAAAACTCGATTTTCAAACATCGAATGAAACGAACCTTCCAATAAAACCGAAAGGGGAATATTTCCTTTATTCAGGTAATCAGTAGGCGAAGTTTCTTCGGTAACACTATTTAAATTTATTTCTGTTGGTGTACCTGTTTTTTTCGAATATTGAGAGGACTGTAACAGTATCGTTTTCTTAATTCCGTTTTTCAACGTATCGATAGGATTGGCAAAATCAAATTTAATTCCGCCTAAATTTTTCACAATCGGATGCGTACCGTTTGGATAAACCTGAGGTGCATACTTCCAATTGAATTCCTGAAATTGAGTGGCACTTCCTTGTTCTCCGGTAGCCAGTTTTATGGGACTTCCTCGTTCGTCTTTAATTAAATCGGGGTTGATTCGAATGCCATATTTGAAGAACATATCATTCAAATTCAAATCTCTTGGATACGCCAGCGTTGCTCCGGCTGAGTTGTATAAACTGTCCATTTCAACAGCAACTTGATCTACAAGCCACAATGTTTTACCGCCATTTACAATGTATTGGTCTAAAACTTGTTTCTCCGCATCCGAAAAAGTTTCGGTTGGTTTAGCAATAATTGCCAAGTCGTATTTTTCTAAAGCTTCTAAACTCCCTATTGGATTTTTTGCAACCGAATCTAAAGTAAATGGACCAATATGATAACTTTCTCTTACTTGCATGAGAAACTTAGCCATTAATACATCCTGAAGCTCGCCGTTCCCTTTGATGACAGCGATTGTCTTTTGTTTTTCTTTGGTAATTTTATTCAAGGCATCTGCAATTGAATATTCCAGATGTTGTACGGAACCAATCACTTTTTGGGTAGTCGAAGCACCCATTCTGTTTTTCAACAAAGGAATATTGACTTCTTTATTGTTGTAAACTGCAATCGCCCAAGGAAAAACCATTGCTTGGGATTGTTTTCCTTTGTCGTCAACCGTTATGTTTATTGGAGTCAAGCCTTTGCGATACAACTCTTTTATGTTGTCCATGCTTTCGTCTTTGTTTTCCAATGGATCCACAAATTCGAAAATAATATTTTTGTTGTAGGCTTGAAATTCTTCCAGTAATTGTCTGGTTTCTTGCTGTAATCGCTTGAATTCAGCTGGTAAATCGCCTTGCATGTAGACTTTTATAGACAAAGGATTTTTTACTTGTTTGATAATATTCAATGAAGTAGGGGAAAGGGTATATCTTTTATCTTTGGTTAAGTCAAAACGATGAAAAAACGAACTTCCTAGTATATTTAAAAGTAATAAAACGGCAATAGTAATTGCAACAGATTTTATATTGTTTTTTTTAGCTGTATTCATTACGATTTAAAAGATTTTAGATTATAAACAGTAAACGAAAGAAAAGCGACTGTAATGCTCGCAAAATAGATAATATCTCTAGTGTCAATCACGCCTCGACTCATACTTTTGTAATGATCTTGCATTCCTAAAGCTGAAATAAAGTTTGAAATTGTTGGTGCAACAGTAGCCAAACCTTCAAATCCAAAGTATAAAAAAAAGCATAAAAATACAGCAACAATAAACGCTACAATTTGATTGTCAGAAAGGGTAGATGTAAAGATTCCAATAGAAGTATAGCCCGCAATCAGGAATAATAGCCCAAAATAAGAACCAATCGTGCTTCCCATATCAATATTTCCTTCGGGCATTCCTAAACTGGAAATTACTTTTACATAAATAAAGGTTGGGATAATTGCCATTACAATTAAAAGCAAGGCTCCAAGAAATTTTCCATTTACAATTTGCCAAATACTCAAAGGTTTCGTCAGCAATAATTCTAGTGTTCCTTGTTTTTTTTCATCCGAAAAACTGCGCATCGTTACTGCTGGAATTAAGAAGATTAGAATCCAAGGTGCTAATGTGAAAAACGGAGTCAGATCAGCAAAACCGGTGTTCAAAATATTGTAATCTCCTTCAAAAACCCAAAGGAACAATCCGTTGATAATTAGAAAAATGGCAATAACCAAGTAGCCAATGGGCGAACCAAAAAAGGATTTTATTTCTCGTAATACTATTGATTTCATTTTTTTTGTTTAAGGTTTTAAATGTTTAAAGTTTAAAGTTCCCAATCCAAGAACTTTAAACCTTAAACTTTAAACTATTTTTTATTCTAAACTTACTAATTTATCCACGCTCCAAGCTTCTGGTTTGTCGTTGAATAATTTCTTGGTGAATGTCCAAACATCATAAAAAAGTTCGGAATTTCTATAATTTTCTAAATCGGCTTCGGTTTCCCAATAACTGTACGTAAAGAAAATGCTTTTGTTATTTTTATCCTGATACAGTTCTAAGAAACGATTTCCCGGAGCATTTCGTATTTTATCTTTCATTAACTCGAAGTTTTCTAAAAAAGCAGGAATATGTTCCTCATGAAAACTCAATTTTACTATTCGTACAAACATTTGGGATTTATGATTTTAGTCCCGAAGTTTCGGGAGAGGATTAACGATTTTAGATTTTAAAATGAAACGACCATCAACTGAATATTATATTTATGATATCTCTATAATTCAATCCAAGTAAACTATTCGCAGACCCCACTTTTGAAGGATTACTTCTGAAAATGGCAATTTCGAGAAAACCGGCTTCATTGAAAATGGCTAATTTTTCCCCTTCATAATATTTTATCGGATATTTATCAGAACTCGCAATCGCCGAATAATTTGGCAAAATGGTTTTGATATTTTTGGTTTTCAATACAATCTCATAAGGCCGCCCTTTGGCCACTTCAATGAAATATTTTTTAGTAATATTGGTCACTACATTCCCAAAATGGTCAATATAAATAACATGTCCTTTCAAGGAATTACCATCAACTGCTATTGTAGCCTGTAAATCGGTGACTTGCTTAATGCTGTTTATTTCTTTGCCAATAACGTTCATTAAACCGCCTTTGGCAATGTGGCAGGCTACTTTTACAAAAACATCAAGATCAGTGGCTTCATTATGCAAACGGTCGTGAATATTTATTACCACCATTTTTTGCGGAACAATCTTTTGCGAAAGCATACTCAAAATGCCATTATCGGCAGCAATAAAATAATGATCGTTCCATTGCATGACGATGTGTTGATTCTCTTTATTGGATTCCATATCGACTCCAATGAGGTGAACTGTACCTTTTGGAAAACTCGCATAGGATGCTCCAATAATGTAACTTGCTTCTACAGTGTTGAATGGGTCTATGTCATGCGAAATATCAATAATGGATGCCTCGGAATACTCAGATAAAATCTTCCCTTTCAACGCACCTACAAAGTGGTCTTTCAAGCCGTAATCGGTAGTAAGGGTAATTATTGACATAAATTTGTTTATAACTATTGGTGTTATGTAAACCTAATTTTATTAAATTTGAGAAGTGCAAAGCTAATAATAGTAAACTCAAAAAACGAAAAACAAAAAACAAATTCTATTTAAAAACTAGAAATATACACGACAGCCAATTGATTTATAAAAAATTAATTCTAATTTAAAACTACCTCATTTGAACGAAAGAATAATCGAGCTCATAGACATCGCTCCAAAAGACTTTTGGGGCGCTCAAGACACTCATCTTGAAACAATTAAAAAGTACTACCCAAAATTGAAGATTGTTGCTCGGGGAACAACCTTAAAAGCTTTTGGAGAAAAAGAGGTTTTAGACGAGTTTGAAAAACGATTTCAACGGTTAATGGTGCACTTTTCACGATACAATAATATTGATAACAATGTAATTGAACGTGTTATCCTTGGTGATGGTCAGGAAGAAAGAAAATTCCTAGGACAAGATAAAATATTAGTGCATGGTGTAGGTGGAAAAATCATTAAGGCAATGACTGCCAATCAACAATTGTTGGTGGACACTATGGCAAAAAATGACATGGTTTTTGCCGTCGGACCTGCAGGGACCGGAAAAACCTATACTGGTGTTGCCATGGCCATAAAAGCACTTAAAGATAAAGAAGTCAAACGTATTATTCTTACACGTCCAGCAGTGGAAGCGGGGGAGAATCTGGGTTTTCTACCGGGTGATATGAAGGAAAAACTGGATCCGTACATGCAACCTTTGTACGATGCATTGCGGGATATGTTACCCAATGAAAAACTGGAGGATTATATTTTAAAGGGAATTATCCAGATTGCGCCTTTGGCATTCATGCGTGGAAGGACGTTGGATAATGCTTTTGTAATTTTGGATGAAGCCCAAAATACAACGCATTCCCAAATGAAAATGTTCTTAACCCGTATGGGAAAAAGCGCTAAATTCATGATTACCGGTGACCCGGGTCAAGTCGATTTACCAAGAAGAACCATTTCCGGTCTTAAAGAAGCTTTGTTAGTTTTAAAAGATGTCGATGGAATTGGGATTATTTACCTTGATGACAAAGACATTGTAAGACATCGATTGGTCAAAAAAGTAATTGATGCCTATAAGATGATTGAAAATAATGATTAAAAAAAAAGGCTTTATAAAAAGCCTTTTTTTTGATATGTATTAAAACATAGCACTCCAATTTTTGAATTCGATATCAGAAAGTTTATATTGATTTAAACTTTCAATAAATGCTAGATAAGCGGTATTGAATAATGATTTTAGTTTGCAATGATGTGGTTGAAAGATACAAGGTTTTGAATCACAATTAATGATAGGCGTATCGTCTTGTTCTAATAGATGAATTAAATCTCCTAACAGAATTTCTCTTGC
Organism: Flavobacterium algoris; assembly: GCF_048158525.1. Lineage (NCBI taxonomy): Bacteria > Pseudomonadati > Bacteroidota > Flavobacteriia > Flavobacteriales > Flavobacteriaceae > Flavobacterium > Flavobacterium algoris. The sequence continues at coordinate 119,090 of NZ_JBLNKT010000008.1, forward strand.
TTTCTCAGAAATTAGTATCCCGCCATTTTTTCCTCTTTTAGTGAGAATTAATTGATTTGCCGATAAAAATTGAACCACTTTTATGAGATGGTTTCGCGAAATTTTAAAAGTATCAGCTAAATCATCCAAAGAACTTTGTGGAGTGTCTTTTTTTTGATTCAAATACATCAGAACGCGCATACTAAAATCGGTAAAGTGATTCAATTTCATATTAAAATGTGCTAATTAAGGCTTAATAACTGAGGGCCAAATTCTTCGTAAAATATATTTTCTCTATTTACGCCAAGTGCAACCAAAGATTCATATTGAACTTTTATAAAAATTGCCGGTCCGCAAATATAATATTTTGCATCTGCAATAAGGATTTCTTCTTTAATTTGATGCAAATCGATTCTTCCTTCGATCGCATTTGTTTCTGATTCGGGTAAAGTTTCATAAAAAACGAAAGAGGTTAACCACTCATTTTCGTTATTTAATTCCTCGATAGTATCTTTAAACGCATGAACATTTTCATTGCGACAACTGTGAATCCAAACCGTTTGATTTTTTTGAAGGGAATTTTTATTGGTTTCTACCATACTCATCATAGGAGTAAGTCCAACACCGCCACTAACCAGTACTAAAGGATTTGTTGCTTCTGGATCAGCAAAAAACACACCAGCTGGTGCACTAACTTCAATTGTATTACCTTCCTTTTTGTTATGCAATGCATTGGAAACAATACCATCAGGAGTTGTATTTTGACTGATTTCTTTTTTTACCGAAATTCGGTAATAGTGATTATTAGAATGAGAAGACAGACTATATTGTCTAGGCTGTTTATGACCTAATTCCGGAATAAAGGTACTCACTGATATGTATTGACCTGGATAGAAATCGGCAATTTCTTTGTTATCTTCCGGTTTAAGGTAAAATGAATTGATTTCGTCGCTTTCTTTTACAATTTTGGAGATTATAAAGGTTCTCCAACCTTTCCAGCCTCCTTTTTTATTGTTTGTTTTTTGATACATTTCAGCTTCAATTCCAATCATTATTTGTGCTAATTCATTGTAGGCGCAGGTCCAGGCATCAATTAATTCAGTAGTTGCTAAATCTCCCAATACTTCTTTTATCGATCCGATTAAATGATTTCCAACGATATCATATTGCTCTGGTTGAATATTTAAGCTTACATGCTTATTTCCAATTAATTTCAATGTGTTGATTAAAAAAGCAGGATTTTCTATGTTTTCAGCATAAGCAAGAACAGCTCCACTTAAAGCGTTTTGCTGTTTTCCACTAGCTTGATTTGCCATATTAAAAATGTTTTTCAGCTCGGGATTGTTTGATAGCATTCTTTGGTAAAAATATGTTATCAAATCATTTCCATTTGTTCTCAAAATTGGCAGAGTGGCTTTTATTAACTCTTTTTGATTTGCATTCATGATTTTATTCAATTTAAATTTTTACAAATATAGCAATCATTTTTTATTTGTTATATTTAAAATACAACAAATATTTTGAATATATTTTTAAAATCTCTTTAGGAAAGATTAACCTAAACTTGTTATAATTTTTTGCTTATCTCTTTAAAATTCAATAAATTTGAATTTATTAAAAATGACAGTGAAAAACGAAAGATGACACAAGAAAAAATAAAAGTCGTAATCAGCGATTTAGACGGAACGCTACTCAATTCAGACCACAAAATACCCCAATATACCAAAACTGTTTTTCAAGAACTCCACAATCAAAATTATTTAATCATTGTAGCTACAGGTCGCCATCACTTAGACGCGATGCCTATTGTGGAAGGTTTAGAAATTCCTCTTTATTTGGTTACTTCTAATGGAGCAAGGATTCATTCTCCTACAAAAGAGCTCCTTTTCTCGGTTAATATGGAAAGTGAGGCCGTAAAATCAGTGTTATCTTTAGATATTGATCCTGAGATTACAACCGTTTTGTTTAGAGAAAATGTTTGGCAAACCAACAAACACAATGAAAAACTAAATAGTTTTCAAACGGAATTAAATTATCATCCCGAATTGGTAGATTTTAGTACAGTTGAAGATTTAAGCGCTATAAAAGTATTTTTTACTCATGAGAAGCATTCCAAATTATTGGAACTGAGAGACCAAATCTTAGAAAATCATTCCTCGCTTTTTAGTCATGCTTTTAGTCTTCCGCTTTGTTTGGAATTTATGGATAAATCAGTAGATAAAAGTGTTGCGATTGCAAAAATTTTAGAAAAAGAAAATTTGTTCTTTCATGAAGCAATTGCTTTTGGAGATGGATTTAATGATGAAAATATGCTTAAATCAACTGGTAAAGGACTAATCATGGGAAATGCTCCTGAGAGTTTGAAAGATAAACTATCACATTTAGAAGTGATTTCAACTAATGATAATGAAGGAGTTGCTAAATACCTGTCCAAAGAATTATTAAAAAAACATACTTTAGCAGTAGAGTAGAAGTCATGTGCAAGTGTTTTAATAATACGGCAATAGTCAATTCTAATTATTTAAAAATAAAATTTTCAATTTAGAATCTGCCGAATCTGCCGAATCTGCTAAATCTGCGTGAAAAAAGAGGCATGCAGATTTAGCAGATTTTGTAAAATTTGAATAATTGAATTGCTGTTTTTTTTTAAAACGAATACCTGACATACTAGATTTTTTTTTGGAATGATTTCAGAATTTTTTGATACAGTATTTATTTATGGTTGTATGATGAATGATTCTTTGCTTTTCTTTCCAAAATAATCATAAATTTGCAGCTAAATAAAAAAACAACACAATACTAATAATAATGAGCAACACCATAACAACTACTAATTTTAATTTTCCAAACCAGAAATCTGTTTACAGAGGTAAAGTAAGAGAAGTTTACAATATAAATGATGATCTTTTAGTAATGGTTGCCACGGATAGGCTTTCGGCTTTTGATGTAGTTTTACCAAAAGGAATTCCGTATAAAGGTCAAATCCTAAATCAAATTGCTACTAAATTCATGGAATTGACCCAAGATATTGTACCAAATTGGTTAATCGCAACTCCAGACCCCAATGTTGCTGTTGGTCATTTATGTGATCCTTTCAAAGTTGAAATGGTAATTCGTGGTTATGTTTCCGGTCATGCTACGCGTGAATATGCTCTTGGCAAAAGAGAAATTTGTGGTGTTAAAATGGCAGAAGGTTTAAAAGAAAACGATAAGTTTCCAGAACCAATTATAACGCCAACTACCAAAGCAGATAATGGAGAACACGATGCTGATATTTCAAGAGCCGATATTCTTTCTAAAGGAATCGTTTCTGAAGAGGATTATTTGGTTTTAGAAAAATATACCAGAGCATTATTTCAAAGAGGAACTGAAATTGCTGCCAGTCGCGGATTGATTTTGGTTGATACTAAATATGAATTTGGGAAAACCAAAGAAGGAGTAATTGTTTTGATCGATGAAATTCACACACCGGATTCGTCTCGCTATTTTTATGCTGAAGGATATCAGGAAAGACAAGACAAGGACGAAGAACAAAAACAATTATCGAAAGAATTTGTACGTCGTTGGTTAATTGAAAATGGTTTTCAAGGACTGGAAGGACAGCAAATTCCTGAGATGACCGATGAATATATTGAAACGGTCTCTGAAAGATATATCGAATTATATGAAAATATTTTAGGGGAAAAATTCGTAAAGGCTGACATTTCAAATATTGATGAAAGAATCGAGAAAAATGTTTTGGCTTATTTAGCGAATAAATAATAGTCTTTTACAAAAATAGAAAACCGTAATTCTGAATTAGAATTGCGGTTTTTTTTATTAAAAATTGCCTTATTTTTCAAGAACTACTTTTAGATTATTCAATCCATCTTGTAAATCTTTTCCAAGCATTTTTTCCATGTTCATTATGGGCAACATTAAATTCATGGGATACGGCATTTTTCCATTAAAACCCCATTTCACTTTAGTTTGACTTGGTGAGATGGCTTCCGTTATCAGGTAAGCATTATCAGTTGATTCGAATGGAACTTTAAAACGTATTTCAAAATCGATTCGTTCTCCTTCGATTATTTTTTTAATTTCCTGTTCCCCAACACCTACATTTTTATCCTGGCTATTCCATGAATATACAAATCCTATCGTGCCGTCAGTTCCTGAAAATGATTTAATCATTTTTGGATCTTTTCTATTCCAAACGCTAAAATTATCCTGATTTTTAACATATTTAATATAATTAAAAACACTGTCTTTGGGTTGGTTAATCGTTATTTCCCGTTCTACAGCATAGTTTTTTGGAAGGAATAAAGCAACAATCAATGCCAGAGCAATAATTGCTAATAAGGCTAAAACAATTTTTTTGATAATGTTCATAGTTTTAAAAATTAAGGTTAGTAATTATTTTGATTTTTTAATTTGTGACTCGTAACATTTAATCCAGTCAGCAACAGACATTTTTTTGATTAGTTCTGAAATTAAAGCAAAAGGGATTTGATCCAATTTTTTAAATCGGATGCAACTTTTTCCCATATCGAGTTTTTGATTGCTGTATTTGGGATATTCGGAGATAAACCATTGCAATAATTCGGGATTTGCATAAATTCCCATGTGGTATAGGGCAATAAAATTCTTCTGGCAGGCAATGTTTACAAAAGGTAGCGGTAGTTTCGAATCACAATGATATCCATTTGGATAAATAAAATGTGGTACACTAAAACCAATTGTTCCATAAGACATTTGTTCAACAAATCCCTTTGGAATATTATTCACAATAGTTTCTCGAAGTTTGAGAAATGCTTGTTTTCTTTCCTCAGGAATTTCTTTTAAATAATCCTTAATATTTATTGCTTTTGATTGCATCTGAAGAATAGTTTAAGTAAAAATACTAAAAAAGTATACTAATAATTTGAATTGTATCTTTTTGTTAAAGTATTAAAGGGATTATTTTATTAATTATTAAATTTACGGGATTTTTTTTAAAAGTAAATTAAGGTATGTTCATATTGTCAATTATTTGTTTATGAATTAGTTATGATTTAAATTAAATTTCATAAAAGTTAATTTTTTGTTAAAATCAAGTACCTTGTAAAACAAGATACCTTTCTTTAGATGTATATTTGCATAGAACATTAGTTCAAAATTTAAATCATCAAATCATCAATCAATTAACAAAAAAATCAATCATCATGAAAAAATTAATCGTTTACCTAGGAATTGCTTTAGTAACATTCTCCACAGTTTCTCATGCGTCAAATCACAATTATGTTGCTCAAAAAGAAATCAATCATTCTATTTATGAAGGTGCAACTCCTTTGTGTGTCGTAATCTATAAAGGAGAAATAGATTTGGTAAAAAAATTAATCGCTTACGGTATTGATGTAAACGAAAAATCAAATGGATTAACTCCATTAATGGTCGCTGCAAGGTATAATAAAGTTGAAATCATCAAATTATTATTAGCCAATGGAGCACATCTAAAAGAAAAAAATGAGATTGGTGTCAACGCATTAAAGTATGCCGAAATATCTAATGCAAAAGAAGCAGTTGTATATTTAAAACGATCCGAATCAAAACCTGTTGCTAGTCTTTAGCCTGTATTTAGAATTTAAAAAGAAAGCATCATTGTGATCCACAATGATGCTTTTTTCTAACTATTAAATTAATAACCCAAATTATTTCTCTTAAATAACGCTATTCAATTGGAGCATGTTTTTTTCGGTTGAAGATCCAGAACAGAATTGGGAAAACCAATAAGGTCAAGATTGTTGCCGTTACTAAACCTCCGATAATCACAATCGCCAATGGTTTTTGAGATTCAGAACCAATTCCGGTTGAAATTGCAGCGGGCATTAAACCTATCGATGCCATCAGCGCTGTCATTACAACTGCTCTCGTTCTGGCTTTTACTCCCATGAAAATAGATTCTTCGAGAGAGAATTTTGCCTTCAGATTATGATGGAATTCGGATATCAGAATTACTCCATTTTGTATACAAATTCCGAGTAAGGCAATAAAACCAACTCCTGCAGAGATTCCAAAATTCATCCCCGTAAGATGCAAAGCGATAATTCCCCCAATAATAGCAAACGGAACATTAGTTAAAACTAATAACGAATCTTTAAAATTTCCAAACAAAATAAACAACAAGACGAATATACCAATCAAACTGATTGGCACAACCTGAGCCAAACGCGCACTCGCACGAACCTGATTTTCAAATTCTCCTGTCCAGCCTGTTGTATACCCCGCCGGCATTTTTACTTCTGATACTTTTGACTGCGCTTCAGCAATTGTACTTCCTAAATCGCGATCCCGAACAGAGAATTTTACTCCAATAAAACGTTTTGTATTGTCTCTGTAAATAAAAGCCGGACCCGTTACGGTTTTAATATCGCAGATTTCTTTTAGAGGAATTTTTGCACCGCTTATTGTTGGCACTTTAAGTTCAGCCAAATCTTTTTCATCTTTACGGTATTCTTTTGAAAAACGTACACGAACATCAAATTTCTTTTCATCTTCGTATTTTTCAGTAGCCGTTTTTCCTCCAAAGGCCAATTCTAAAACGGCCTGAGCATCACTCAAAGTTACTCCGTAGGCGGCCATTTTTTCTCTATCCAAAATCACACTAATCTCTGGCTGACCAACATTTCTAAGAATTCCAACATCTTTGATTCCTGGAATATTTTTTATTTTTGCCAAAACTTCATTTGATAATTCATCTAATTTATTAAGATCATCACCATAAATTTTCACTGCATTTGAAGCTTTAAAACCAGCAACAGATTCGGCTACGTTATCAATTACCGGTTGCGAATAATTATAGGTAATTCCTTGATGCACTTTTAATTTGCCATCCATTTCGTTGATTAAATCATCCATGGAAATTTTTCGTTTCCATTCTGATTTTGGTCTTAAATCTACTTGAAGCTGAATAAAACCAAAACCATTTGGGTCTGTTCCGTCGTTGCTTCGGCCTGTCTGCGAAAGCACATTTTTTACTTCCGGGAAACTTTCCAGATCTTTTCTGATCATTGCAGCGGTTTTTACACTTTCCGGAAGGGACGTACTCATTGGCAATTCGGCAGTAACCCATAAAGCACCTTCATTTAATTGAGGTAAAAATTCGGTTCCCAAAAATGAAGCTGAAAAAAATGTGGCTACAATTATAGTTAATGAAACAATTAGTGTTTTTACTTTATGTTTAAATGTCCAGGCAAAACCTTTGCTCACATTGCGATCCCAGAAGTTTACAAACGGATTGTTTTTTTCTTTTACATTTTTATTTAAAAGAAGATGCGACAAAACTGGAACTAAGGTTAAAGTAAAAAGAAGCGCTCCCATCAAGGCAAAACCAAGAGTAAATGCCAAAGGCGAAAACATTTTTCCTTCTACTTTTTGGAAAGAAAATATGGGTAATAAAGCTGTGATAATGATTAATTTTGAAAAGAAAATGGCTTTACCCATTTCAGTTCCTGTCTTTTTAATCAAACTTCCTTTGGCAATTTTATTGTAAGCGGTCATTCCTAATTGATGTGCTCGATGATCTAAAACCACAAACAATCCCTCGACCATCACCACTGCACCATCAATAATAATCCCAAAATCGACCGCACCCAAACTGAGTAAATTGGCGCTCATTCCCATTAATTTGAGACATAAAAAAGCAAATAATAAGGAAAGCGGAATCACAATAGAAACCGTAAAAGTGGTTCTCCAATCGGCCATAAAAAGGAAAACGACAACGGTCACCAGAATAATTCCTTCTAATAAATTGTGCATTACGGTTTCGGTCGTGAAATTCATCAAATTATCACGATCGTAAAAAGTTTCAATTTTAATGTCTTTTGGAAGCACATTTTCATTTAAATCTTTTATTTTGTCTTTGATTAAAGCCAATGTTTCCTGAGCATTTTCGCCTTTTCGCATTACCACAATTCCTTCAACAGCATCATCATTTTTGCCAATTCCGGTTTGCCCGACTCTTGGCATGGCACTTTCATAAACCGAAGCTACATTTTTAACCAAAATCGGATTTCCATGCGCATCATCAACAATAATATTTTCGATATCCGGAATAGATTTCAAAAGTCCGACACCGCGAACCACAAATGCTTGTCCATTTTTTTCAATAATATCTCCACCAACATTTAAATTTCCTGCATTTACAGCATTATAAACCTGTAAAGGTGTAATGTTGTATTTGGCTAATTTTATAGGATCAACTCCAACTTCATACGTTTTAGTCTGACCACCAAAAACATTTAAGTCGGCAACACCAGGAACGGCGCGCAATTGTTTGTCAATCACCCAATTTTGATACGTTAACAATTCACGGCTGTCTCTACTGTCACTTTTTACAATGTATCTGAATATTTCTCCTGTTGGCCCGTAAGGAGGCTGTACATCCGGTTCGACATTATCAGGAAGAGAAACGTTTTTCAGTAAATTATTTACTTGAAAACGTGCAAAAGTATCATCAACACCATCATCAAAAATGATTTTGATTACAGATAATCCAAACATGGTAATACTGCGAACGCTGGTCTTTTTTTGTACCGAGTTCATGGAGATTTCAATAGGCGAGGTAACAAAACGTTCTACTTCCTCGGCACTTTTACCATTCCATTGTGTAATGATAATAATCTGTGTATTGGTTACATCCGGAAAAGCGTCAATTGGCATATTTTTGAAAGAAATAAATCCTGCAACCGCCAATATTCCTACCCAAAAAAAGGTAAATGCTTTATTCTTAAGCGAAAAAGCAATAATGTTTCTTATGAATTTGTTCATGTCTTACTCGTTTAAAGCGCGGTAAATAAATAACTGATTGTTGGTAATGACTTTCTCGTTTTCTTTTAAACCACTAGAGATGTATGTTTTATCTCCAACTGCTCTGTAAATTTCAACTTGTCTGGTTTCGATGTTATGACGGTCTTTAAAAACCATCACGAAGTTTTTACTTTTATCAAAAACAATAGCGTCACTCGGAATCGCAATCATTGTTTTAGCATCGTTAAAAGATAATTTGATGCTGGCGTTCATATCTGGTTTTAATAAGAAACCGGGATTTTGCAGTTTAATTCTTGCCTGCATTGCTTTAGTTTCCGGATCAATTACGTTGAAGATTTTATCTACTTTTCCCTTAAAAACTTTATCAGGATAACTTAAAGTGGTTACATCAGCATCGATTCCTAATTTTACTTTATTGATATCCATTTCGTTAATGTTGGCCATTGCCCAAACTTCGCTAATTTCAGCAATGTCAAAAATGTTTTCAGAACGATCAGAACGTAAAAGCATATCCTGATTGATACTTTTTTGAATGATAAATCCACTAATTGGAGCCGTTACTTCATAAATAGAACCCGCTTTTATATTGTAAATTTTATACGTTTCCTGAACTTTACTTAATTGCGATTGTGCTTTGTTTACTCCTGATTTTGCTTGAAGAACATCACTTTCTGAGTTTAATTTTCCGTCAAATAATTCCTGAGCTACTTTTAAACTATTTTTTGCCACCAATAAATCATTTTTTGCATCAATAGATTGTTTTTCAATATCAGCGATATCTGTACTTTTTATCGTCGCCAGAACTTGCCCTTTTTTAACATAATCTCCAAGTTCTACATTTAACTTCACTACATTGCCGCCAACGAGCGGGTAAACATCAATCATTTTATTGTTGTCGGCCATTATTTTTCCATAAAAATTCAATTCATTTTTTACCGGCTGGGTTTGCGCTTTAGCTGTCGTGGTAGTTTTTAGCATAGAATCACTCAATGCAAAAGAAGTATTTGTATCTGGATTTTTAACTTCCTTTTTGCAGCTTGTAAGTGATAGACTTACGATTGCAGCTGCTATGATTAGCTTATGTTTCATTTTTATTTAGTTTTAAAATAAGTCTTTATTGATGGTACTATTGAATTCTTCGCCTGAAAGCACTACTTTTTTCTTTAATTCATTAACCTGAATTGTAGCCTGATTGTAGCTTTCCATAAAATCAGTAAATTCTAATAAGCTGATATTTCGTTTTTTAAAATTGGTTAATATCCCGTTGTAAACGGTTTCAAAATCAGCATTAACTATAGGTTTTATAACCGAATAATTTTTACGCGATTCGTCCCATTTTGTCCAGGCTGAAGTAATTTCGGTCTGCAATTGAAGGTCGAAATTTTGCTTTTTCACTTTTGATTGGTCTAAAATAGTTTGAGCGTATTTAATATTTCCTTTATTTTTGTTCCAAAGCGGTAACGGAATTCCAAGTGTCAAATTCGCTTCCTTATTAAAAGCACCGCTTCGTTGATCGTAAGTTGCGCCAACTGTAATATCAGGTACAGAAAGTGATTTTTGCAATTTTACATTTAATGAATTGGCATCAATTTCTTTTTGTTTGGACAAATAATCCGGACGATTGGTTATAGCATCGCTTTCTAAAGATTTTAAATCGAAAGCAATTGTTTTTAGGTATTTGTTAAACTCTACATCAGAAACATTCGGAATCACGGTTTCAGTTTCGTTCAATAACAATTTTAAGTTGGCTTGTTCTTCAATATTATCATTCACCACTTCCATACGTTCATTTTTGAAATTGAGATACAAGGATTGTAAACGAACAACATCTCTTAAAGGAATATTTCCTTTTTGTTCCTGAACGGAGTAGGAATTGATTAAATCTTCAATATGTGTCAGTTGTTTATCAGTAGTTTCAAGACTTTTTATGTTGTAGTAAACGGTGTAGAAACTTTTTCGCAATTGCAGTTTTAATATCCTTAATAAATCATTAAATTGAAGTTCTGCCAATTGTTCGTTGGTTTGTGCCAATTTTACTTCGTTGCTTTTCTTGCCTCCCAAGTAAATTAACTGTTCAATTCCAAATGCTTTCTGACCTTCTTTACCAATATCAAAATAGCGATTTCCATCAGGATTATAAGCATTTAATGCTGCAGTAAGCGTAGGATTATCCCAAATACGGGCTTGTATCGTCAGTGCTTTGGAAGCATCAATATTGTATTGAGAAGCCAGCAAGAAAAGATTCTTTTTTAGAAACTGACTTTCGCAGTCTTCTAATGTGACTGTTTTTTGAGCCACAACTACCTGATTAAGGCTAACCAGAAATAGTAATGCAAATAATTTTTTCATTGTATCCTTTTATTTGATACAAAGATGCTATCACAAGGCTTTAAGACGCCTTAAGAACGAACTTAAAAAGACCTTAAAAAAAGTAAGAAGTTGTTATTAACGAAAAATAAGTTGAAATAAATTAATGTTTTCCACTGGAACACTATAACTAATTTGTGCTGTATGAAGTGTTAAAATCCGATTTACGATTCTTAATCCAAGCCCAAAACCAGAAGCTCCTTTTGAGTTTTCTCCACGCATAAAAGGTTGAAAAAGATTTTTTTGTTCGTTTTCGCTCAATGTTTTTCCGGTATTTGAAATCGAAATTATAAGATGATTGTGTTCAGTGGTGCTGATTTTCACTTTAGCTTGTTTGTCATCAGAATAAACACAGGCATTTTTTAAGACGTTGCTCAGCGCAATTTCTAATAAGTTTTTATTTCCCTTAATTTCTAAAGCCGTATCTAAATCGTCATTTTGTTCCATTTCGAATAAAATGACAAAATCAGGAAAACTCTTGTTTAGATTTTCAATAGCCGAAAATAAAATTTCATCCATTCGATGTACTTCATGGTGTTCCTGATTCTTGTAGTCAATTTTCGAAAGAATCAATAAAGAATTAATTAATTCGGTTAATTGATTGACATCAGACAAAATGTTTTTCAAAAATATTTTGTCTTTAACGGAAGTTGCCGGATCTGCAATTGTATTTTCAATTTGCGAAGTAATTCGTGATAGGGGAGTTCGCAGTTCGTGAGAGGCGTGGGCGGTAAATTCTTTTTGTTTTTGATACGAAACTTCAATTCGATCCATCATGAAATTGAATTCATTAGCAATCAAATCAATTTCATTTTTGTTGCTTTTAGAAGCGATACGAGTGTCTAGATTATTCTCGTTGATATTTTTTATTTTTTGATGAAAAGCACTCAACGGATTCATTGCTTTTTTTACCATAAGAGAGGTCAGAACCCAGCAGATACAAGTAAAAAATAGATAAGATATAACAAGTGTATATCTTAAGAAAAGCAATTTTCGCTTGCCATAACCATCAGTAGCAGAAATTAAGGCGTAAAAATCTTTGTCGTTAGTGTCATAAAAAATGCCGTAAACTTCATAATTGCCTTGTTGTTTAAAAAAGGTTTTATGTTTTTTAAGGTATTTTAAATCGTCAATCGACCAATTGATTTTGGCGTCATCAATACTGCTGTAAATCAATTTATAATTAGAATCGAAGACTAAAGTCTTTTCATCATACAATTTATTAATGGAGTTTTGATCGATCATTTTCAAAAGCTGATCGTCAACTTCTTTCACATTTACTAGAAGTTTAATGTTCGAAAGCGCTTTAATCTCCAATCGATCGCGGAATTCTTCTTTTCTAAAATTAGAATACAAAACAAATATCAATGTAGAAGCCAACCCAAAAAGGATTGTAAAAAGCAAACTTACTAAAAGTGATATTCGGTTTTTTAATGTCATTCCTGATCGCTTAAATAATATCCGTAACCAATTTTGGTCCGAATCAGTTTTGTTTCGTGGTCTTTATCGATTTTCTTTCTTAAAAAATTAATATAAACTTCAATAGTATTTTGATTGGTCTCGATGTGATAATCCCAAAGCTTTTCAGCAATGAATTGTTTTGAAAGCACATTTCCGTTGGCATTGGCCAATGTAAATAACAGTTTAAACTCTTTTGGAGTTAATTTGATTTCTATATCTGCCCGAAAAACTTTCATTTCAGTTTCAAAAATTTCTAAATCCTGAATGATAATTTTTTCTTTTGCCTGTTGTGGCGTTTCTTTTCTGCGTAAAAGCGAATGTACTCTAGCAAATAATTCATCAAAATGAAAGGGTTTTACCAAGTAATCGTCAGCACCATTTTCGAATGAAGTTAGCTTGTCTTCAATTTCGCTAAATGCGGTCAACATTATTATTGGCGTCTTTTTATCTAATTCTCGAATGGCTTTACAAACTTCGATTCCGTTTTTGCCAGGAACGTTAATATCGAGTATGATTAAATCATAATCATTGGATTTGTATTTTTTTAGCAGTAGCAAACCATCATAATAAGGAGTACATTGAAAAGATTTGGAAGTGAAAAAAGTTACCATTTCTTTCGATAAAGTAAAATCGTCTTCGAGTATTAGAATTTTCATGGAGTTGTTTATTTGTTAATTCGGTTATTCGCTTAAATCGGTTAAAGGAATAACCAAATTAACGTTTAAACAGTTTTTATTTAAAATAAGAAAAGGTTTCTTCGTTTTCTATCTTCAACAAGGTTTCATATATCAATTTAATCACGTTTTCAACATCATCACGATGAACCATTTCAACGGTTGTATGCATGTAACGCAAAGGCAATGATATCAATGCTGAGGCAACACCACCATTACTGTAAGCAAAAGCATCAGTATCAGTTCCAGTGACGCGAGAAGAAGCCAATCGTTGGAATGGAATTTCTTTCGCCATAGCAGTTTCCAAAATCAATTCTCTCAAATTATTCTGAACAGCAGGAGCGTAAGTTACTACAGGTCCTTTACCTATTTTAGTATCTCCTTCAATTTTCTTTTCGATCATTGGAGTAGTGGAGTCGTGGCAAACATCAGTAACAATAGCTACATTAGGTTTGATAGTTTTAGTAATCATTTCGGCACCGCGAAGACCTACTTCTTCCTGAACAGAATTAGTGATGTACAATCCAAAAGGAAGTTTTATTTTGTTTTCGTGTAGCAAACGAGCCACTTCGGCAATCATAAAACCACCCATACGGTTGTCAATAGCGCGACAAACAAATTTGTTTTCGTTCAAAATCATGAATTCATCCGGATAGGTTATTACACAACCTACATGAACGCCCATTTTATCAACTTGATCTTTAGTTTCGCAACCAATATCAATAAATAGATTATCAACTTTAGCGACTTCTTCTTTTCCTCTATTACGAGTATGAATTGCTGGCCAGCCAAAAACACCTTTTACAATTCCATTTTTAGTATGAATGTTGACACGTTTTGAAGGTGCAATTTGGTGATCAGAACCACCATTTCTAATTACATAGATTAGTCCATCATCAGTAATGTAATTTACATACCAAGAAATTTCGTCAGCATGTCCCTCGATTACTACCTTATATGGAGCGTCTGGATTTATAATCCCTACAGCAGTACCGTACGTATCCGTTATAAAAGTATCAACATAAGGTTTCAAATAATCCATCCATAATTTCTGTCCATTACTTTCATAACCTGTAGGTGACGCATTATTAAGGTAGTTTTCTAAAAATTCAAGCGATGACTTATTCAATATTGATTTAGTACTCATAAAATTATTTTTTTGCTAAATTATAAATTTGGCATCACAGTTGTATATATAATGTATAATTTTGGCAATTAAATTTTTCAACTAATGAAGATCGTTACGCTTTTCTTATTTTTTCTTTTTGCAACTATATCTGTTAATGCTCAAGTAACTCCAAAGGATACCACCAAGAAGGGTTATGTATTGATGGAGAATGATTCTATACTTAATGACACCATACAATTACCGGAAATAGTCATTCATAAAGAAAAACTCGACCCTGAAGCAAAAAAGCAATTTTTAATTCTTCAAAACCGTGTATACAAGACTTATCCGTATGCAAAACTAGCAGCCGAAAGATTGACAGTACTAAATAGAGGTATGGCTAATCTTAAAACAGGTAGAGAGAAAAAAAAATACTTTAAGATTGTCGAAGATTACCTTAGTAATGAATTTGAAACAAAGCTTAAAAAGTTATCCCGCAAACAAGGCCAAATCCTGGTGAAGTTAATTCATCGCCAAACAGGAACTACAACTTATGAGTTAATTAAAGATCTCAAAAGTGGTTGGAAAGCATTTTGGTCAAATACAGCGGCAAGTATGTTCGATATTAACTTAAAAACAAAATATGCTCCTTATGATAATAATGAGGATTTTTTAATAGAAACAATATTAGTTCGAGCTTTTGAATCTGGAAGATTACAAAATCAGAATCCGGCAAATCCAGTTGATTATGATAATCTCACCACCTCTTGGGAATCCAAAGCAGAAAAATTGAAATAATAATATCATTTGGGCGTTGCTCATTATGAAAAAAGAGGTAATTATCTTAATGTGTAGTTGCCTCTTTTTTCATAATGTGTCGGGCTATCCTCTGCAAGTCCTCTAAAAAATTCCATTTCATTTCATTTTTCTGCGGGCTTTTCGCTAGTATCCCTAACGGCGGGTACTGATTGCATCGAGTTTGTTATTTCGCCGAAGTAGAAATCTCCATCATTAATATTAATATTGTGTGCTTATATATAGGAGTGCAGCTTTCACAGCGTACGTAGTATTTATTATCTATTTATAATGATTGTGACTAATTCTAACCAGAAAGTCACTGATCCTATCCATTTCGTCACCCTCTCGTTCGGAGAGGGCCTTGGCGAGGAAAATAGTTTTGTTTCAATATTCATGTTTCCAGCGATTTAAAGAATAAGTTAAGAAAACATCAAAAAAAAGGTTTAAAAAAGCTTGTAAAAGCGAATAAATGGGCTACTTTTGCACCCGCAATGGCGCAGAAGTTCTTTAACAAACTGGCAAGTAGTACGAATTAAACAAGAAAATTTATTTTCAAAAAAAGATTCGATAAAGCTTGTGAGATTAGAAAACGGATGTTACATTTGCACCCCGCAAAACGCGCAAAGTTCCTTGATAGACTGATAAGAAAAAGAGAAGAAACTGGAGATAAAAATTTCCAAAAAAAACTTCAAAAATTTCTTGCCAGTTAAGAAAAGAAGTTGCACTTTTGCACCCGCTTTGAGAAACACTTTAACGAGTGTTGACGAAACGAAAAAACAAGCAGAACACGTTCCTAGACATATTGAATTGACAGCCGTTTTGAAAGAGATTTCAAGACAAAAGAATAAGAGTAATAGAATCGAGAGATTTGAAAAAACCACTAGAATTT